>DATARX010000495.1:0-2442 GCA_036263955.1 Rhodopila sp.
GGCGTCTACGTCTCCAATCACGGCGGCCGCCAGCTCGATCATGGGCGCGGATCGATGGATGTGCTGCCGGAGGTGGCCGCGGCGGTGCGCGGGCGGGCGAAGATCATCGTTGACGGCAGTATCTGCCGGGGCACCGACATCGTGAAGGCGATCGCGCTGGGGGCCGACGCGGTGGCGATGGGCCGGATGTATTGCTACGCGCTGGCGGCGGATGGCGATGCCGGGGTGCACAAAATGCTCGAACTGCTGGAGCATGAATTCGGCGTGGCCATGGCGCTGGCGGGCGTCCGCAGCCTGAACGAGTTGAGCCCCGCCATCCTGTTCCGCGACGCGCCGCAAGTGACGCTGCCGCATGCGCACAGTGCCTTTCCGCTGTTGCAAACGACGCCGGAATATCGCGGTTAGGCGTTGGTCGCGGCGGGGCGCCGGGTGCTGCGGCGGCGCCTCGCCGGTTAACGTTATGATTGGGTGACGAGGCGGGCCAAGGGGAACGGGCTGGCAAGGGGGAACGGGGCTGGCAAGGGGGAACGGGGCTGCCGAACGCGTGACGGGTCGGAACGAGCGGGCCACGATCGGATGCAACGGTGCTACGGTCCGCTCGTTAAAGACGGGCTTGACTATCACCGAGGGGCTTCATGGCACGCACACAGGATCGTCTATCGTCTCGTAATCCACTTTCGATCGACCCGGAGCATGAGCAGCGCGTGCGGGAGCGCGCCTATTTGCTGTGGGAAGCCGACGGCAAGCCGCATGGGCGCGACGTCGAATTCTGGGAACGGGCGCGCGAACTGGTCGGGATGGAGGAGAGCGCCGGCAGCGGCCTGCTGCCGAATCCGCTGGACGCGCCCAGGGAGAGCGGGATCGAGGAGGCCGCCATTCAGGAGAACCTTGGCGAATTCCCCGACAGGCTGGCGGACCAGGGAGAGGTCAGGACGACGCCGGCGCCGAAACGGAAGAGCCGGGCGAGAACGAAGAAGGCGACGTAGACGTTTGCCGCATGATGCGACCGCATGATGCGGCGAAGCGGGGGCGGGACATCAGACAAGACGCACTTTGACGTAGCTTCCCGGCGCATCCTCGATCGGCTTCAGCTTGCCATCGCCTGGCCGGCGCGCCGGCACCTGCGCCTTGCCGGAGGCAAGAATCCAGCGCTGCCAGTCCGGCCACCAGGATCCGGCCATTTCGGTTGCCCCTTGCAACCAACTCTCCGGGTCCGGCGGCAGGTCGGTGCTGATCCAGTGGCCGTATTTGCCGCCCTCGGGCGGGTTGACGACGCCGGCGATATGACCCGAGGCGGCCAGTACAAAGCGCTTCTTGCCGCCCAATAACTGTGTGCCGCGATAGGTCGACTTCCACGGCGCGATATGATCTTCCCGCGTCGACAGGAAATACGCGGGGGTCTTGATCTTGCCCAGGTCGATCGGGACGCCGTCGAGCGTGATGCCGTTTGGCTTCGATAACAGGTTCTCCTGATACATCCTGCGCAAATAGAAGCTGTGCATGCGCGCCGGCATCCGGGTCGAGTCGGCGTTCCAATAGAGCAGGTCGAAGGGGAACGGGTCGTTGCCCATCAGGTAGTTGTTCACCACGAACGACCAGATCAGGTCGTTGGCGCGCAGCATGTTGAACGTGGTGGACATCTCGCTGCCTTCGAGATAGCCGCGCCGGTTCATCTTGTCTTCCAGCGCCTGGAGCTGTTCCTCATCGATGAAAACCCCGAGTTCGCCGGCTTCCTGGAAATCCATCATGGTGACGAAGAACGTGGCGGTCCTGATCCGATCGTCGCCTTTCACAGCCATGTAGGCCAGGGTGGAGGCGAGCAGCGTGCCGCCCAGGCAGTAGCCGATCGCGTTGACTTCGCGTTCCCCCGTCGCGGCCTCGATGGCGTCGAGTGCGGCGAGGAAGCCTGCTTTCATGTAGTCCTCGAAACCTTTGTCGGCCAGTTTCTCGTCTGGATTGACCCAGGAGATGACGAAGACGGTGTGTCCCTGGGACACGGCCCAGCGAACGAAGCTGTTTCGCGGCCGCAGGTCCAGGATGTAGAATTTGTTGATCCAGGGGGGCGCGATCAGCAGCGGACGTTTCGGCACTTTCTCGGTTGACGGCGCGTACTGGATCAATTGCATCAGGTCGTTCTGAAACACCACCTTGCCGGGAGAGACGCCGATATTCTCCCCGACGTTGAACGCGTCGGCGTCGGTCATCTTGATGCGAAGCTTGCCCTTGCCGCGTTCCAGGTCGCCCAGCAGGTTGTTCAGGCCCTTCAGCAGGTTCTCCCCACCGGTTTCGGCGGTCTTGCGCAGCACTTCCGGGTTGGTCATCAGGAAGTTGGACGGGCTCATTGCATCGATGAACTGGCGCGAATAAAAATCCACCTTTTGCGCGGTCTTGTCGTCCAGCCCGTCGACATGGGTGACAACGTCCTGCACGAAGCGGGCGGAC
>DATARX010000002.1:0-8677 GCA_036263955.1 Rhodopila sp.
GCGATCGGTCTGCGCCTCGATCCGCCAGAAGTTCACCGGCCAGCCGACCGAGAAGAACTGCGCCGTATAGTGCACGTAGTGCTTCTTCACCATGCGATCCCACGCCGCGCCGACGTCGTCGTGATGGATCTTGATGCCGTACTTCTCCAGCGGCAGCATGTAAGTCCGGTAATAGTCCTCATAAATCCAGCGATGCCACAGTTCGACGTAGCTCTCCTTGCTCTTTTCGCGGTGGGTGGATCCATATTCGACGATGGTGCCGACGGCGGCATCGACGATCGCGTGGTTTTGCCAGAACGCATAGCGCAGGTCGCGTTCGATCAATTGGTGGTTGTCGGGATTGTTGATCAGCGACATCAGCAACGAATGGCCATTGCCGATATGCCGGCTTTCGTCGGACTGCACCGACAGGAACACCGTCGGCAGCGCGTAGTCGCCATTGCGCGCGGCTTCCGACGGCATCGCTACGAACAGCGTGTTGGTGAACGCGGTTTCGGCCACGACCTGCAGATAGATATTGGCCGCGGTGATCGCGTCACCGGTCAGGAAGCCTTCGGCGAACTGCCGCCCAATGGTGGTCGCATAGCAGCGTCCGAACGCGGCTTCGGTAATGTCGAACCCGGCCGGATCGATGTAGTTCTCCATATACCACTTCTTCAGGTTCATCTGGATCGTGGAGTGCCGGAACTCATCGACCATCTGCATCGTGAAGCCGGTGCGAAGTTCCTCGCCGGGTGCGAGCCGGGCGATCATCGCCATCGACCGCGCCGCCGATATTTCCGGGAACGGAATGATAGCCAGGAACAGCTTCATCCATTCCACCCAGCGCGGCTCCACGTTGCGGAACATGTCCCCACGCAGCGCAGCGTCGAGGGCGCCATAGACGCGATTGTCCTTTTCCTCCTGCATCGGAAAATACGAGCGCAGCACCTGCTTCATCGGATCCCGAGGCGACTTCTTGATCTTATAGTCGGTCGGGAAGGTCATCGCTTCCTGGACGTAGCTCGGGGTCCAGCCAAGGTCTGCGATACGGCGCGTGGCCTCCCCGATACTGATCCCGCGCTGTGCGGTGATCTTGTTGAGCGTCAATGCATCAGGCATTTGCGGTCTCCCTATCATGACTCTTACGTCTGTCGGCGGCCCGCGCTTTCGCGGGCAGCGCCACGCCAATCAGGTCCGGGCGGAATCTAGCCTGGATTAAATGGACCACCAAGTAAAAATCGGCGTTCCGGCAGTTGACATCGAAAGCGATGATGATATTCCGCCAACACGGCAGGACACTTCGCAGTTGCAGCAAAGTAAAATTCCGCACGGTGCGACTGGCGCCGCGCGACACCATGCGACGCTCATGGCGCGTCGTCCTGGACCGGCCGCTTCACCAGCGGCTTGCCCTCAAGGATGAAACGCGTAGCCAGAATCAGCGTGCCCATGGTGAAGTCCTTGCCGTGGGCGGCAATCATCTCCTCGACCAGCGCGCCGACACGCTCGAAGAACCGGTCCTTGGATTTGTCTTCGTCGGTCATTGTCGACTCACATGGCCATGGAACAGCATCGCCGGCACGGCCAGCACCGCGACCTCCCCGCCATTCGTGCCGACGCCGGGATGATCGCCCGCGCGGCTGGCAGCCATCCCCTGGTCGGCATCAGGGCACCAGCACCGCACGACCCCTGATCTTGCCGTGATGCAGGTCATGCAGTGCCTGGTTGGCCTCGCTCAGGCGGTATTCCCGCGTCGTCAGGGTCACCAGGCCACGATCCGCAAGCGCCATCAGCTCCACGAGTTCGGGATAGGTGCCCACCAGATTGCCGACGATGGTCTTTTCACTCGTGATCATGTCGATCGTCGGCAGCTCGATCTTTCCGCCGTAGCCAACGACGTAATAGTAGCCGCCGTTCCGGGTCATCGCGATGCCCTGCGCCACCGCGGTGCCCTCGCCCACAAAGTCGATCACCGCCTCCGCTCCGTGGCCTCCGGTCAGGGCCAGCACGCCGTCCACCTCGCCGCCATCGGCTTTTACCACGTGATGCGCGCCGCATTCCGCGGCGAGGCCTAGTCCGACATCAGAACGATCGACCACGATGATCTCGGCGGCACACAGCGCGCGCAACACCTGGACACCGATATGGCCCAGGCCGCCGGCGCCGATGCAGACAGCAAATTCGCCCGGCAGCAAATGGCGTGAGGCCTTTTTCGCGGCTCGGTATGCCGTCAGGCCCGCATCGGTGTACGGCGCCACCGCTTTCGGCGACAGCGATGCCGGCAGCTTGATCAGGCTGCGCTCGCCGGTCGCCAGGTACTGCGCGTAGCCGCCATTGGCGTTGATGCCGGGGAACCGGCTGTCCGTCGCGTGCATGTCGTCGCCGCGCCGGCACGCCAGACAATGGCCACTGGTCACCAGGGGATGGCAGATGACGGCATCGCCCGGCTTGACGCTTTCGACGGCGCTGCCGACTTCCTCGACCCAGCCTGCGTTTTCGTGGCCCATGATATACGGCAGTTGGACATCCACCTTGCCGCGCCAGATGCCTTCGACGATATGCAGATCCGTGCGACACACCCCGGCGCCGCCGATGCGCACGATAACATCCGTCGGCTTTCCGATGTGTGGATCGGGAACGTCCTCATAGTTCACGAACGCTTCGCCGCTGAGTGACTCGTCATAGGCATGCAGCACAGCCGCCTTCATCGCCCGCTCCCTTCGGTTGGGTTCGCGCCGCCTTTCGCGGCATCGTGTTGATCAGCAAGCTGCGTGCCAGTCGCCTTCCCCTGGTGATTGCCTGGATTTTTCGAAATACGTCGCGCCCGTTGTTCAACACCTGAACAGCCTGTGCCCACCACAATTGTTCCGTTTTTGAACACTCGACAAAGTGACGTGGAGGCGACGGTCGAACGTGGCTATACCGACGCCATGATCAGGTATCGCGCTTCAGTGAGGCGCGATACCAGGGAGAGCCGGATGCTGCTTTCGGCGGAGGATCGCCTGTCGCGCGCCCGCGTGGTTCTCGAACGCCGTGGATTGGCCGCGGCCGACCTGTTGCCGGCGCCGATCGCGGAAAGCTGGACCCGGTGCCTCGCGGTTGGGCTGGATCCGCGAAAGCCGCCGCCACGAATCGTCGTGGACGAAACGACTTTGTGTGAAGCCCGTCAGCGGCGCGATCTTCTGCGACGCCTGGCGCTGTGCGAGATGGACAATCTGTATCACCAGATCGCCGGCAGCAATTTCATGGTTGCCTTCGCCGGGGCCGACGGAATCCTGCTGGACGCCATCACCGACCAGAGCTTCAGCGAGACCGCGGGCGCCAGCAGCATCCGCCCAGGCACGCTGTGGACCGAGACCAGCTGCGGCACCAACGCACTCGGCACCGTCGTGCAGACCGGCAAGCCGATCATGGTGCATGGCGCGGAACATTTCTTTGCCCAGTTCAGCACGCTGACCTGCATCGCCGCCCCGGTATTCGACGCCGAAGGCGCGCTGGCCGGGGTGCTGGACGCTTCCTCCGACTGCCGTTCACGGCAACAGCACACCGGCGCGCTCGTTTCGATGGCGGCGACGCAGATCGAAAATGGTTTGTTTCGGGAATGCCACCGCACCGACGTGCTGATTGCCCTGCACAGCCGGGCGGAATATCTGCACACGCTCAGTGCCGGGCTGCTCGCCCTCGACCCGGGCGGCATGGTGCTGGGCGCCAACCGACAGGCACGCTTTCTGCTGCAGGGCCTGCCCGTGGCGCGCGGCCGGCGCCTGGAAGACCTGTTCCGCGTCCGGTTCGAAGACGTGCTGAACGCAAGCCGCAACAACGAAAGGGTGCGACTGGAAGACCGGGTCGGCAGCGTCTTCGCCGCAAGGCTTGATAACCTGCGTGTCGTGCGCCCAGCGCCCGTGGTTCCCGTGCCCGTGGTTCCCGTGCCCGTGGTTCCCGTGCCGGTGGTCCCGGTCGGTGCTCCGCCGGTCGTCGCGCCACCGGTCGTCGCGCCACTGGTCGTCGCGCCACCGGGCGTGCCCCGCATGTGCTTCGTGGCGCAGGACCCCGCGGTGGCGGCGTCGGTCCGCCAACTGGAAAGCGCCGCCCGGCGCAAGCTGCCCATCCTGCTGCGCGGCGAGACAGGGACCGGCAAGGAACAGTTTGCCCGCCACGCGCATGCCGCCAGCAGCCGGACCGGCACCTTCGTGGCGGTGAATTGCGCCGCGCTCCCGGAAAGTCTCGCAGAGGCCGAATTGTTTGGCCATGCCGAGGGCGCGTTTACCGGCGCGCGGCGCGGCGGCGCGCCAGGCTTGGTGCTGGAGGCGGACGGCGGCACGCTGTTCCTGGACGAAATCGGCGAAATGAAACCACCGCTGCAATCGGTGCTACTGCGGCTGCTGGACGACTGGACCGTGCGCCCGGTGGGCGGCGGCCGGCGGGTTCAGGTGGACGTGCTGCTTATTGCCGCGACGAACGCCGACCTGGCCCAGGCGATGGCGGCGGGCCGCTTCCGTGCTGACCTGTTCTATCGCCTGGACACGATCCAGATCGTGCTGCCGCCGCTGCGTGTCCGATCCGATTTTGCCGCGATCGTGCGTCACGTGCTGGGCGGCGTTGCGCCGAACTGGCAAATCGACGATGCCGCGATCGCCGGCCTGCGCGATTTGCCGTGGCGCGGCAACATCCGCGAATTGCGCGCGCTCCTGACGCGCCTCACGCTCCTGGACGCCGCTGGCGTCATCAGTGCCGAAACCATTGCCGCGCTGGGCGCACGGACGACCGATCTTACTGCCGACCGCCCGCTAAGGGAGATGCTGCACGAGCGGATCCGAACGGTCCACCACGAGACCGCCGGCAACGTCAGCGAGACCGCGCGACGCCTTCGCGTATCACGCAACACCGTGTATCGCGCACTGCCTGATCCGCCGCGCGGCTCAAGCTAGTATCCGATCGCAAACAAGCGGAAATCGCGCCGCGGCCACGATTCGCCGGGTGAATCGGATACGACAACCCTAACACGCCGTACGCGCGATACGGCGTGTTAGGGTTTCTCCCAACCGCCCGTCTCCCCGCGGACTCCCGAACGGATACCCCGGCCGGGCCGCCGAGGAGGCGCCTCAGTATGTCCCGACCGCCTGCTTCGCCGGTCGCGCCACGCCCCCCGTTGCCCCGCCCCCCGTTGCCCCGCCCTCGGTTGCGTCATTCAGCATGGCGCGCATGCCCTCGCCGTTGGTGCGCCACCAGTCATGCAGGACACGCACATCCCAACCGATGCAGAAATGTTTCACACCCATTTCCAGATAAGGCGCCGCCTGCGCGATGTCGCCGAGTTCCACGCGCGGATGCAGCCCCTTCTTCAGCGCGGTCTCAATCGTCTTGCGTTCGGCCTTCATCACCTCGGGGTGGCTGCGCTGGCCGGTGACGCCGATGCTCATCGCGTAGTCCGATCCGCCGAACTGCACCATGTCGATGCCTTTGACCGACAGGATCGCATCCAGATCCTCGACGCACTCGCGCTTCTCGACCATCACCGCGATCACTACCTCGTCGAGCGCGGCGACATAGGCGGGCGAGCCGCCGTCGCGGACGGTGCCGACGTCACGCCGCATGCCCACCCCCAGGCGGCCGCCGGATCCAGGTGTCTCGGCGCGAACCGCGGCGACGCAGGCGTGCGCATCAGCAACCGTGCGCACATCGGCGAACAGCACGCTCTGGAAGCCTGAGCCGATGGCACGCATCGCCTGGTGCGTCCATTGGGTCTGCTCGACCTTGATCATTCCGCCAAGGTCTTTCAGCTCCAACGCGCGGCCGAGATTATCCAGGTCGTGCATATCGAACGGAGAATATTCCGCGGTAAACTCGACATAGTCATAGTTGCCCGCCTGGCCAACCAGTTCCACCAGCGTCGGCCAGGTCGACAGCAGATGCGTCCCAAGCGTGGGCTTCCCGGCGGTGAGAAGCGCCCGTAGGCGATTATGGCGCATGGTGGCATCTCCGTGGTTTTGTTGCAGGCGCGGCACTGTCGTCATGATCATCGCCGCAAGACGGCGCACATTGGGGCAACTATTCGATAACGTCAAAGGCCGGTCTGCCCCGGCAGCAAAGGGCTGCGGATCGGCGCGGGCACATCAATACCGTTCGAAACCGCCGCCGGACCAAGCATCCAGCGCCGGAACCCGGTTCACAGGGCTCTAGCGCCGAAAACAGCGCGCGGCTCAGCGGCCCTTCGCGGCCCTCGTTCTTGCTCCGCGCTAAAGAGTCCGCAAGCCAGACACAGCACCGGCGTCGCATGGCCAAACGCCGCTTCACCATCCCCCACATAAGCCGCGTTACAAAACCGAAACGAGGCAACCGTGATCGATCCGCTACCACATCAGAACCGATGTCATAATGAAGATGAAACCGTGGCAGCCCCGCTCACGTCCCCATCCGCGCATGCGCTCGGTCGCCTCGATCCACCATCCGGCTTGTGCGTTCTTCCTCCATTCGAACGCGGAGAAAGCGCGAGGGCCGCGAAGCATTGCCGAGCGCAAATATCGATAGTGGCCGAGCGCCTCAGTAGCCGTATGGGTAGTATGGCACGCCGCCGTAGGCGTATGGATAGGGATACCTGTAAGGGTATGGATAGGGATACCGATAGCCGTACGGGTAAGCGTAGGGGACGATAAAGCCCCCATAGCCGAACCGGGGTCCGTAACCCCGCCAGCCGCCCCAACCTCGGCCATACCAGCCGTGCCCCCCGTAGCCGCGGCCGTAGAATCCGGGACCGCCACCGTGGAAACCACCGCGTCCGTAATAACCTCCACCGCCTCCGCCACGCCAGGCGAAAGCTGGTGACACGCTCAAGGCCAAACCGAGCGCGGCAACCATGAGCAAAGGCCCGATGCTCCTCATGACACCCTTCCCTCCTGTCTCGTGAGGTGGGACGTCGGGTTATATCAAGCAATACACGCTGGCGTGCCTCGGCGAGGCCGCCCTAGGGGGGCGCCACGGGATAGGCAAGATCGCACGCTTGGTCCCACGAACCGGAAAATGCCCACGCCCCACCCCGCTAATGTGGCGGCGAACGCCCCAACAGCCACATCGCCCGCCCGTTCGCTCGCGATCCCCTCTCAATCAGTCGCCAAAGCACCACCATTTGTGTAGTGAGAGGCGCCCGTTCCGCTGGTCGGGGAGGGCATACTGGAGCCGGAGGCATGGTGGACAACGACACAACGACGACCGAACCGGGGACGACCGAAGCGGGCCGCGATTTCATCCGCGACATCGTCCAGGCAGATTTGGACGCTGGCCGCACCCAAAGCGTCGTTACCCGCTTCCCGCCCGAACCCAACGGCTTCCTGCACCTCGGGCACGCCAAGTCGATCTGCCTGAACTTCGGCATCGCCCGCGAGTTCGGCGGCGCCTGCCATCTGCGCTTCGACGATACCAACCCGATCAAGGAAGAACAGGCCTTCATCGACTCCATCCAGCGCGACGTCCGCTGGCTCGGTTTCGACTGGGGCGAGCACCTCTACTACGCCTCCGACTATTTCGAGCAGCTCTACGCATGGGCCGAACACCTGATCCGCACCGGCAACGCCTATGTCGACGACACGCCCCCGGACCAGATGCGCGCCCAGCGCGGCACCCTGACCGAACCCGGCCAGAACAGCCCGTTCCGCACCCGTTCGGTGGAGGAGAACCTGGACCTGTTCCGCCGCATGCGGGCCGGTGAATTCCCCAATGGCGCCCGCGTGCTGCGCGCCAAGATCGATATGGCGTCCGGCAACATGAACCTGCGCGACCCGGTGCTGTACCGGATCCTGCACGCCCACCACCCACGCACGGGCGACGCCTGGAACATCTACCCGACCTATGACTTCGCCCACGGCCAGTCCGACGCGATCGAGAACATCACCCACAGCGTCTGCACGCTGGAATTCGAGGATCACCGCCCGCTGTACGACTGGCTGATCGACAACCTGCCGGTCCCGTCCCGCCCACGCCAGTACGAATTCGCCCGCCTGAACGTCACCTACACCATCCTGTCCAAGCGCCACCTCACCCGCCTGGTCACTGAAAAACACGTCGCCGGCTGGGACGATCCGCGCATGCCCACCATCGCCGGCATTCGTCGGCGCGGCGTCCCGGCCGCCGCCCTGCGGGAGTTCATCAGCCGCGTCGGCGTCGCCCGCGCCTACAGCACGGTGGATGTCGCGATGTTCGATTCCGCCATCCGCGACACGCTCAATCCCACCGCCCCGCGCCGCATGGCCGTGCTGCGCCCGCTGAAGCTGATCATCGACAACTACCCGGAAGGCCAGACCGAACAGTTGGAGGCCCGCAACCATCCAGACAATCCCGACGCCGGCAGCCGGATGGTGACCTTCGGCCGCGAACTCTTCGTGGAGCAGGACGACTTCATGGAGAACCCGCCCAAGAAGTTCTACCGCCTCTCACCCGGCAAGGAAGTCCGCCTGCGCTACGGCTACTTCGTCACCTGCCAGGAAGTCGTAAAGGACGAAACTGGGTCGGTGGTCGCCCTACGCTGCACCTACGATCCGGAATCGAAGGGCGGCAACGCGCCGGACGGCCGCAAGGTCCAGGCCACCCTGCACTGGGTCGCCGCCGCCGACGCCGTCCCGGCCGAAATCCGCCTGTATTCCCATCTGTTCAACCGCCCCGATCCCGGCGCCGACGGCGACGCCCTGGCCGACCTCAACCCCGACTC
>DATARX010000044.1:0-1875 GCA_036263955.1 Rhodopila sp.
GCCGGAACCGAGTTCCGGGTCTTCGGCCGCTCGCGCCCCTGGGCGATAAGCTGGTTGATGGTCGGCATGGACCTCTTTCTCTTTCCGTGTCGCGCTTCGCCGCGGGTTCTGGTGTGATCGCCGCCTAACAGACTAAGCCCGCCGGCATGGGGACAATCCCATCCAGCGGGGTGACGAGGGCAGACGGCCTAAGCCCAACCGGAGAGGAAGGGCGGCGCCGCATGCGTCATTTGCCTGCGAACCGGCGACCGTCCCATCCGGAAAACATCCGAAAACCCTTGGGTCGGCCGAGGGCGCGATCTCTAGAAGGCCGTTCGGGCCGAGTCAAGCGTTCAAGCCGGCGCGTTTTACTGATTCGTGCATGGCGGATATTCGTGGCATCTGGAACACCCTTCCATGGCTCGGCGTATCGAGCGGTCAACCGGCCGAAAAGACGACCTTGGCCGCGACAAATCGCGCCGCGTGCGTTATTCACAGATCCACTGGACACCGATGCACGGGGCCCTGGTCCGTGGGGCACTGGTCCACGGGGCACTGGTCCATGGGGCACTGGTCCACGGGGCACCGATCCACGGGGCACCAATCCGCCGGCGGGCGGGGCGGTTCGGAATGCGGAGAGAGAGACTCTATAATGTGCGGTATCGCTGGGCTGATCCTCTCTTCCGGCGCGGCGCCGCCAGACCCCAGTGTGCTGTCGAAGCTGATCGGCGCCCTGCATCACCGCGGGCCGGACGGCAGCGGCCATGCGGTCATGGGCCGCGTGGCGCTGATGCACAATCGGCTGGCGATCATCGACCTGGTGACGGGCGACCAGCCTTTTTTCGCCGGTCCCGCGACGCTGGTGGCCAATGGCGAGATCTATAATTATCGAGAACTGCGCGAGTCGCTGCCTGGCGTGAACTTCGCCACCAACAGCGATTGCGAACCGCCGCTGCATCTCTGGCTCCGGGACGGGCCGGACTACGCCAAGCAGCTTCGCGGCATGTACGGAATCGCCATTCACGAACGCGTGCGTCGCACTGTCACCCTGTCGCGCGATCCGTTCGGCATCAAGCCGTTATACATCGCCACGATCGAGGGCGGCGTTGCCTTTGCCTCGGAGCCCCAGGCTCTGCTGGAAGCCGGGCTGGTGAAGCGCGCCGTGCGGCCGGCGGCGGTCGAGGAGCTGTTGCAACTGCAGTTTACCACCGGCGCGGACACGATCTTCGAGGGCATCCAGCGGGTCCTGCCGGGCGAGACGATCACCTGCTCCGACGGGCATATCCTGGAGCGGCGGCAGATCAATTCGATTCCGGCCGCACCACCCGAGACCATCGACGAGGACACGGCGATGCGGCGGCTGGATCAGGCGCTGATGGAGAGCGTCGACCTGCATCAGCGCAGCGACGTACCGTATGGGATGTTCCTGTCGGGGGGCATCGACAGCGCGACACTGATCACGCTGATGTCGCGGCTGAACGAGCAGCCGGTGCTGGCCTTCACCGCCGGATTCGACGCGCCCGGAGCGGCCGATGAGCGCGACCAGGCGGCCGCGATCGCCCGCGCAGTCGGGGCGAAGCATGAGGCGATCGAGGTATCGGAGAAAATGGTCTGGCAGCATCTGCCGGAGATCGTCGCGGCGATGGATGACCCGACGATGGACTATGCCATCATCCCGTCCTGGTTCCTCGCCCGCCGTGCTCGGCAGGACGTCAAGGTGGTGCTGACCGGCGAAGGCGGCGACGAGATTTTCGGCGGCTACAAGCGCTACCGCCAGGCAACGTTGCCGTGGTGGCGTGGTGGGCGGACGATGTGGGCCGGGGGCAGCTTCGACAAGGTGCCGGTGCTGCGCACGCAGCCGAGCGCCTGGCGCGATGGCATGGCGGCGGCGGAGAT
>DATARX010000090.1:0-3391 GCA_036263955.1 Rhodopila sp.
TCATCCAGGATCGTCCGCAGCAGTTCCGCGAGGTCCAGCGGCGACACCGGCTCCGTCGTGCGGGAATCCCGGCCGAACGCCAGCGTGGCCGACACCATCGCCTCCAGTTCCTCCAGATCGGCCAGGATCTTGCCGCGTTGCTCGTCGTCCTCTACAAACTCCGCCCGCAGCTTCAACCGCGTAATCGGCGTCCGCAGGTCATGCCCGATCGCCGTCAGCAACTCGGTCCGATCCTGCACGAAGCGGCGGATACGAGCCGCCATGGTATTGAACGCCACCGCCGCCACGGCGACCTCTGTCGGACCGTTCTCCGGCAACGGCGCGGCATTCACGTCGCGCCCCAGCGCCTCCGCCGCCGCCGCCAAGGTACGAACCGGCGCGGTGAGGCGCCGTACCGCCCACAGCGTCAGGCCGGCGGCCGTCACCGTCATCAGCACGAAGGCCAACAGGAATGTCGGTGAGTGCCACGGCCGCAGCGGTTCCAGTTCCGTTGTGACATCCAGCCATTCGCCGTCCGGCAGGCGCATGCCGATCACCGCCTTGTGCCAGAAATGGCCGCCATAAACGATGAGTTCCCGCCATCGCATCTGCGGCGCACCGAGCGGAACCAGATTCATGTTCACCCGCAGCAGACGCTGTTCGGGGGTCGGCATCTCCGGCAGGTCCACCTGTGGCGGCGAGGAACTCAACGCCGCCGAAAGGTCGGGGCCGCGATGCAATTCCGCAAGGACATCCGCACGCCGCGGCACGTCGGTCAGCGCGATCGTGCGGTAAACCGCCACCACGCGCACCGCGATATCGCGGGCCTGCGCCAGCCGCTGCACGTCCATCCGATCCAGCGCATGGATCGTCAGGCCGGCGACCTGCACCAGGACCAGACCGACCAGCAAAACCCATGCGGTTCGGGCCGCCAGGCTGCGCGGCCAAAAGCGAAGTTTCATACACGCTCCACCGTCGCGGCGAGGACATACCCCCCTCCGCGCACGGTCTTTATAAGCTGTGCGTTCCGCCCGTCATCCTCAAGCTTGCGTCGCAGTCGGGAAACCGCGACGTCGATCGCGCGATCGAACGGTCCCGCCTGCCGCCCGCGCAGCAGATCCAGCAGCATGTCCCGGGTCAAAACCCGGTTCGCCCGCTCCACCAGCGCCAGCAGCAGGTCATATTCGCCACCGGTCAGCGCCACTTCCACCCCTTCGGGATTGAGCAGCCGCCGGCGTGCCGGCTCCAGCGTCCAGTCGTTGAAGCGGAATCCGCGCACCGATGCGTCGTGCTTCGTCTCGGCATGGTCGCCGGACCGGCGCAGCACGGCGCGGATGCGGGCCAGCAGTTCGCGCGGGTTGAACGGCTTCGAGACGTAGTCGTCGGCGCCCAGTTCCAATCCGATGATGCGGTCGGTCTCCTCGCCCATCGCGGTCAGCATTACGATCGGGATCTCGCCCTGGGTACGGAGCCAGCGTGCCACGTCCAGCCCGGACTCGCCCGGCAACATCAAATCCAGCACCACCAGCTGGTAATGCCCGTTCAGCCAGGCTCTTCGCGCTTCCTTGCCGTCGCGGACGGCGGTGACCCGGATGCGCTGCTTTTCCAGGAAACGGGCGAGAAGATCGCGGATTTCGCGATCGTCATCGATAACGAGGATGTGCGGTGTCTGGTCCATGCACTGTAACATAAGCCGCCCAGGGCCCAGGCCGAAACGACCGTTGCATTTTATTGCAATTCGTCGCCTTGCAGAGCGGATTGGAGCATCCGAATGGCCCATGTATGCGCCAGCGCAACCCATGGAGAATCCAATGCGTCAGACCATCCTTGCCGCCGCCGCGGCATTCGTTATCGGTGGTATCGCCACCGGCGCAGTCCTGTCGCAAGCCCAACCCGCCCCGCCGCCGGGCCGCGAGATGGGTGAGCCAGGGCCCCATCCCGGGATGCACCACCTGGGCATGATGGATTGGCATCATCGCATGATGGAGCATCGGCCGTTCGCCCCGGGCACCTTCGCGCTGATCCACCGGCAGGAAGACCGCCAGCTCGCTCCGGCTGACGTGCAGAAGATCGCCGAGGCTTTCCTGCTGTGGAACGGCAACCACACCTGGAAGGTCACCAACGTGGCCGCAACATCGGACGGCCCGATCGGCTTCAGCCTGACCACCCCGGAAGGTTCGGTCGTGGCGAAGTTCACCATGGATCCGCACACCGGGCGCATCCAGCGCATCAGCTGACCGTCAATCCGAACGGAGATGTCATCCTCGTGGCATCTCCGTCGCCTCGACCACCCCGGTAATCGCCGGGTTGTTCCGGTTTGAGCGGCTCAAGTCAGCGGCTGCGCCGACATGGACTGCGCGGGCCTGGACTTGATCCCGCCGCCGCCGTCTGCTTTCCACTGACCCATGGACGACACCCATCGGCCGCCATCGGCAGCGCTCGTCGCGATCGAGACGCTGATCGCACGCGATCCGGATTTCGGCACCATCCAGGATCGCGCCGGAGCCCTGCCCTGGCGCCGTCGCACACAAGGCTTTCCCGGCCTGCTGCAAGCGATTGTGGCACAAATGATCAGCAACCAGGCCGCCGCGGCGATCTGGGGCCGGCTGCGCGCCATCCCCGGCGCACTCGATCCCGCATCCCTGATGGATCTGTCCGACGAAGCCCTCCGCACCGCCGGCCTCTCCCGCCCCAAGGTCATCCATGCGCGCGCGCTGGCGGCCGCTTTCCTGGATGGCACGCTCAGCGCCGACCGCATCGCCTTGCTGGATGACGAGGCCGCGATCGTCACCATCGGCTCGATCAAAGGCATGGGCCGCTGGAGCGCCGAAATCTACCTGCTGTTCGCACTCGACCGGATGGACATCTTCCCCTCCGGCGATATCGCGCTCGCCGCGGCCCTGGCCGACCTGAAAGGACTGCCGGTCCGGCCGGCGCCAGCCGCCTTGCGCGAACTGGCCACCGCCTGGCAGCCGGTCCGGTCGCTGGCGGCGCGGCTACTCTGGCATCACTGGCGACACGTCACCGGCCGCCCGGCAATGGACGACTTTAAGATCGTGTGACAGACACCGGCGGGTAAGGAGGCTTTGCCCGCAATGATCAACCCAGTCGACCCTCGCCTGACGGTTTCCGTCGGCGGCACCATCGCCACCGTCACGTTCAATCGGCCGGAACGGCGCAATGCGTTCGACCTGTCGATGTGGCGCGGCCTGCACGCGATCATGCAGCAATTGTCGGCCGACAACGATTTGCGCTGCGTCGTGCTGCGCGGCGCCGGCGACAAGGCCTTTAGTGCCGGCGCCGATATTGCCGCGTTTGCCGCCGAACGCGGCACCGAGGAGCGCGAGGCCGAATACGCCCACGTACTGGACGAGAGCATGCAGTCGATCCGGCTGTGCCAGCATCCCGTGGT
>DATARX010000091.1:0-4578 GCA_036263955.1 Rhodopila sp.
CTGCACCGCATCCAGTGTTCCGGCCCGCAGCGCCTGGGCGTTTGCCGCCATCGACTGGTCCGTCACGCGGGTGACGGAAGCCGGATCCACGCCGTCGCGCCTGATATCATCCTGCAGGCACAGCCATGGGGTCGGCACTTCCGATACGGTGCCTAGACTTACGGTGGCGAGGTCGGCGGGACGGAATGACGGGCGGGGTTCGCGGCCGATGATGAAAAACGGGTCGCGCGCGACGACGTCGCAGAAACAGACGACGTCGGAGCCGGGATCGGCGTCATGGGTCAGCAAGACGCGCAGCGGGCCACCCCACATGACCTCGACGTCGCCGGCGCGGAGTGATGCGGCTGTGCTGTTCGGGTCCGAGGACAGGCGGAGTTCGACATCCACACCCTCGTTCGCATAGGCGCCGGTTGCGTGGGCTGCGTAGAACGGGCTGTAGAACAGTGCGCGAAAATTCTCCGACAGGGTGATCATCATGGGTCCTCGGCTTGCAGGAACCGCTACGATGCGCCAGGGAAAGACAACACAAAAGAGGGGGAGCGACATGCGCGTGGTGCTGATTGGGGTCTCCCACTGGCATACGCCGTTCTTTCTCGAGCCGTGCCTGGCGATGCCGCGCGTTTCGATTGTTGGCGTCAGTGATCCGGATCTGTCGCGCACCGAAGCGGCCGTGGCGAAGGCGGGGTGCAAGGCATTCGCGGATTACCGGGAGATGTGCGCGGCGCTGAAGCCGGACTTCGCGTTCGCGCTGGCTCGGCATTGCGATATGGCGGCGCTGGCGCGGTTCCTGATCGGGACGCGCATTCCGTTCGCGATGGAGAAGCCGTGCGCGATCGACGCGGCCGAAGCGGCGGAGATCGCCGCCCAGGCAGCCGCGTCGGGCGTGTTTGCCGCGGTTCCATACGTGATCCGCTACAGTCCGCTGATCGAAGCGATCCTGTCGATGAACGAACCGGTGCAGTATGCGACGTTCAAGTTCATCGGCGGGATGGTCGACCGGTATCAACAGCAGCGCGTGGAATGGATGACCGACCGGCGGCTTTCCGGTGGTGGGGCGCTGCTTAACCTCGGCGTGCATTTCATGGATCTGTGCCGCGTGCTGCTGGCTGGGGCCGATCTGGCGGTGACCGGGGCGATGATGTCGAACCGCAACGCGCATCTGGACATCGAGGACCACGCGGTGGTGTTGATGCAGGGCGGTGGCGCGCGTTGCATGGTGGAAACCGGGTATTTGTATCCGGCGCCGAATTCGGTTTTCGATCTGCATTACTCGATCCGGACCGAGGGGCACTACTTCGCCGCGCGCGACGACGGCACACTTGAGATCGTTTCCAACGATCGGACACGCGCCACGCGGGCGATGAAGCTGACCAACGTGCATTTCTATCCGACATTCGTGCGGGATACATTGCAGCGGCTGGAGGCTGGGCGGCCCCCGATAGCCGATTTGGCGGACAATGCGGCGGCGGTGGCGTTGGTGGAGGCGGCTTATCGGATGTCGCCTCTTGCGTGAGTTTGGGGGGATCGGCGGCTGGATACTAAAACAGGGAATATCCGCCATCGATGACGAAGGTGTCGCCGGTGTGATATTTCGATGCCGAGCTCATCAGGTAGACGGCGATGCCGCCGAAATCGTCGCCTGCGCCCCAGCGCCGCATCGGTACGCGGGGCAATACCTTGGTCTGGAATCCTTCGGTGTGGACGGCGTTCGCGGTCATGTTCGTTTCGATCCACCCGGGCAGGATGGCGTGGGCCCTGACGCCGTAGCGGGCGAACTCGACGGCCATGGCCTTGACCATGGAAATCATCCCGCCCTTGGTGGCCGCGTAATGTTCGCTGCGTGGCGCGGCCTCGATCGCGGCGAGGGATGCGGTGCCGACCAGGACGCCGCCGCCGGCGCGTTCGACCATGTGTTTGGCGGCCGCGCGAAACGTGTAGAACGCACCGTCGAGATTGATGCGGGTAACGCGATGCCACTCAGCGCTGCTCATTTCGAGGAAGGACTTACCGCCGCGGCCGGAGACGCCGGCGTTGGCGAAGCAGCCGTCGACGCGGCCGAATGCGTCCAGCGTGCGGGCGAAAGACGTTTCGACCGTGGCTTCGTTGCCAACGTCGCATTCCAGCGTCAGGATTTTGCGTCCGGTAGCGACAAGCGTGTCAGCGGCGGCAGCATTCTTCGCTGGATTGGTGCCCCAGATGGCGATATCCGCGCCGGCCTGTGCCATGGCCCGCGCCATCCCCAGGCCGATGCCGCTGTTACCGCCGGTGACAAGGGCGACTTTGCCTGTGAGATCGAATGGGGTGTAGGCCACGGCGCGCTCTCCTTAGCTGTCTTTTCTGGATGATATGTCATACCGCAAAGTTGGCAGACCCACCGTTCCCGGTTAGCGTAAACGCCAAAGGGAGACTGGTCCATGATCCTAACCGCTGACAGCACGGTCGCGCACGCCACGTCCCGGCGGAAAACCGCCAATGGCTGGCACACCACCTTCATTGGCAAGAACCGCAACACCCTGGCGGAAGGCGAGGCTGCGCCGTCGTCCGAGGGGCTGTATCCGATGGCGTTCCTGGTGGAGAAGGACGCGGGCGCGGTGGTGCATCCGCATTTCCATCAGGCGGACCAGTATCAGGTGGTGGTGCAGGGGTCTGGCCGGCTGGGGCTGCATGACATCGCCAGCGTCGCGGTTCATTACACGGACGCTTATTCGGCGTACGGTCCGATCGTCGCGGCGGAGGAGGGTGTGGCCTGGTTCACGCTGCGCAACGCCTGGGATCCCGGCGCGCGCTACATGCCGGCGCATCGGCAGCAACTGCGCGAGGCGCGGGCCAGGTTCCAGCACCGGGAGGCCACGTGCGGGCCGCTGCCGCCGCTTTCGGATCGGGAACTGGCGGCGTTGACGGCGCCATCCGGTGGGGCGGTGATCGCTGAAACCCCTGATGGACTTGGAACATGGCGCTATACCGTTCCGGCCGATGGATCGATCACCGGGCCGGATCCGTCCAGCGGCGGCGGGCAGTTCTGGCTGGTTTCGGCGGGGGCGGCCGCGGTTGGCGGCGGGGCGTTGCTGCCGATGCAGTCCTGCATCTTCGTGGCACCGGATGATGCGGCGGCTGTGCTGCGGGCCGGCGCGAACGGGGCGGACCTGATCTGCATGCAGTTCCCGAAGCGGGCACGGGATTAGCCGCCGCCCCGTCGTGTACCTCGTCGGCCGCGCGCGGCCGACGAGGCGAATTGTTGATGGGGCGAATTGGTGACGGGGCGAATTGTTGACGGCGCTATGGACCGTTTACAATAAGGAACAAACCGTTTAGGCAGGGCCGCCGATTCTGTCGCCGAGTTCGGCGATGGCCTCCCCATCGGGGATGGGGTTGGGGCGCGACTTTTGCGCGTTGTTCTCAGGCGGGGTTGGGGCGCGGCGTTCTGCTTGGTTGGGAATGGGCTTGGTTCGGTTAGTGTCGGTCATTGGCATCTCCTTGGGGTGTCTCCCGGGGCGTGTCGAACTCAACACCTGGATAGGAATTGGGTTGCAGGCGTCATTCGTGTCCTGGGGCAGCCGGTACCGATGCTGTCTCATTCACGTGGATTGAAATGGAGGAGGGGCCATGGGCTTCGTGAAATGGTTGGCGGCGCTGCCCTTCCTGGGCATTCTTGTCGGCACCCCGTTGCTTAATCGTGTCGAGCCGCTGATGTTCGGCATGCCGCTGGTCTTGGCCTGGATTGTGCTGTGGATCGTCCTGACCAGCGTGATCATGACAATCATTTACATCCTCGATCCCGCCAATCGTAATGCGCCGGAGGTGCGGCGATGAACGCAGCGCTGATCATCATCTGCCTCACCATTATCGGCGTGCTGCTGCTGGGCCTGCGGGCCCGGCGCGGCAAGGACATGAACCTGGAGCAGTGGACCGTCGGCGGCCGGGGGTTTGGCACGATCCTGGTTTTCGTGCTGATGGCGGGGGAGATCTACACGACCTTTACCTTCCTGGGTGGCAGCGGGTTCGCTTACGGGCACGGCGCGCCGGTGTTTTACATCCTGTGTTATGGCTGTCTGGCCTATGTGCTGTCGTATTGGCTGCTGCCGCCGATCTGGCGCTTCGCCAAGGAACACCGGCTGATCGCCCAGCCGGATTTCTTTGCGCGCAAATATGATAGCCCGGCACTGGGGATTCTGGTCGCGTTGGTCGGGATCGTGGCGCTGGTTCCGTATCTGGTGCTGCAACTGAAGGGCCTGGGCATCATCGTCGATACGGCGGCGTATGGTACGATCTCCCCCACCGTCGCGATCTGGATCGGCGCGGCGGTGGTCACGGCCTATGTGATGGTGTCGGGGGTTCACGGATCCGCCTGGACGGCGGTGGTGAAGGACATCCTGATCCTGGCAGTCGTACTGTTTTTGGGGATTTACCTGCCGCTGCACTACTACGGCGGTTTCAGCCCGATGTTCGAGGCGATCCAGACCGCGAAACCGAATTTTCTCGCGCTGCCGGCGCAGGGAGAGAGCCCGGCCTGGTTCGACTCAACCGTCTTGCTGACCGCGCTCGGGTTTTACATGTGGCCGCATTCGTTCGGCTCGCTTT
>DATARX010000101.1:0-9436 GCA_036263955.1 Rhodopila sp.
GCGGAACGATCACGCATCCGCTCGGTCAGTGTCAGCAGGGGAAATCCGGAGCTTGAGTCAACTTCGGCGTTGTTATGCATTTCCCAGGACCTTCTGAATTTTGGCGCGCAGGGTCTCGGCATTGAACGGCTTGACGATATAATTCGATACGCCGGCCTGCTTGGCGACGATGACGTTCTCGGTCTTGCTTTCAGCCGTTACCATGATGAAGGGCGTGTTCTTCAGCTTCGGGTCGCTGCGCACGTGCTGGAGCAGTTGCAGCCCGGTCATCGGCTCCATGTTCCAGTCGCTGATGATCAGGTCGAAATTGCCGGCTTGCAGCTTGGCCAGCGCCTCGACGCCGTCGCTGGCCTCTTCGACATTTTCGAAATCGATCTGCTTCAGCAGGTTGCGAATGATTCGGAGCATCGTTTTGTAATCGTCGACGATCAGAACGTTCAGGTTGGAATTGACGGCCATTGCGGGTCCCTGGAGTTGGCGGAATGGTCAGTTCGTTAGCGGGGCCGAAAGGCTCCGTTGGGCGGCGAGGTCCGCGGTCACCTGGCGCGCGTTTTCAGGCTCCATCGCGGCGAGCACCGGGGCGGCTTTCGCGGGTTTCATGCGGCCGAGGATTTCGAGCAGCACCGGCTTGTCGAGGCCGTTGAAGATCGCGGCGGCATCGCGCGGGCGCATTCCTTCGTAAAGCCGCACCAGTCCGGCCAATTTGGCCTCGTTGTGCTCTTTGTCGTCATTCACCAGGGTCTGCAGCTGGACCTGGATGGCAAGCAGTTGGGCGACGCGATCCGTCAGCTGCTTTTCCGCCGCTGCGACCGCGGCCTCGCGCTGGGTCAGCTGCTGTTCGCGTGTCTCGATCTGGCTGCGGTGCAGGGTGATTTCCGCCGTGGCGTCGCCGGCGCCGGTGCCGCTACCTGTTGGGGCGGCGGGCTGCACCGCGACCCGCGGGGCCGGCTGTATCGCTGGCGGCGAGGCGGCCGTTGCCGCGGGAGTGGCGTGCGTGGCGGAAGCGATCGGTGGTTGGGGCAGGCCATTGCCGGCGGGGGCTGGCGGCGCACCGGCAACAGGGGCTTGGGATGCCGCGGCGTGGGCGTCGGTGATCACGCTTGCAACCATCACCGCCTGCCGCGTCGTCGACCACACCGCGCTCGGGCGCGGCGCATCCGCAACCACAGCCACGAGCCTGCCCACAAGCACGACGGAGGTCGCAACAATCGTTGCCCGCAACAGCTTGCTGGGTGGGAGCATCGGCCCCATCGCCACTCAGCCTTCCATCGCGATGTCAGCGGTGTCTGCGTCGTGCAGCGCGGCCATCGGCTGACGCAGCGCCGGCGCGGGTGCATCCGCCTTCGACGCCGCGTCGGCCGGCCGGGATGCCCCGGCCTGGGTGCGAACGCGACGCCGCTGGGCAATGCCGACAAGCTCCCGCAGCCCGCCGGCTTGATGGTCCTGGACGTCCGCCGGACGCTTGCTTTCGGCATTGGATGGGCGCCGCGCCGGCGCCGCCATTTGCGCCGCCACGGCCTGTCGCCCTTCATCCAGCCGTTCGCCCGCGCGGTTGGCCGCATCGATCAGGAACGACAGGTCCGTCGCCAGTTTGTCCGCGTCTTCGGAGCGCCGTTCGATTTGTTCGGCGGCGCGGTCGGCCTCATTGCGCAAGGCCTGAATGCCGAGCTTGACCGAACTGGTGGCTGACGCGAGGTTGGTGATCAATGCCTCGAAGACCGCCCGGTCCCGGCGTACCACCGTCAGCGCGCGGTCAAGCCTGACGGCCATCACCAGCGTTCCGATCAACAGCAGTGCCAGGATGTCGTTGGCGATCCAGCCCCAAACTGACATCATCCGCTTAGCCCTCCATGGGTCTTGCCGTCGGTCGACAGCTTTTCTTCGATTTGTATCGCGATGCGATTGCGGCGATTGCCGGCCTTGCCGAGGAACAGCGGCACGTTTCCGCACCGAAGCAGCACCGGGTCTTCAGCGCTGAGCCGGAAGATGATCTGGCTGCCAACCTTGAGGGCCAGCATTTCCGACAGGCCCATGGTCTGTTCGCCCAGCACCGCCTCGAGTTCGACGTCGGTTTCCCGCAACTCATCGGCGAGATGCGTTTCCCAGATGTTGTCGCGACCGAAGCGTTCGCCCATGAACTGCTGCAGCAAAAGGTCGCGGATCGGTTCGAGCGTGGCGTACGGCAGCAGGATCTCGAACCCGCCGCCGCGTTCGTCCATATCCAGTTGCATCTTGACCAGGATGGCGGCGTTGGATGCGCGGGAGATGGTTGCGAATCGCGGGTTGACCTCGGTGCGCTCGAACTTGAACGTTACTTCGCACACAGGATCGAACGAGACCGAGAGGTCGGCCAGGATCTGCACAGCCATCTTCTCGACGAGCGTCCGTTCGATGGTGGTGTAGGGCCGGCCTTCGATGCGCATTTGGGACGTGCCCCTGCGGCCACCCAGCAGCACGTCCACGATCGAGTAGATCATCGGCGCGTCGATGACCATCAGGCCGAAATTGTCCCACTGTTCAGCCTTGAAGACGGTCAGCATGGCCGGCAACGGGATCGAATTCATGTAGTCGCCGAACCGCATCGAGCTGATCTTTTCGATGCTGACCTCGACGTTGTCGCTGGTCAGGTGCCGCAGGCTGGTCGACAGGATGCGGACCAGCCGATCGAACACGATCTCGAGCATCGGCAGACGCTCGTAGGAGATCAGGCCGGCACTGACCACCTTGCGCAGGCCGCTTTCCTGTTCGCCCGCGTCCGGCAGATCGTCGAATCCCATAAGGTCGTCGATTTCGGTCTGACTGAGCACGCGCGCGGGCACCGCTTCGGCGCCGTCCGCCGCGCCGTCGCCCCAGGCCGCCATCAGTTCCGCGTCCGAGAGGTCCTGGGACACGCTCATTGCACCAGCAGTTCGATGAACAGGATTTCGGTCACCCGCGCCGGCGCGACGGCGATGTTGGCGCGGGCGATCAGTTCCTCGCGCAACCGGTAGGAGCCCGCGGATCCGCGCAGTTCCTCCGGGCGCATATCACGCAGATAGGTCTGGAACAGATCCTGGATGCGCGGTTCCGCTGCAATAACGGCAGCCTCGTCGTTGCTGTTGGCAAGCTCGAGCTGGGCCTTGAGGCGCACGAACGCGGTCCGGTGCGGTCCCGCGTTTAGGTTCGACACCATCTCCGGCAGGTCGACCGCACCGATTTTCGCGGCGGAATGAGATGTCATGCCGATGATCAACGTGGTGGCGATGCCCAGTGCGGCGAGCCCGAGCAGGCTGGCGGCGCCGATGATGAGCAGCTTTTTCCGATTGGCCTTCAGCGGTCTGCCGGCGCCGGCCCTGGGCGGGATCGCGGCAACCTCGTTGGCGTCCAATGTGTCCAGTGCCGCCATTTTAGCGGGGGTGCTCCGTCCGTAGAGTTCCCTGAACAGATATAGGCTTATTGGTAAAAACCGGGCGTATTTGGCTGATCGGGAAATCGTCTGGTGCCGCGGGATATTGTGACCCGGGGTAGCCCGCCCTGGGGGTATGAGAGGGCGATTCAGGTCCGCGATCGGTTCCACCTCGGACGATCGCGCTTGTCTTTAATTGCGTTGGCCTTTTCGTCCCCTGCGTCCGTCGCGGAATGCGGCGAACTTCGGGGACCGCAGGTTAAGCACCGGCGTCTTGCAGATCGCTGGTCACCGCCGAGACATTCCTGTCGAAATCCCGCATCCACTCCATCACCGCGTGGCTGCGCCTTGGGGGCGGCGCGGCGGCCAGGCCGATCGCCGCCAGGCCGTTGCGCGCACGTTCCATAAGCGGACCGACCAGCCGCCGGACGGCCGTGTCGGGGATTGGCGCCGCCGCCGCCGGATGCTTGGGGAGCGCCGCCGCCGGCGGCTGCTTGGGGAGCATATCGCGCCGGCCGGCATCCGTCGTCCGATAGGCGCGCCAGTCCCGCATGGTACCGAGTTTGCCGGTTCCGGCGAACCCGGTCCGCGTGTCGCCCGCCGCGGCGCGGTCGGGCTTCCGGTCGCGGGCGGCGGTATCAGCAGGCGCATGGTGGACGGAAGCGGTCATGGTGTCGCTCGATTCCATCTCATCGGTATCCGCATCCGCGGCCTGCCATTCCGCGTGCTCACGGTTCCGCAGGGCGATGGAGGCGGCGCGTTCGGCGGCGGATCGCACCTGGTGGGATGAGCGTTCTTCGGGCAGCGTCAACACCGACATCGGCCGGCCGGCGATGGCGGCGACGACGTGCGGATCCCGCCTGGCGAGATGGACGACCATCCGGTGCGCCTGGCGGGTTTCGACCACGACCCTGATGCGGCCACAGTCCGGTACGCAGTTGACCGCGGACAGGAACGCGCATCGCAGGGTGGTGTCGAGCCCGCCCTCGCACACGCCATGGCCACGGAAGCGGCTGTCGCCCTCTGAGTCCCCGACCAGGTAAGCCCATCCGCCGGCCAGGTCCTTCGCGAAATACCGTCCCGTCTGGTCCGGCCTGTCGAGCACGACAGAACCGAGCGCGATGGAAGCCGTGCCGATTGGGTCGAACATTCGCCTGCTCCGAGGTTCGATTGGTTTTTGGGGGGTAAGGAGACCGTGTGGCCGGGTCATCGCCGGACCGCCGCCGCGTTCGGGCGCGGCTTCAGCTTCCAGACGAAGGCGATCACCTCCGCCACGGCGCGGTAGTGTTCGACCGGAATTTCCCGATCCAGTTCCAACTGATACAGCGCACGTGCCAGCGGTGGGTTGGCAACAATCGGAACTTTATGCGCCTCGGCCTCTTCGCGAATGCGGGCAGCCAGGAAGTCGACGCCCTTGGCGACGACCTTTGGCGCGCCGGCACTGTCGTAGGACAGCGCGATCGCGTAGTGCGTCGGGTTGGTGATGACCACGGCCGCGGTCTTCACCTTGCCCATCATGCGCCGCCTGGACCGTTGCTGACGGATACGACGGAGTTTGCCCTTGACGACCGGGTCACCATCGGTCTGCCGGTGTTCGTTGCGAACATCCTGGCGCGACATGCGCAGCGACTTGGTGTGCTGGAACCGCACCAGCAGCATGTCCAGCGCCGCGAAGCACGCCAGCATAATCAGCAGCGGCCGCGCAAAGGTCTGGACCTGTTCAAACGCCGTGGGCAGCAGGCGCGACAGATCGCCGTTGATAACGGCGACAGCGGCCGCCGGCGTGTGACCGACCTCCGACCAGATCAGCGCGGACACGATGGCAATGCGGCCGCACGACTTCAGGAAGTCGAGGAAATGGCGCTGGGAGAACATGCGGGCGATGCCGGCGCCGGGGCTGATCCGCGAGAACTGGAAGCGGATCGGCGCGCCGCCAATGTAGAACTGCGTCTGCAGCAGCGTGCAGATGACGCCGCACGCCGCGGCAGGCAGCGCGACGGAGCCCACCAGCAGCGCCGCGGAGAAAGCCACGCCTGATACGGGGCCGCCCAGGACGGTGCCGTCGACCACCCGTATCCGATCCAGCACCCCGAACAACGAGGCTGCCTGGTCGGCCATGTGATGCGCGATCGCCGGGGCGAACATGACGCCTCCCAGCGCCGCGCCGACCAGCGACGCCAGCGTCCCGAGGTCGCGCGATACCGGCAGCCGGCCTTCCTCGCGCGCCTGTTCCAATCGCCTCTGGGTCGGAGCCTCCGTGCGGTCTTCGGCGCTGCTCTCGCTGCCGGACATGGTGCGATGTCCCTACAGGCCGGGCAGTGCGGAGAACGCCTGCAGCATTCCCGCCGACCAGGCTTCGAACATGATGGCGATGACCGCGGACAGCAGCAGCAAGCCGCCCAGGATCTGCGCCGGCTGGGACACCAGATGCACCTGGATGTTGGGCACCAGGCGGCTGACGAAGGCCAGGGCGGCCTGCCAGACGATACAGATGATGATGAACGGCGCCGCCAGGCGCATCGCCAGGGCGAAGCTTTCGCTTACCGCGCGCGTCACCAGCTGCGCAGCCCCGGCGCCATCGAACAGGGCGCCCGGCGGGATCACCCCGTAGCTGCCGATAACCGCCCGCATCGGCAGCACGTACAATCCGGACACGAACAGCAGGGCAATGGCGGCCATCGTCAGCGTCCGTTCCAGCGCCGGTACCTGGGTGCCGACGGACGGGTCGATCTGCAGCACGCTGGACAGGCCGACCATGAAAGAAATGATGCCGCCGGCCATCGACAGTGCCGATACCAGCACGCGGGTCAGAAGGCCGAGCCACGCGCCGACGATGATTTCGACGATAAAGAGGCCGGCCAGGCCGATCATCGTAGCGGGGATTTGCGGCAATTCGGCGCGCAGCACCGGATAGGCCAGTGTCGCCAGCATCGTGGCCAGTGCGATTCGAACCGTCGGCGGAATTTCCGTCTCGCCAAGTCCCGGACCGGTGAGCAACGTCGTTCCGACCCGTGCGACGACCAGCATCCATCCGAACGCCACTGAAGGCAGGCCATGCAGAATCGCGGCCAGGTCATCCACGACTGGGATCATCCATAGCTCAGGCCGATTGCGATGATCTGGTCGAACACAGTCCGGGTGTAGTCGGTCAGGGTCTGCATCATGAAGCCGCCCAGCAGGGCAATGGTGGCGCAGACGGCGATGAGCTTCGGGATGAATACCAATGTGTGTTCGTTGATCTGCGTCAGCGCCTGCAGCATCGAGACGGCCAGGCCGACAACGAGGCCGACGATCAGCACCGGGCCCGCCAGCTTAAGCAGGATAAACAGCGCTTCGCGCGCGAATACCGCGAGATCGGCCTCGTTCACCGATGGGCCCCGAACTGTTTGGCCCCGAACTGTTGGGCCCCGAACTGTTTGGCCCCGAACCGGTTGGCCCCGAGAGAATAGCCGCCGAAGCGGTCAGTGTTGCGAGAATCCGAAGGTGCGTTTTGCATCGATCATAAACCCATTTTGGGATGATGGCGCGGCGAGAAGACCAGGACGCTGGCGTCCCGACGGTTCATACCGACATGCGCATGATTTCCTGGTACGCGGAAATGACCTTGTCGCGGACTGCGACGCTTGCGTCCAACGCCATCTCGGCCTTCGACACCGCCATGACCATGTCGGTCATGTTGCCTTGGCCGCTCATTGCCTGGACCGATTTGGCGTCGGCCGCCTGCCCGAGATCGGTCAGGCCGGTCACGGCGCCCTGCAACACGGCGCCGAACGAGGTGTCGCCGGCGGCGGAAGCGTCGTCGCCACCGGTCGAAAATCCATCCTGGATGGCGGCGTAGGCGGCCGCGCCGGTGACATTGCTGGAGATCATGATGTACCCTTACTTCAGCAGATCGATCGTTCGCGATAGCAGTCCACGGGTCGTTTCCATCACGCTCATATTTGCGCTGTACGACCGCTCGGCCTCTTTCATGTCCGCAACCTCGACGAACGAATCCACGTTGGGAGTCTTGACGTAGCCGTTTGCATCGGCCGCCGGGCTGCCCGGATCGTAGCGCTGCGGGAATGCGGACATGTCAGGTGCGATCTGGCGCACACCCACGGTCGTGGCGCCCAGCGACTCGTCCAGCGTATTCGAGAACACGACGGTCTTGCGGCGGTACGGATTCGATCCCGGACTCGATCCCGTGGTGGCGGAATTCGCGATGTTCTCGGCGATCACCCGCAGGCGGGTGGTCTGAGCGCTCATGCCCCTCGCCGAAAGTTCAAGGGTTGTACTGAGATCCATGCCCAATCCTTCGCTGTCAGTTTTTGCCGATCACGGTCCTGAACATGCCTACATATTTTTTGTAGAGGTCGGTGGCGAGCTGGTGCGCGGTATCCGTTGCGGCGACTTTTTCGAGCTGCTCATCCAGTTCGACGGTATTCCCGTTGAGGGTTATTTCCGTGGAAGCGCGGTCTTGCGGCGCGGTCGATCCGGCGGATGTGTCTACGAAACTATTATCCGTCTCCTGCGTCGCCTGGTCGGCCAGAAAATCGCCGAACGGCTTGATGTCGCGCGCGGCGTACCCGGGTGTATTGGCGTTGGCGATATTCTGGGCCAGAACGCTTTGCCGCTGGCCGATCCAGTCGAGTCGTTTCTCGGCTACCGAGAAGACATCGGGTGCGATGGAATTCATGGACTGGTGATATAAAGCCGGTTGGCGCAATGCCAACCAGACTGTGGCCAGCCGACCGTTGCGGGCCGGGCATCCTTGAAACGTCCGGACGAAATGCCGGTCAGCGCAATCCTGCCCTGGAGGGTCCGTCAAAAAGACCTGGCATTGGCGGATTGCCCCACCGGCGATTGCCCCACCGGCGATTGCCTGGCCGGCTTTCCGACCGGCTGCGTGGCGGCAAATGTCGGGGTTATCGAATCCCCTACAACAAATAACAGGCTGCCAGGCTCAGTGCGATCCAAACCGGGATGGATAGGGCAATCGTGAGCACGACACCGCCGAGCAGGTGAAAGACACAGAAAATCAACACCGCCCAGATTGGGATGGAGAGTGCGATTCCGAAAAGGATACCCCGGGCGGGAGCCAGGGCGTCCTTCTGCTGTTCCATGGATGCATGCTCCACGGGTGCGTCGGCGATAAACGGCGACTCGTCAGCAAAGTGGATGCCGGCCTTGCCTCGCAGCAGCGGTATGAGGGCGGGATGCACGTTCTCGATGCGCCCCGGCCTGCGTCGGGAAAAGCCGACGTCGGCATCGGCCGTGGTCGTTCCGTTTTCGGCGGGGGTGATGCTGTCCGACACCTAGGCGGTCTCCCCATCAGCGGCATGATCAGGCTGGTCGGACAGAGCGGGGCGACGAGCGGTGATGTTTGCCCCGAGTGCCCCGGCCAGGGGTGCGCGCCTGCCGATATGGCGGTCGTATTTGCGGAATGTCATCAACAGAACACACATGATCTCACCTCAACCTGGGTTTGGTACCGGCGCCGGACGCCGCATACCAACCAGCTGCCGGCCGTGAGATTTTCTCCCGTCGGGTCCAACGTCGTTAAAATTCGCCAGCCGCCATCTCCCGGCGGCCGGCGCTCGTGTCATCGTTGGATGATATAGAGGATGTTTTGGAAAATACGGTAACGATCGGAAATTTTTTATCGATGACCCGAAACGGGAGCCAGAGAAACGGGGGCCAGAGAAACGGGGGCCAGGGAAACGGAGGCCAGGGAAACGGGAGCCAGGGAAACGGGGGGATCCGCTTTATGGGCGCCCGGGCTTTTGTCGGTGGGTCGTTTGTCGGCCAGCCGTGGGCCGATGGCGCCGAATGTTCGGTTCGGCGCGAGGGACATCATGCGGTCCGGACCTCGGCGACGAAGGTGTCGACCTCGGTCGTCAGTTGCTCCACCTGGCGCAGCAGGCTGGTCGCCGCGCTCAGCACCTGATCGGCCGCCGCACCGGTGTCCGTCGCCGCCCGGCTGACCCCGCCGATGTTCACCGTAACGTCCTGCGCCGATTGGGCGGTCTGCTGCACGTTGCGGGCGATCTCCGCCGTCGCGGCGCCCTG
>DATARX010000121.1:0-12984 GCA_036263955.1 Rhodopila sp.
GGCCTCGCATTGGATTCGGCCGGGGTGAAGGGCAACACCGCGTTGCTGTCCAACATGGGGATGATCGTCGCGGCCGGTGGCGGCGAACGCGATTACGCCGTCGATGCGGCGATCCTGTCCGGCTATCCCAAGGCGCCTAACCCGGGTGCCTACCTGAACGAGCATCTGCAGGGTGACCTCCGCCCCACCCTCTTCCTGGCGCAATTATCCAACCTGCTGGCCGGCAACATCTCCATCGTGCACGGCGTGATCGGCTCCTCGCGCACCTTCATGGGCGAGGAATCGAGCGGCGCCGACGCCGTGCGCATCGCCTGTGCTCGGATCGCCGCCGGTCAGGGCGACATCATGCTGGTCGGCGGTTCCTACAACGCGCAGCGGCCCGATGTGCTGCTGCACTACGCCATGGGTGGCCTGATGCGGCAGGCGCCGTTTGAGCCGGTCTGGGCCCGCCAGGCGTCCGGTGGCGGGATGCTGCTGGGGTCCGTCGGTTGCTTCCTGGTGATCGAAAGCCGTTCGCACGCCGCCGCGCGCGGAATGGACGCCTACGGCCACATCGCCGCGATCCGCACCGACCGCAGCCGCCGCCGCCCCGGCGAGGCAACCGCAAACGCCAAGGCGCAGTTCGCTGCCATGCAATCGCATTTTGATCGCGCCGGCACCGCAGTCTTGTCCGGTGCGTCCGGCGTCGCCGCGCCGACGATTGAGGAACGAGCATTCCTGGCGGAGATCGGCTTGCCGGTCCGCGCCGTCGCCACCGCGCTGGGCCATTCGCTGGAGCCCGCATTTCCCGCCAGCCTTGCCTTGGCCGCCCTGGCCGTGAAGCACGGCGCCCTGTTCCCGCCGCTGGAAGCCGCCGAACAACCGATGGCCGCGCCGCTGACCCAGGCGCTGGTCACCTCCTGGGGCCACTGGCGCGGCGAGGCGCTGGCTTTGGTCACCCCCGCCTGAGGGAGAGCACGATGCTACAGGATACCGATCATTTCGGCCGCCCCGTCGTCGTCGTCACCGGGATGGGCGTCATCACCTCGTTGGGGCAGGGTCAGGCCGACAATTGGAAAGCCTTGACCGGCGGGGTGTCCGGCATCCGCCGCATCTCCCGCTTTCCGATCGACGGCCTGCGCACCACCATCGCCGGCACAGTCGACTTCGTCGCCGTCCCAGAACTCTCCGCCCCGGCCCTGTCGCAGCGCCTGGCCGAACTGGTGATCGACGAAGCCGTGGCGGAAGCCGGCATCGGCCGCCCCGGCGATTTCCCTGGCCCGCTGTTTCTGGCGCTGCCGCCGGTGGAAATGGAATGGACCCAGCGTTTCGCGCTGGCCGAGGCGTCCGGCGCCAACGACAGCGTCAACTACGACGATCTGCTCCGCGCCGCCGCGACCGATAAGTTCGAGCCGTATTACCGGCGCTTCCTGTTCGGTTCGGTGGGCGAAAACCTGGCCGAGCGGTTCGGCACCAAAGGCTCGCCCGTCGCCACGTCGACGGCGTGCGCATCCGGCGGAACCGCCATCCAGCTTGGCGCCGAGGCGATCCGCCGCGGCGAAACCGACGCCTCGCTGGTGGTCGGCACCGATGCCTCGATCAATCCCGAAAGCCTGGTCCGGTTCTCGCTGCTGTCCGCCCTGTCCACCCGCAACGATCCGCCGTCGGCCGCCTCCCGCCCGTTCAGCAAGGACCGCGAGGGCTTTGTCATGGCCGAGGGCGCCGGCGCCCTTGTCCTGGAAAGCCTCGCCCGCGCCCGGGCGCGCGGCGCGACGGTGCTGGCCGTGGTCGCCGGCTGTGGCGAGGTCGCGGACGGCTTCCACCGCACCCGCTACTCGCCGGATGGCAAGCCGATCATCGCCTGCATGCGCAATGCCCTGGCCGACGCCGGCCTGACACCCGACGCGGTGGACTACATCAACGCCCACGGCACCGGCACGCCGGAAAACGACAAAATGGAATGGGTCGGCGTTTCGGCCGTGTTCGGCGACCGAGCGGGCGCGATCCCGATGTCTTCCAACAAGTCGATGATCGGCCACAGCCTGACTGCCGCCGGCGCGGTGGAGGCGATCTTCACCGTGCTGTCGATCCGCAATGGATTGCTGCCGCCGACGATCAACTACGACATCCCCGACCCGGCGCTGCCGGTCGATTGCGTCCCCAACGTCGCACGAGCGGTCCGGGTTCGCCACGCAATCTCCAACTCGTTCGGCTTCGGCGGCCAGAACGTCTGCCTGGTGCTTGCCGCGGCGGAGTAACGAACTCGCGCCGATCGGCGCAGTCGGACCCTGCACGAACAATCTCCGGGCAAACGTGCCTTGCCGGTCCGTTTACCCGATCACGCCAGTTACCCGATCACGCCAGCGACCCCGATGGCGCCGCGAGCACGGAAAATTGCGGAGCAATCGGATTCAGTTGTCCGCCGATCCAGGTTCCCCGGCGAAGTCCCGTCACGCTGGCCTGCTTCGGACTCATCGCACAGGCCTCGATGGCTCTCGCCCTCCACGGTCGCCTTAGAGCAACACCAGCCTGGCTCGAATCGCGAAGCGACCTCAGGATGATAAAAATTGCTCGCCAACTATGAGCCAGAGCGTTTCCACTCAGGGTGGAAATGTTCTCGTAACGCCGTGCTGCCCGATGCTAATCGGGTTCGACCGTCATCGTTTTGATTTTATAATTACTTGATGCGATCGGCCTCTACATGGTGGGCAGCGCCTGTCGCAATGGCGCTGGAGCCGTCGCAGCGGGGCATCGGCGCAGTGCCAGATAACGCGCCCAGCCAGGACGCGGCGTTCATTATCAACAGAAAGTCAATGATGTACTAGTGTTCTGCCCCTGAAGTTCGTCGCATTATGCGGCGGACGTAGGGGATAAGCAGGCCACTAGAAACAAGGCACTTGGAGTCGCGAATCCGAGGGGCGCGGACTATCGCAAACTTCAGATTGGCGACACCAGATACCTTCGATTCCTGCCTCGGTACGACGAAAATATAGTGCCACCGGGAACTTCAAAATTGTTGTCACTTGCTCAACGCAGAACCGAAGGCGCGACACAAACCGCACAGGCACTGGCCGAGTCAGTCGCCGCTTTCACGCGGCCGCTTCCATGGCTGCTGCTGATCTTCGGCACGCTTTATGCAGCCCAACTCACCACGTTTCACCTGTCCGTTGATGCGGAAATCGCCGCGCTGCGGCCCGGCGGCTCCTCGACGGCGTTCGCCGCGACGCATGCGGCCGATCCCAGAGTATGGTCCGATGGCCCAACAATATGGCTTATACAGGGACGGTGGGGCGTCTATCTGGTCGAGCGCTTTCTGTTCCCCGAACCCGCGCTTCCGTTTCTGCCATTGGCCAGCTTCGGTTTCTTCAGCTGCCTTGGATATTTGTTATTCCTCCGAGCCCATAACGTAGCCCGACCGTCGCTGCGCCACTATGCCGCATTTCCGGTCTTTATCGCCTTCCCAACATGGTATTTTCTGGCTGAATTTCTTGCCAACGCGCCATCCACCGGCATCGGACTCGCACTGAGCGGTCTCGTCCTCGTCGCCTTTCGAAGGTCGATTCAGCTGCGGCGGGCCGCGGGTCCAATGTTTCGTACACCGCTCGTTATCCTGTTTCTGGCACAGGTGATCCTCGCCGCATGTATCGTATCGCTGTATCAGTCGCTCATCACCCTTTTGGCCGTCGGCGGGATCGGGGTAATCGTTTCCAGCACCCTGCACCAGAGAACATCCGTGCAGCGAGTCATACTTGAGCTGGTCATTTTTGCCGTAACGACCATTCTTGGGCTCGGTCTTTATTTCGTGATCTGGAAGGGATTCCTTTGGGGATTTCATCTCAAGCCAGCCTATATCGACAAATTTATCGATACCGGGACGCTCCTGGCACGACCGAAATGGGTTCTCAAGGTCAGCATTTCCCAGATGATGGGGGTCTACGCTGGCAATCGGAATGTATATGGAAGCACGGCCTGGGCCTTGGGACTCATCGCGCCGCTGGGACTGCTTGCGTTGGGATTTACCGCCAGGCTGCGTGGCCAGCTTCCCATGCGCCTTGTGGTCCTTTTACTCTCGGGGGCCATTCTGCTGCTGCCTTTCGCGCAGAACCTCGTCAGCGGCGGTCAAATGCCCTTGCGAACACTCGTCAGTGTTCCAATAGCCGTCTGGCTCTTCTTGTTCACCGGACTGGAAGCTGGCGGCATCATCGGCTCCGCCACTTTGATCGTCGCGGCCGTCGCCACCGCGCAAATCCTGTACACATCCGCGCTGTTCGCGGCAGCGGACGCGATGGCGAAACAAGAAGATGAAAGGCTTGCCGCCGCGATTTACACGCGGATAATCGAAGTGCGGCAGGAGACGAGTGCCGGACGGCAGCAATCAAAAGTCGATTTTTTCGGCTCCCAGCCGACGCTGCGCACGCCCTATCCTCGGATAGAAACAATCGGCGCCCCGGTATTCGAATGGGATGGCGGAAGCCCCTATCGAATAGTCTCCTTCTACAACGTGCTCGGCTATAGAAAAATTCTGCCGGTAACACCTCAGGAAAGACAAAGCCTGTTGCCGGAATTCGCCAAAATGGACGTTTGGCCCGCCAAGGATTCGGTCCGCGTCGTCGGCGACGTGACCCTCGTCAAGCTCGGCGATCAACCCGACGACATTCATGCCGCCCTTATGTCCCCGGCGCGGCCATGAATCCGATGCCCCGCGGCCCGATCGAAATCGCTCGGGGACCGATCGACCAAGCGATGGTCGTAACGCCGCACATGCAGCCACGTAACCGAGCGCGAGCCAATTTGGGTGGTATCAATGTCGGATAACCGGATCTTCTCGGTTGTGATACCGGTCTATCGCAACGAAGAATCGATCCCGGCCCTGATCCGCGACCTTACCTCAGTCAGCGATCAGGCATGGGCCCGCTTTGGCATCGCAACAGAATTCGTCTTCGTCGTCGATGCGAGTCCCGATCGGTCTCATGCCCTCCTCAGCGAGGCACTCCCGCGTGCATCGTTCGCGTCGCAGCTCGTGCTGCACGTCAGGAATTTCGGCTCCTTCGCCGCGATCCGAACCGGACTTCAGGCCGGGCGCGGCGAATTTTTCGGCGTCATCGCAGCCGACCTTCAGGAACCCCCCGGCCTCCTAATCCAGTTCCTGGAGGCATTGCTCCACAATGATGCCGAGGTCATCGTCGGAATCCGGGAGTCACGCGACGATCCCGCCGCCTCCCGCGTCGCCGCCAACCTTTTCTGGCGGCTCTATCGCCGCTTCGTGATTCGCGACATGCCGGAGGGGGGTGTGGATCTGTTCGGCTGCACCCGGCGCGTACGCAACGAACTTCTGCGGCTCCGCGAATCGAATTCCTCACTGGTGGGACTGATTTTCTGGCTCGGCTTCCGGCGGCAGGAAATCGGCTACAGCCGCGTGGCTCGGCCGTTCGGCCGCAGCGCCTGGACCTTCGGGAAAAAGCTCAATTACCTGCTCGACAGTGTCTTCTCTTTCTCCGACCTCCCCATCCGCATCCTGTCCGCTTTGGGCATCCTTGGCCTTCTTGTGTCAGCTATCCTGGGCATGCTGGTGCTCATACTCCGCTTGCAGGGCGACATCGACGTTCCAGGCTATGCCGCGACCGTCATCACCGTCATTTTCTTCGGCGCCCTCAATACGCTCGGCCTTGGCCTGATCGGCGCCTATGCTTGGCGGACCTATGAAAATACCAAGCAACGGCCCCTGGCGATCGTGCATAGCCAGCGAACGTTCGACCGTTCAACGCCACTTACCCCAACCGAAACGGAAAACAAATCCCTGAAGATCGCCAGGGAGCAAGCAAAGAGGCTGAGTTCATGACGTCTCCGAAATTGCAGCCGTTCATCCATCCGCGGGCGCTCTGCGAAACCGCGTCCGTCGGTGCCGGATCTCGCGTCTGGGCTTTCGCGCATGTCTTGCCAGGTGCGCAAATCGGTAGCGATTGCAACATTTGCGACGGTGTTTTCGTAGAGAACGACGTCCTGATCGGCGACCGCGTAACAATCAAATGCGGCGTCCAACTTTGGGATGGAGTCCGCTTGGAAGACGACGTCTATGTCGGTCCCAATGCAACCTTCACCAACGATCTGTATCCGCGCAGCAAGGCTTATCCGGCGGAATTCGCCAAGACCATCGTTCGCCAGGGCGCATCGATCGGCGCCAATGCCACGATCCTGCCCGGGCTCGAAATCGGAGCCTCCGCCATGGTCGGCGCCGGCGCCGTCGTCACGCGGTCTGTCCCGCCCAATGCCGTTGTCGTTGGCAATCCCGCGCGCATTTCCGGTTACGTCAACGCAACCGAACTCCCAGGCTCGGCGCCGGATATCGTTAAGGGAGCCAACGCACCAAAATCCTTCACCACCGAAACCGGTGTCGGCAACGCGACGCTTCACGAACTTAACTTCGTCGAGGATCTTCGGGGTAATCTCTCGGCCGGAGAATTCGGACGCGACATCCCATTCACCCCGAAGCGCTATTTTGTCGTCTTCGACGTTCCTTCCAAGGAAGTAAGGGGCGAGCACGCCCATAAAACCTGCCAGCAATTCCTGGTCTGCGTCAGCGGGTCGGTATCGGTCCTGCTCGACGACGGCAAGCAACGCTGTGAGGTGCGGCTGGACCGCCCCAATCGCGGGATTCATGTCCCGCCAATGGTCTGGGGAACCCAATACCGCTATTCAGCGGATTGCGTGCTTCTCGTCTTCGCGTCCCATTACTACGATCCCGATGACTATATCCGGACCTACAGGGAGTATCTGAATCGCCTTTTGGAGGAGAAGCCCGCCTGAAGGGTGCCGCCTAACCCACCGCCCCTTCCCGCTTCAGCGCCCGCACCGTCGTCCGGAAGGCATCGACGGTCACCGCCATCTCCTCCTCCCCGTGCGTCGCCGAGATATAGCCGGACGGGCCCGAGTTCATATCGACGCCGTTCACCAGCAGCCCCATCCGCACCTGCCCGGTGACGCCCTCGCCGCGCGGTTTGTCGATCATCCGCTGAATGAACGAAACCGCATCGAACTGGCTGGGCACGATGTCCGCCCCTTCCGGATTCGTATAGATATGGATGCTGGAGTAGGTGCCATGCACCGCCCACTTGACTCGTTCCTCCTCCAGCACCGCATTCATCTTCGCGCGCAATTCGTCGCCGTATGCGTTCGCTCGCGCACAGGCATCCGTCGCGGCCAGGATCTCCAGCGTCGCGATACCGGCCGCGGCGGAGACCGGGTTCGCATTGAACGTCCCGAGATGGGCGACCTTCTCCTTGCCGGCCGCCTTGCTGACCTTGAAGTCGACCCAGTCCAGGATGTCCTTGCGCCCAACGACGGCTCCGCCCGGCAACCCACCGGACAGCACCTTCGCCAAGGTCGTCATGTCGGGGGTAATCCCCAAAGCCTGCTGCGCCCCGCCCGGAGACACCCGGAACCCCGTCACCACCTCATCGAAGATGAGCACCGTCCCCGCCTGCTTCGTCAAATCCCGCAGCACGGTCAGGAACGACGGCAGGATCGGCATCTTGCCGAAATTCGCCCCGGTCGGCTCCACGATCACGGCGGCGATGTCCTTGTGGTCGTTGAACAGCCGCATGATCCCCGCGACGTCGTTCGGATCGCACAACAACACGTTCTCCGCGACCCCATCGACCACGCCGCTCGTCGGTGTTCCATCGAAATGGTTCACGTGTCCGCTGGTCATATGATCATGCCAGCCATGGAAGTGCCCGCGGAACCGCACCAGCTTGGGCCGCCCGGTAAACGCCCGAGCCAGGCGCAGCGCCAGCAAGGTCGCTTCGGTGCCCGACGACGTGAACCGCACCCGTTCAGCCGAAGGCACCATCTGGGTGACCAGTTCCGCCCAGCGCACCTCCAGGTCGTGGCAAGCGCCGAAATGCGTCCCCTTGTCCAGGGCCGCATGCGCTGCCGCGATCACCGCCGGATTGTTATGCCCCAGGATCAGCGAACCATGGCCGCCGAAATAATCGACATATTTGTTGTTATCGACATCCCATTTCACCGGCCCCAGCGCCCGCTGAACATAGATCGGGTACGGATCAAAATTCCGACTGTCATGCGACAGACCGCTCGGCATCAGCGCCCGCGCCCTGGCCGCCAAGGCCGCCGAACCCGGGGTCATCGCCTGGTAGGCCTCAATCAGGGTCGCATTCGGCAGCGTGCTGGCAGACATCGGAACCTCTTCACAATCCATTTCGCGCACTATAGCGATTCGTGGCACGTCGCAAACCGTCGTTGACTCCCGTTTCACCCCAACCTCTCCCGTGGCGCGACGATTCCACCTTGGTTAAGGAGGAAACCATGGTCGATCTGCGGTCGCTGGAGGTCTTTTTCTGGGTCGTGAAGCTGGGCGGTTTCGGCCGCGCGGCGGAGCGTCTGCACATGACGCAGCCGGCGGTGTCGGCCCGGATCAGCCAGATCGAAGCGCGATTTGCCGCACGCCTGCTGGACCGTGCCCCCAACCGCGCCGCTGTTCCGACCCCCAAAGGCATGGAACTCTACGCCTACGCCGAACGCATGCTGTCGCTGCAGGCAGAATTGGAGGCGCGGCTATCAGGCGGCGCCAGCCAATCCGGGATCGCGCGCATCGGCATCGCCGAGACCCTGGTCCACACCATGCTGGGTAACGTGATCCGCCGGCTGCACCAACGCCATCCCGGCATTACGCCGGAAATCACGGTCGAAATCTCGCCGACCCTGCAGACCATGCTGCTGGCCGGCGAAATCGACGTCGCGATGATGCTCGGTCCGGTGAATGACCCGAGAGTGCGCAACGTGCTGCTGGGCGACTATGAAATGGCCTGGGTCGCCAGCCCCGCCCTGCCGATCGGCGAGGCAATGCTCGGCGCGGCAACCCCGGGCAAGGCAACCCTGGGCCCCGCGGAACTGGCCCGTTGGCCCCTGCTGTCTTATTCCCGCGGCACACTGCCGCACACGCAACTCAGCGCGCTGTTCTCCCGGCCGGAGCTTCCCGCCGTCCGCATCTTCTCCAGCAGCAGCCTGGCCTCCGTCATCAGCATGGCGGTTGACGGCATCGGTATCGGCGTGGTCCCGCTCGCCGTCGTCCAAACCGAACTGACGGCCGAACGCCTCAGATTGCTGAACGTGGAACACGCGCTGCCGCCGCTTCGTTTCACCGCGAGTTCCCTGGCCACCGCCATGACCGGGCTTGCCGCAACGATCGCGGACGTGGCAGGACAGGTCGCGACAGCCTCATAACCTTGGCTTATCAGGCGACATAGCGATATACGATTATCTATACGTGGACTTTTAACATATCCGTCATCCAGACGACCTTCGTCCACCGTCCGGGGTTTGACGCAAAAACATAGGAAGATCGCATGCTCGATTGGTACCGTGGTCTCGATCGCGAGGGACGCCGCACGTTCTGGGCCTGCTTCGGCGGCTATGCGCTGGATGCGATGGACGTGCAGATCTATTCCTTCGTAGTACCGGTGCTGATCGGACTATGGGCCATGACCAACACCCAGGCCGGGCTGTTGGCGACCGTCACGCTGATCCTGTCCGCCGTCGGCGGCTGGCTCGCCGGCCTGCTTGCCGATCGGTTCGGCCGCGTGCGGACCCTGCAGATCACCATCCTCTGGTTCGCCCTCTTCACCTTCCTATCGGGGTTCACCAACAGCTTTTACCAACTGCTGGTGACGCGTGGCCTGCAAGGCCTCGGCTTCGGCGGCGAGTGGGCCGCCGGATCGGTATTGATGGGGGAGGTGATCGCCGCCCGCCATCGCGGCAAGGCGGTCGGTACGGTGCAAAGCTCCTGGGCGGTCGGCTGGGGCATCGCGGCCCTGGCCGCAACCGCATCATCGTTGCTGCTGCCCAAGGAATACGCCTGGCGCGTGCTGTTCCTCATCGGTTTGCTCCCGGCCTTTAGTATCTTCGCCATCCGCCGCCTGGTTCCGGAACCAGACGTCTACGTCAAGGCGAAGGCGCAGCCTTCGCTGCTGGCCATCTTCGCACCCGGCTTTCTCAGCATCACCCTGCGCGGATGCCTGCTCGCCCTCGGCGCGCAAGGCGGCTACTACGCGATCACCACATGGCTTCCGACGTTCCTGCGCACAGAGCGGCATTTGTCCATCCTGGGCACCGGCAGCTATCTCGGCGTGATCATCGCCGGGTCGTTCTCCGGCTATATCGTCAGCGCATACCTCAACGATAGCCTGGGCCGCAGAAAGACATTCCTGGCCTTCGCGATCGGATCGATGTGCATCGTCCTGGGCTATACGCAGTTGCCGATCTCCAACGGTTTGATGCTTGTGCTGGGCTTCCCGCTGGGCTTCTTTGCCTCCGGCATTTTCAGCGGGATGGGCGCCGTGTTCACCGAACTGTATCCGACGGAGCTGCGTGGCTCCGGCCAGGGTTTCTGCTACAATTTCGGCCGCGGACTCGCCGCGCTGTTTCCCGCCCTGGTTGGCGCGGCCTCCCTGCGGCTGGGTCTTGGCGTCGCCGTCGGAGTGTTTGCCGGCGGCGCCTACGCACTGGTCGTCCTAGCGGCCCTGATGCTGCCCGAAACCCGCGGCCAGGAACTCCAGAGTCTTGCCGAAGACCAGAAAACCCCCAACCGGCAAATTTCGACGAAAGAGGTTGTCCTATGAGCACCTGGCAGTTCTGGATCGATCGCGGCGGCACTTTTACCGATATCGTTGCCCGCGATCCCGACGGCAAGCTGTCTACCCACAAGCTGCTGTCGGAGAACCCCGAACGATACAAGGACGCCGCCATCGCCGGCATCAAGTCGATCCTGGGCATTCCGCTCGACCAGCCGATTCCGCCCGGCCAGATCGAAGCCGTTAAAATGGGCACCACCGTCGCCACCAACGCCCTGCTGGAGCGTAAAGGCGACCGCACCCTGCTGCTGGTGAACAAGGGCTTCGCGGATGCCCTGCGCATCGGCAACCAGGCCCGCCCGCGCCTGTTCGACCTCGCCATCACCCTGCCGACGATGCTGTACGAACAGGTGGCCGAGATCCCCGGCCGCGTCGGCGTCGACGGCAGCGAAATCGAGCCGCTGGACGAAGCCCATGCCCGCGACGCTCTCGCCAAGGCCAGGGCCGCCGGCATCAACGCCTGCGCCATCGTGCTGATGCATGCCTGGAAATACCCCGAACACGAACGGCGCCTCGCCGTGCTGGCGCGCGAAGCCGGCTTCACCCAGGTTTCCCCCAGTCACGAAGTCAGCCCGCTGCTGCGCCTCGTGCCGCGCGGTGACACCACCGTGGTGGACGCCTATCTTTCGCCCATCCTGCGCCGCTACGTCGACCAGGTGGCCTCCGAACTCGGCGGCACCCGGCTGTATTTCATGCAGTCCAATGGCGGCCTGACGGAAGCGCATAGTTTTCAAGGCAAGGACGCGATCCTGTCCGGCCCCGCCGGCGGCATCGTCGGCGCCGCCCGCACCGCCGGCATGGCGGGCATCGACCAGATCATCGGTTTCGACATGGGCGGCACGTCAACCGACGTCGCGCTCTACGCCGGCACGTTCGAGCGTGCCTTTGAAACCGCCGTCGCCGGTGTCCGCATGCGCGCGCCGATGATGGCGATCAACACCGTCGCGGCCGGCGGCGGCTCTATCCTGCACTTCGACGGCGCCCGCATGCGCGTCGGCCCCGATTCCGCCGGCGCCAACCCCGGCCCCGCTTGCTACCGCCGCGGCGGCCCGCTGACCGTGACCGACGCCAATGTCTGCGTCGGCAAAATCCAGCCCGCCCACTTCCCGCCGATCTTCGGCCCACATGCCGACCAGCCGCTCGACCCCGAAGTGGTGAAGGCGAAGTTCGCCGACCTCGCCAAGGAAATCGGTGGCGGCAAGACGCCGCAGCAGATCGCCGAGGGCTTCCTGCAGATCGCCGTCGCCAACATGGCCAACGCCATCAAGCAGGTCTCGGTCCAGAAAGGCCACGACGTCAGCCGCTTCGCCCTGCAATGCTTCGGCGGCGCCGGCGGCCAGCACGCCTGCCTCGTCGCCGATGCGCTGGGGATGGAAACCGTCTTCATCCACCCCTATGCCGGCGTCCTGTCCGCCTACGGCATGGGCCTCGCCGACCAGACCACGATGAAGGAGCAGGCGATCGAGATCCCCCTCGGCGCCGATACGCTGCCCCAACTGGAAGACCTCGCCGGCAAGCTGGCCGAGGAGGCGATCAAGGCCCTCGAATCGCAAGGTGCGAAACCCGAAGACGTCACCACCGCCAGGTCGCTGCATCTGCGCTACGCCGGCACCGAAGCCGCGCTGATCGTTCCGTTGCGCGATCTCGAAACCATCCGATCCGACTTCACCGCCGCGCACCGCGCCCGCTTCGGCTTCGCCACGCCGGAGCGTCAGATCATCGCCGAAACCGTCGCCGCCGAGGCAACCCTTCCGGGCATCGCCGCCGAGGAAGCTACGCTCGCCGCCCGCGACACCGGCGCGCTCGAACCGATCGACCACGTCACCATCTTCACCAACGCCGCCGAACACCACGCCCCGGTGTTCGAGCGCACCGCCCTGCTCGCCGGCGACCGTATCCCCGGCCCGGCCCTGGTGCGGGAAGCCAACGCCACCACCGTCATCGAACCCGGCTGGACGGCCGAGGTCACCGCACTGGATCACATGATCCTGCGCCGCACCGAGGTACTGCCGACCCGCGTCCCCGCCGGCAGCGAAAAGCCCGACCCCGTCCTGCTGGAACTGTTCAACAACCTGTTCATGAACGTCGCCGAACAGACCGGCGCGGTGCTGCAAAACACCTCCATGAGCGTGAACATCAAGGAGCGCCTGGACTTTTCCTGCGCCATCTTCGACGCCGAGGGCAACCTGGTCGCCAACGCACCGCACATTCCGGTCCACCTCGGCGCGATGGGGGAAAGCGTCCGCACCGTCCTGGAGCATCGGCGCAACACCCTGAAACCCGGCGACGTCGTCGCGCTGAACAACCCGTTCAACGGCGGCACCCACCTGCCCGACATCACCGTCATCACCCCGGT
>DATARX010000168.1:0-15497 GCA_036263955.1 Rhodopila sp.
GAACTGGCTGATATGGGCGTTGATGTGACGATCCAGGTTCATCGTCATGAACGCCGTCAACTGCAGGAAGCCGGGATACACGCGCCGGAACGCGCCCTTGTAGCGCCACGGCACCTTGGTGATCAGGTTCTTCTCGAACCACTCGATCGTGTGGGATTTCGCCAGTTCGTTGACCTTGGTTGGATTCTGGCGCGTGTCGATCGGGCCCGCCATCAGCGTCAGGCTGCGCGGTTGCGCGCGGTTGCCCTGCTCCGCCATCACCGCGGTGGCCGCCAGGGCGGCCACGGCGGGCTGACACACCGCGATCATGTGGCTGCCCTCGCCCATGACCTCCATGAAGCGGATCAGGTGATCGACATATTCGTCAAACCCGAACGTGCCGTCGGACAGAGGCACATCCCGGGCGTTCTTCCAATCGGTGATGTAGACGTCATGATCCGGCAGCAGCACCGCCACGGTGCCACGCAACAGCGTTGCGAAATGTCCCGACATCGGCGCCACGACCAGGACGCGCGGCTGCACCACGTCGATGTCCTTGCGGAACCGCAGCAGCGTCCCGAACGGGGTTTCGAAGCGGACCTCCTCGGTCACCCCGACGACGTCGTTACCCACCCGGGTGAAGCGAAACCCGTAATCCGGCCGAAGATGCGTCAGCGCACTGTCTGCCAGCAGGGTGCAAGCCGCGCCGAACTGGCGCCAGGGCTGCGGCGTGAACTCACCCATATCCAGCACCCGCGCCATGCGAGCGCCGAGGTTGGCAAGCTGGCGTACCGGATAGAGCAGGTCGGACTGTGCCTGATAAAATTTATAAATCATCGCTTGCTGAGGCACACGGCCCTTGTCACCCGGTTGTATCACGCCCTTACAATCATTTGCCATATCGAAGGATATGGGTTTGCCATGTCGAGGGACATGGTGCCACTTGCCATACTGGGGGACATGTAGCCATTCGCCGCGTCGAAGGACATGGTGCCACTCGCCATATCCGCAGACATGTAGCTATATTGCAACGCAACATGCCAGCACGTTCGGGAGTTGTCACCATGGCCGGCGCCACGCTTCTTATCAGCAGCAAGAATTATTCCTCCTGGTCATTGAGGGGATATCTTCTGTCGTGCCTCGCCGGCCTTGCGTTCGAGGAAAAGCTGGTCGACCCGGACGATCCGGTGAATCGTGCTGAATTGCTGATGCAGTCGTCATCGATCCGCGTGCCGGCGCTCATGCACGATGATGTGGTGATTTGGGATACACTTGCGATAGCTGAATATCTCAACGAAACGTTCCCGAACGCCGGTATGCTGCCGGACGAGCGGACGGCACGGGCGCGCTGCCGATCGATTTCGGGCGAGATGCATTCCGGATTCGCCGCCCTGCGGGAGGCTTTGCCGATGAATTTGAAGCTGTTCCGCCCCGGTTTCGCGGTATGGTCGGCGGTGCAGGCGGATATCGACCGGATCACCGAGATTTGGCGGGAATGCCTGGCGACCTGGAAGGGTCCGTGGCTGTTCGGGGCGAAGCCGACCATCGCCGATGCCATGTACGCACCGGTTGTGACCCGGTTCCGCAGCTACGACGTGAAAATGACCGGCGCCTGTGAGCGCTACTGCCAACAGATCATGGCGTGGCCGGAGATGAAGGCGTGGTTCGCCGCTGCCCAGAAGGAACCGGAACACATCGACGAACTGGACATCGAATTCTGACCCGGACCCCGGCGCCATGCGGCGGCGCCGACGGCGCCAAACGCCGCCGCGCCCGCCCAACCTCAGCTGCGTGCGGATGATCGCGCCGCGATCGCAGTTACGCCGTGATCCTGGCGGATCATCGCGCCGCGACCGCAGTTACCCCGTGATCCTGGCGGATGATCGCGCCGCGACCGCAATTACGCCGTGATCCTGGCGGATTATCGCGCCGTGATCCTGGCGGATCAACGCGCCGCGATCGCAGTTACCAGGGATGCGGCTACCAACTATGCGGTTCGGGCACCGGAATTGCGCTGGGCATTTCCACCGTTCCGAAATCCGCCGGCCCGACAACTTCCAGATATTCCATGTCCGGCGAGTAATCGAACAGGAAGTGCATGATCCCCGGCCGTTGATGCACGCAGTCACCGGCTTCGACCAGATGCTCCTTGTCCTCATACATGAACTTCGCCCAGCCCTTGAGCATCAGAACGATATGGAATTCGTTGATGTGCCGGTGCCAGCCGGTGCCTTTCTCGGGCGCTTCCTTGGCGCGAACCAACTGGGCGATCACTCGCCCGCCAGTGGCATCGGCGATGCCCAGATCGCGGTATTCGAAAAATGACCGCAGCCCGTCCCCAACCCAGGGCGTGTCGCCGGGCTTGATGTGGGAGAATGTATTGACGATCGGCTTGTCGAGCATGTGAGAGGCTCCCGTTGTCGAGGCCGCGCCCTGGTACCGCACGTCTGGTGCTGCACAGCAAATGCGGCCGGTTCAGCAAACGACCTGCTGTCCGGATTTTCCTCCCACGACGGGATCGGGGTTCAGCGGTAACCGTCCCGCATTACAAGTAGCGTGACACGCGGTGATAGCGCGGGCAATGGTTTTCGCGGCCGCGGCCCGTAGTAAATGCAAATATCCAGCGTCAGCGAAACTGCGGCATGACTTCCTGGCATAGCAGGCGCAGCGCCTCCTTTTCCCGCGCATGGGGGATCAGGCCGCCACAATTCGTCTCCAGCATAATCCCATCCAGGCCGAGATCCCTTTGCAGCGCCCGAATCTGGTCGGCGACCCGGTCCGGCGTGCCGATCAACACGCTGCCCAGACGCGCCTCATCATAAGTGATGGTGTTCAGTCGCTCCACCGCCTTCGCGCGTTTGTCTCCGCCATCGACGCCGGCCCGTCCCAACGAATCCGCCATCAACGCGGCCTGCGCGCGATAGTAGTGGATTAAGGAGGCCTCGGCTTCTTGGCGGGCGGCCGCTTCCGTGGCGGCGACGTAGCCCGGCGCCCGCATATACACGGCGCCATTGCCGGGATGGCCGGCGTCACGCCAGGCTTTGCGATAGGCCTCGATACTGGGAATCAGTTCGCGGGCGTCCTCGTGCTTCACGCCCATGAAGATCGGCTTGCCCTGCGCGCCGATGGTCACGAACGTATCGGCACTGGTGGCGGCGATCCGGATCGGCGGCCCGTTCGGCTGAAACGGCCGCGGCGTGACCGCGACATTCTGGAAACTGTAAAAACGTCCTGCATACGACACGACCGGGTGAGCCCAGGCCTGCTGGATGATCGCCAGGGCTTCGATAAACCGATCACGGCTCTCGGCGTAGGGAATATTGTAGGCTTCGTAGGTCCGGGCCACGCCGCTGCGGCCGACACCGAAGATCAACCGGCCGCGGCTGATCTGGTCGACCGTCGCGGCTTCCTCCGCAATGCGCAGCGGATTGCCCAGCGGCAGCACCTGCACCGCGATGCCGATCTTGATCTGGCGCGTGCGGGCGGCGATGGCGCTGGCGACACAGAGCGGGGCGGACAATACCGATCGAGCGGGGTCGAAATGCAACTCCGCCAGCCACATCACGTCCAATCCCCAGTCTTCGGCGGCATCGACCATGGCGAACGCTTCGTCGAACGCAACGCGATCGGGATGCAAGTTGAGCGAAGGGAACTCGTGGTAGACGCCGAACTCCATCCTGGCCCCCTGATTTTGTTTTTCACGCGCCAGTCTTGTTTGAGGACGCGGTCAGGTCAATTGCCAGGGGGCGTGGTTTCCGAGGGGCGATCGCCGAAAGGTGCCGGTTCGATCGGGCATTCGCGACGACCTACCCATTTCGGATTTATTACTGTCATAGTTTGATATGGCAACGAACGCTGTTGCCGTCTAGGCGATTTTGTCCTCTGGTATCGGCTCCCCACCGCCGCTACGCCCCATGGTCGAACGCCGTGAGATCCACCTTTTCACGGCGTTCGCCAAAGAACGCCGCAGTGTTCATTGCCGCCTTGTTCATGGCCGCCTTGTTCATGGCCGCACTTATTCATGGCCGCAGTTGTTCATGGCCGAGAATTTCGTTGCCACGGCCCTGGCTACAAGCTGCCTGACGCTTGCACCTCCCGCCTGGGTTCGCGCCTTGATCGCGTTCGAATTCGTTTCCGAAATGCGCTGCCGCGTGCCAGGCCAGACACGCTAACGACCTGCGGCGCGACCCACCCGGACGGCGATTACTCCCCCGACAGCTCGCGCCGGCGACGGTCCAGTTCGTCGCTATACCGACGCAGCGCATATTGCTCCGTCAGCAGGCCGATGACCTGCCGATCCTGCGCGTTATCCACCACGATCAATGCGTCGCTTTCGGCATTCTCAAACATCGCCACCGCTTCCTTGATGGTCATCTGCGGCAGCAGCACCGTTTCGGCGTAATGCACGATGTCGGACACTTTGTGGTCGTCATCGGCATCGGCATGCGCCTCCGGCAGCAGCACGATCCCGGCGTAGCGGTCTTCCTCGTCCAGCGCGATCACCCGCTGGGTCGCGCCCAGCGGGAAGTCGCGCTTGAACGTGCTCAGCTTGGTGTCGGCCCGCACCGTCCGCATTTCCCGCCGCATCATCCGCCCGACCGTCAGGTTGCGCATCCAGCCTATGTCCACGGCGCTACGAATCGCCTCCCCGCGCAAATGGAAGCGCCAGGTTGCGAACGAGTACCCGAACGTCCGCCGCACGGTCAGTGAGGACACGACGCACGCGGCCAGCACGGCCACCGTCATCGGCAGGCTGCCGGTTGCCTCCAGCGCCAGGAACCCCATGGTCAAGGGGCCGCCAATGATCGCGACGGCCAGCCCGCTCATACCGACCAGGGCGCACACCTCCTGCGGGATCGCGTGGGCGGTGCTGACCAGCGCCAGGGCGCTGGCGAACGCCTTGCCGAGCAGCGCGCCGAGAAACAGCGAGGCGAAGAACAGGCCGCCGCGAAATCCCGAACCGATCGAAATCGCCGAGGCCGTCGCTTTCAGCACCACCAGCAGAACGACCCAGCTGAGCTTTTCGTGTACCTCGAAGCTGATTCCCAGCGCCCCATGGCCCGAGGACAGTACCGCCGGTGTCACCAGCGCCAGGGTTCCAATGGCCAGGCCGCCGATCGTTGGGCGCAACCAGACTGGGACGCGGCTCTTGCGAAACAGCTCCTCGGTCAGCGTGACGCCGCGCATGATGGAAATACCCAGCAACGCGCACAGCATGCCAAGCGCGAGGATGGGGATATAGTCGAGCGGTTCGATATGGCTGGGAACCTGCGGCGACAGATCGAAGATCGAGCCGCCAAGCGCACGCACCACCGCCTGCGACACCAGCGCGGCGACGGCGACCGGTGCGAACGCTACCAACGTGTACGTCCCGATGACCAGTTCGAACGCATAGAACGCACCGGTCAGCGGCGCATTGAACGCGCCGGCGATCGCCGCGGCGGCGCCGCAGCCGACCAGTAGTCGCAAATCGTTGCGCCGGACCCGGAACGCATGCCCCCAGCGCGACGCAATGGCCGATCCGATCTGCGTGTATCCTGCCTCCAACCCGACCGAGGCGCCGACCCCGTTCGACATGATTGTCTGCAACACGACGATCAGGCTGCCCGTTAGTGACATTCGGCCGCCAAACAGCGCATTGGCCTCGATCGGGTCGACCGTCCGGCGAGGCCGAATACGCGCAAGGCCGAGCGTGACCAGCCCCAGGGCAAGGCCACCGATCGCCGGGACAAGCACCGTGCGCAGCGGATCGAGCGAGGCCATCGCGCTGAGGCGCTGATGCGGGCCGATCCCGAACAAGGTTTCGTGCACGAGTTGCGTCGTGGCGTTCATCAGCCAGACCATGATGCCCGTGGCGCAGCCGACGAACGCAGCGAGGACGACCAGCCAGATTTCGTCCGCTCGGACCAGCGCCCGCAATACCTGCGGCGCGTGCATTACGGCGGAACCAATCGGGCGCCGGGGACGCCGAACCTGCGTGCGTCTGTTGAGTCCGTCAGTCCGGGCGGTGGACGCGCTTTTCCCGGGAATACGGACGCCTTGCGGGCCCGCTAAAGTGGAATCGCCGGGCAGTGTCGACATGCAAGACGTCCAGCCGGGAAAAGAGGAGACAGGTGTGTTTTGGGACCGGACCCGATCCCACGCAACAATTCATCCCCAGATTAGGGCATCACTGTGGTAAAAACATCGCTTACGGGCCGCGCAAACGATTTGTCATGGTCCAGCAACGTAATTACCCGCCGCATCGACCGGCGTATCACATCCCCATTTGGTCCAATTGCGCCGTCAGGACATGCTGGCCCAGGGCACGCTGGCCCACGGCACGCTGGCCCAGGGCACGCTGGCCCAGGGCATGCTGGCTCAGGGCACGCTGGCTCAGGGCACGCTGGCTCAGGGCATGCTGGCGCGATCGGCCTTGGTCGCCGCGAGGTCGTCCTCGATGAAGGCCCGCACCACATCCAGCACCGGTTCGTGTGCGGAAAATCCGAGTGTGCGCGCGTGCAACGCCTCGAACGCCGGCGGCCAGGTGGAAACGATGGCGGCGATGGCTTCGTCCGGCACGCGCTTCACGTGGTCCGATGCGCCGGGCGCGACTTCCTCCAGCGCCTGCAGCAAATGGGCGACGGTGGTGCTGATTCCTGGCGGATCGATACTGCGGTCCAGCCCCATTTTTCCGGTATCCATCACCGCGGCATGCAACAGCCAGTCCACCGCGCGCCGTGGGCTGCACACCCAGACGGCGAAGTCATCGGCAACCGGAAGTTCCGTGTCGAGGCCGAGCAAAGGCTCCCGCACGATGGCGGAGAAGAAGGAACTCGCCGCCTTGTTTGGCCGGCCCGGCCGGACGATCACGGTCGGCAGCCGTATCGTAACAACATCCAGGAAGCCGCGGCGGGTCGCGTCCGCCAGGAACAATTCGGCGGCAGCCTTTTGCGCACCGTAGCTGTTGCCGGGGATCTGCCGCGTGTTGTCCGGCAGGACGGAATTCTGATCCGCGCTGAAACTCGCCACCGAACTGGTGAACACCACCCGCGGCCGGGTGCCCAGCGTTCGGCAGCGATCGATCACCGCGTCGGTGCCGCGGATATTGACGCGGCGTCCGAGATCGTAATCCGCCTCGGCCTGTGCGCTGACCACGGCGGCGAGGTGAAAGACGACATCGGTGCCAGCAGGGATCGCGCTGTCGGGGAGCGCGACCACGTCGCCGCCGATCGAGGTGACCGGGAACGGCGCCTCCGGCTTCGGCGGTTCGGCGACGTCGAACAAGGTCAGCGCGGTCACCCGTTTGCCGCCCAGCGTCCCGTCCTGCGCCAGCTTCGCCGCGATCTTGCGGCCGAGGAAACCGCCGCCGCCCAGAATTGAAATCTTCATCGCCGTGTCACCTCCATCGCAAGAGATAGATTGCACCGGCGCGCTTGGCGGTCCACCGTTGTCGCATGTGTACGCGCTATTCTTTTGAACATCTGCCCAATCCACGACACGGGATTTCGGGCGTGACCGTTCTGCCGGCCGGCGGATTTCAACGAGCGAGGGCGGAAATTACCACGTGGCCGGACTACGCGCCAACGCCATTGTATGAACTGTCCCGGATCGCACAGCAAACCGGCGTCGCCGCGCTGCGGATCAAGGACGAAGGGCCTCGATTCGGCCTCGGCAGTTTCAAAGCGCTCGGCGGAGCCTACGCGGTCGGCAAGCTTCTCGCGGCTGAACTGTCGCGTCAGGGCGTGGTTCGATCGGCCTCGACGGCCGACCTGGCGGACGGTCGATTTGCCGATGACACGCAACGGATCACGGTAACCTGCGCCACCGACGGCAACCACGGCCGTTCAGTGGCGTGGGGCGCGCGGCGCTTCCACTGCGGCTGCGTGATTTTCGTGCATGAGACGGTCAGCCAGGGCCGCATCGATGCCATCGCCCAATACGGCGCCCAGGTCGAACGTGTGGCGGGCACCTACGATGACGCCGTGCGGGCGGCAAACCATCAGGCAAAGGCGAACGGATGGTTCGTCGTCTCCGACACCTCCTACCCGGGTTACACCGACATCCCGCGCGACGTGATGCAAGGCTATCGGCTGATGGCGAACGAGGCCGCCGATCAGTGGAGCGGTCCGCCGCCTACACACGTGTTCATACAGGCAGGCGTCGGCGGCGCGGCAGCCGCCGTCTCGATACAGATGCGGGCGCAATTCGCATCGACGCCCCTGCTGATCGTGGTCGAGCCGGAGCGGGCCGCGTGCTTGCTGGCCAGCGCGCGGACCGGACGCCCAACCGTCGTGAACGGGGACCTTGATACCATCATGGCAGGATTGGCCTGCGGCGAACCCAGCCTGCTGGCGTGGCAGGAACTGGAACGTGCCGCCTGGGCGTTCATGGCAATCCCCGACGAGGCCGCCGCGGATGCATTACGGCGCCTCGCGGACGAAGGGATTGCCATCGGCGAATCGGGCGTCGCCGGGCTGGCCGGCCTGCTGCTGGCGGCCGCCGATCCGGCCGCCCGAACCGCGCTTCGCCTTGGGGGCGATAGCCGTGTGCTGTTGTTTGGCACAGAAGGCGTGACCGACCCGACAGTCTACGATAATCTCTTGAACTCACGCCGGAGTTAACGGGTTATCAACCAGTTGTGGCCTACTGTATCGCATGGTTGACGGAAAGATACGTGGCCGGCCGCGTTTGGCTGACAGGGACTTTAAGCGACGGAGCGTATGGATGCGTGCCAAGTGGCCAATTTTAGCCATGATGCTGAGTATCGGTGCGGCCTACGGCGCCTATCCCTATGTCACGCTTTATCGGCTCGGCTCCGCCATCAGGGCCGCCGATGCCGGTACGCTGGAAACCCTGGTCGATTGGCCCGCGGTGCGGGAAGGCATCAAGGAAGACATCTGCGATCTGGGGGCCGACGGCCCGGCGCCGAAAAGCGGCGCGGAACTGGCGCCATTCGGTGCCTCCTTCATGCGCGGCATCGCGTCCAATGCAATTGACCAGGCCGTGACGCCGCAAGCGCTGCTGGCCGCTGCGTCCCCCGTCCCATCCAGAAAACCGGCTCCGACGGGCGCCGACGTTCACGTAAAATGGGCATTTTTCGACAGCCCGACCACCTTCATGGTGAGCCTCCAGGCGCGGGGCCAGGCGGATCCGGTCAAACTGGAGCTGGCCCTGAAGCACGGCGCATGGCGCGTGCAGCGCGTCTGGTTGCCGGCGGAGTTGCTGGCACCGTCAGGCTCGCGGACCTGATTTCACGCTTTCGGTTCATTGGCTTCCGCTGCTCCAGCCCGCCCGGGGCCGGCCGGCTGGGGTGATGGCGGAGATTGCTCTCCACGCGCCTGTTCGCTATCTGAACGGTCAGCGGGAGGGACACAACAATGGACGCCGAAACCACGATCCAATCCGACGCCGACGCCCAGGCCAGACTTGATTTGGCCGCGGTTTACCGCCTTTTGGCCCATCACGGCTGGGGCGACGTCATCTTCAACCACGCCGCCATGCGTCTCCCGTCCAATCCGCGTCACTTCCTGATGAAACGACACGAACTGCTGTATACCGAGGTGACGGCCTCGAACCTCGTCGAGGTGAGCATGGACGATGACCTGGACGAACGGTCCGGGGTCAACCGGCCCGGCTTCACGTTGCACAGCGGCGTCCTGCGCGGTCGGCCGGACGTGCGGTGCTCCGTGCATGTCCATCCCGAGGAGGCCATCGTGATTTCCGGCCTGAAACATGGATTGCGGCCATTGTCGCAGAACGCCATGCGGTTCTACAACCGGGTCGGCTACCACGATTACGAAGGCCTGACCGACAGTTTCGATGAACGCGAACGGATCGTCGCCGCGCTCGGCCAAAACCGGGCGCTGATCATGCGCCACCACGGGATCACCACGGTCGGCGAAACGGCGCGCGAGGCGTTCTCCCTGATGAAGGAGTTCGTGCGTGCCGCGCGAATCCAGGTGCAAATGGAGTCCACGGGCGCCGAACTCCTGGAGATTCCCGCCGAGGTGTGTGAACGCGTGGCGGCGCAATACCAGAAGCATGACCGCGGACGGGCGTCGGCCGAATGGCCGGCATATCTTCGACAACTCGACACGATCGACCCTGGCTACCGCGCCTGATATCCCATCGCCGAATCGCCTGGGTCGCTTGGATCGCTTGGATCGCCCCGGGGCGGGGTGCGTTCGCACACGCCGTGCGCATCCCGCTCCCCGAACACGCACAACGCAGCCGGGCAGAGCGCCAGGCCGGCCATGAACCCAGCCTTCGTTCTGCGCACCGGCCGTCTGGTCTTAACACCGGTCGGCGGCAGCGACATCGGCGAGTTGTGTGCGATCAAGGCCGATCCCGCGGTATTCGCCGTGATGCTCGGCGGCGTGCGCGACCCGGCTCAGGCCGCCGAGGATATGGCCCATGATGTCGTGGCGTGGGGCCGCTATGGCTTCGGGATCTGGGCGATCCGCGAAGCCGGCCGTTTCGTCGGCATCACCGGATTGGAGCATCGCCCCGATGGGCGCGGCGTCGCCCTGCGCTTCGCGCTCTGGCCCGAAGCACAAGGACGTGGCCTCGCCAGGGAGGCCGCTTTTGCCGCCTTGCGGTTCGGCCATGAACGCGCGCGCCTGGCGCGGATCATCGCCGTGGCGCGGGAAAGCAATTTCGGATCGCGTACCGTGCTAGGGGGGATCGGCATGCGGGAGGCCGAAACCTTCCAGCATCGCGGTTACACGATGATCCTGTATGAGAGCGTGGGATGACCGGGAACGCCAGCGTTATCGTCGGAGGCGGAACCGCCGGAGACGTGAATAACGCTGGCAGACCAAGCCCACGAGCCAATGCGCGTGGACGCCGCTCTAACCGCTCTGCGAAACCTGGTTCTTCATCGCCGCGATGAGCGCATCGATGCTGCCGTTGTTGTGCGTCAGATAGGACGCGTAGTCCTGCCGCTGGGTCAGCCGCAGCGACGTTCCCTCGGCCACCACGTCGACGATTTTCGGATCCGCCGACGGGTTGGCGATGATCCAATCCACTGCGGTCGGTGGATTGTTGGGACGCATCACGGTCGTCGATACCACCGCTTCCTCGTCCTGTGCCTTGCTGCGGCCCATGGTGAATGAAACACCTTTATACTCGCCCAACTTGGCGGTGATGTTCGTCACCAGGACCTCGTGGAACAGCGAGAGGTATTGCTTCTGCTGATCCGTCGTCGCCTGCTTCCAGTATCGGCCCAGGCAGAACCGCCCGATCCCTTCGACATCGACGTCGGAATCGATGATCTGAGTCATCTCAGTCCGTTTCGCGCTGGCCGAACCCGGGCCATTGACCACGCCGACCAGCTTGTCTCCCGTGGATTTGACGAAGGCCGCCGCCTTATCGGCGCTTTGCGCCCAAGCCGGGAACGGGGCAACGGCCACCAGGGCGGCAAGGGTCAGAAAGTGCCGGCGGTTGGTCACGGGGCGATTAATCATAGAGTGTCCGAGCTCCGGTAACGGGGTCGTTTACTTCGCAGATGCGTTCGCAGGCTGAGGAAACCAGATGGGTATGGTCGCACGATTGTCGTTTCGCGCATCTTCGATCTGGGCGTGACGGTGCTGCCGATACAGGCTGCGGAACGTCGCATACGGGTCGAGCGCCGTCTTTTTGATCTGATCGAGGGAATCGAGAACGCGTTCCCGGGTGTCGATCGCGTTCAGAGCGTAGCGTGACCACGTGAACGCGGTCCACCCGGGATGATTAGGCCCGGTCCCGATCCAGGTAAACGGATCCAGCGCGATATCAACCCCGAAACCGGCGGCGTCGCGCGGATCCGACGGGCCCAGCACGGGCAGGAACAGAAAGGGACCCTCGGGCACGCCCCACAGCGCCAGCGTCATGCCGAAATCGGCATCGTGGTTCGGGTAGCCCCACTTGGTGGCAACGTCGAAGATGCCCAGCACACCCACGGTGGTGTTGATCAGCAGCCGCATCGTGGTGTCACCGGCGCGACGCGGCTTGGCTTCGAGAATGTCGTTGGCCAATTGGATGGGCGAGCCGATGTTGGTCAGCACGTTATGCACCCCGTCCCGCACCGGGGCGGGCAGCACATAGCGATACGCCAGCGCCGCTGGCCGCAGGATCACCGTGTCGAGGCCGTTATTGACAGCGTAGAAGACCCGATTGGTCGGCTCCAGCGGATCGTTCGTCTGCTCATAGTCGGCAAGGGCGTCCGGGTCGCTGGCCGGCGGCTTGGTCGCACAGCCCGACAGGCCGAACACGACCAGCGCCAAAAGTGCCAAAGTCCGTGGTGCCCCGAAGAATGAGAGGCGGGAATATGGAAAAGATCGCATCAACTTCCTCGGGCCTTGTCCGGACGCGGTTTGTCATCCCGCGCGTTCGGGCGGTCACACACATGGCATGTTTGGGTCAGATTGGAACACCCGGGAACTGAGTTTTCCGTGAACCCCGCAAAGTGAGGCGCTTACCACGATGCCGGCGCGCAGGGAAATCCCCCTGGCGCGCACCCCTGATCTCGTGAGATTTCCTTGCGTTCACACGCGAATCCGGGGATTCAGCCACGATGGAGACATCATCCGCAACCTTGCAGCGCTGGCTGACCGGACCGCGCTTCAATGCCCTGCCCTTTCAGGCTGCCGACACCCCGGCGCCCAAACTGTCGTTCGAATTTTTTCCGCCGCGGACTGAGGCGCTGGAGCAACAGCTTTGGACCTGCATCCAACGCCTGGCACCGCTGTCGCCGCGCTTCGTCTCGGTCACCTACGGCGCCGGCGGCACGACCCAGGCGCGCACCCATGCCACCGTCTCCCGTATCCTGGGGGAAACGAACCTGGTTCCGGCCGCGCACCTGACCTGTATCGGCGCGACCCGCGCGGAGGTGGACGAGGTCGCCCGGCGCTACTGGGATGCCGGCGTGCGGCACATCGTTGCGCTGCGCGGCGATCCCCCGCCAGGGACGACTTATGAGCCGCATCCGGGCGGCTATCCGTACGCCGCCGACCTGGTGGCCGGGTTGAAGAAGGTCGCGGATTTTGAGATTTCCGTCGCCGCCTACCCCGAGGTGCATCCCACTGCGGCCAATCCGATGGCGGATCTGGAGAATCTGAAGCGAAAGCTGGATGCCGGGGCGACCCGGGCGATCACGCAGTATTTCTTCGAGACCTCAACCTATCTGCGGTTCCTCGACTTGTGTCTGGCGGCCGGGCTTAATGCGCCGATCGTGCCGGGCATCATGCCGGTGTCCAATTATGAACAGGCCGTAAAGTTCTCCGACATGTGCGGCGCCAGCGTGCCGGCTTGGATGGGGCGGCTGTTCGAGGGCACGCAAAACGATCCGGAGACACGCCGGATGGTCGGTATGATGGTCGCGGCGGAACAGGTGCGGCTACTGCAGGCGAATGGGGTGGACGAATTCCACTTCTACACGCTGAACCGGCCGGATTTGACTTACGCCATCGCGCATGTGCTGGGGGTTCGCCCCCTGCCCGGCGACAGTCGGGTCGAGGCCTGATTCACCACAAGCGCCTGCGCCATGGTGACTACAAATGAATGGCGTGCGGGTGGGGGGTGTGCGGGTGGGAGGTGTGCGGGTGGGGGGCGTGCGGGCGCCTCCGGTCGTTGCAAGAAGCCACCTCGACGAAGCGATCCCCCGTAACCTTGGCCGCGAGGCCACCGACCGCACCGCCCACTCAACCTCTACCCAGGGCAACGAATACGCTTGTCGGAGAATTTTACACTGCCGTCATAATACGACGGAAGGCTCCGGATAACCTACTGACATCAAACCCATTCCTGCCATGGCATGCGCCTTGCGTCTATCCTACGCGACACTGCTGTCTCACGGACCTGACAACCGTAGAAGCGTAACGAAGCAAGGAGATCGCCAATGCGTATTGGTTTGAAGGCCACCCTGGCAGCCGCGGCGATGACCGCTCTCGTGGCCGCACACAACGCCCACGCGACGCCCAGCACAATACTCGACAATGCGAATGTCGGTGGCTCCTATGGGAATGTCACGACCGACACCGGCAGCCTGGGGTCGGCAACTGTTCTCACCCTCGGCAGCGCCAATATCGGCTCGTTGCTTGACACCTACACGCCGTTGAATGGAACCCAGGCCCCGAATACCTTCGTCTACGGACCCAACACCCTGACGTCCTCCTCCGCTACCACCACGATCGGTAGCCTGAGCCTCTCCAATCTCAGTGGCAACACGTTCTCCGACACCATCAACGACTTTCTCACCTTCCAGGGCACCACCGGACTTTACGAGTTCGACGTCACCAGCCTGGCCATGAGCGTGACGAGTCAAGGCGGCGCCTATTACCTCAACATCGACGCCTTCGGCACGCTGGTTGACCAGTCAGACAACTACGAGGACACCAATGCGGCGGCGTCGTTGACCTTCACCCAGACAGGTGGAAGCGGTTCGATCATCGGCGGCTACACCCTGGGATCACCGCCCAACTTCACCGCCCCGCCCAGCGTGCCGGAGCCGATGTCGCTCAGCCTCCTGGGTGGTGGCCTCGCCGCGCTCGGCGTAATCCGCCGGCGCAAGAAGGCTTGCTGAACCCCACCTCACTTATTTAACCCAACCAACAGCGGCGCTCGCGAGGCGCCGCTGTTGTCGTTTCAAGGCACCATCCGCGGCTCGCCCCGCCGCCGGCTTCGCGGCCGCCATTTCCCGTTCACCTCGCCCTCCACCCGTTCCCACCCACCCCGCACCTGCCCTATACAATCCGTGTGCAGACCCCATCCCCCCTCCCCCCGGATTACCTGACCCGCCTCAACCCCGAACAGCGCGCCGCGGTCGAAACCGTCGACGGCCCGCTGCTCGTCTTGGCCGGCGCCGGCACCGGCAAGACCCGCGTGCTGACCACCCGCTTCGCCCACATCCTGCTGACGAAACGCGCCTTCCCCAACCAGGTCCTGGCCGTCACCTTCACCAACAAAGCCGCCCGGGAAATGCGCGAACGCGTCTCCGCCATCCTCGGCGAACCCGCCGAGGGCCTCTGGCTCGGCACCTTCCACGCCCTGTGCGCGCGGATGCTGCGCCGGCACGCGGACCATGTCGGCCTGGCCTCCAACTTCACCATCCTGGACACCGACGACCAGATGCGCCTGCTGAAGCAGGTGATGGAGGCCGAACGCATTGACACCAAACGCTGGACCCCCGCCTCCCTGATGGGCGTCATCCAGCGCTGGAAGGATCGCGGCCTGACCCCCGCCCGCATCACCCCCAATGAGGACTCCGATTTCGCCAACGGCCACGCCCAGGCCCTGTACGCCGCCTACCAACAACGCCTGCGCACCCTGAACGCGGCGGATTTCGGCGACCTGATCCTGCACATGACGGAGATCCTGCGCACCCAGCCCGACATCCTTGCCGATTACCACCGCCGGTTCCGCTACATCCTGGTGGACGAATACCAGGACACCAACCTGGTGCAGTATCTGTGGCTCCGCCTCCTCGCCCAGGGCCATCGCAACATCTGCTGCGTCGGCGACGACGACCAGTCGATCTATTCCTGGCGCGGCGCCGAGGT
>DATARX010000105.1:0-24968 GCA_036263955.1 Rhodopila sp.
CACGAACGCTGGACCCAACGGCCGGCATTGTGCCGCCATGAAGCCGGGGATGAACGGAACCGGACGCCGCGCTGATTTTCAGCGGCGACGACTGCCGGCCAAGCCAGCATCGCCACCAATTGCAAAGATTTGGTTAACAACTCCCAATTTATTTCGCTCGGCCTGGCCGAAATCGTGACCGACGATCAGCCGATCGTCGAGGACCGCCCCAGCCCTGGCACGCCGTTAGGACAGCCATGAGAGGAGCCCGGCCATTGGCGGCACGCCCGTTCCCTCCGCCGAAGAGAAAGCCGGTCTCGACGCAACGATCCGGACAAAGCCCGAAGCCACGGCTATGTATCGAACCTGATGCCGATTAAGCCGGCTGAAACCTTACAGTTCGAACCGGACCGGCAACAGCGCGTGCTTATCGGTCATCCACCGGCATGTTCGCCTGCACCGACAGACGAGCATTGAACTTTTCATGCCAGGCCGCCAGCCTGGGATGCCCGTCCCGCCATGCCAGGGAGGCGAACCGGAAATCCAGATACCCCAATGCAACGCCGATCGCGATATGCCCAACGGTAAAGTCGCCGCGCCCCAAATCGTCCGCCTCGGTCTCCAGCGCCTCCACGCACGCCACCAGCTTCGAGCGCCACAGCGCTTTGTGCGGCTCGCTCTGCCGCTCCGGCGGACGAAAACCCTCGGCCAGCAGCGGCAGCGCATTGTCCAGCATCCCCTGGCCCAGCGCATGCCGCCGCAAGGCCGTCAGCCGTTCGGGCCACGCCGCGGGATAAAGCTTCGGTCCTTGGTGCAGCGTATCGAGATATTCGATGATCACGGGTGAATCGTAGATCGCCGTCCCATCCGGCAGTTCCAGTGTCGGGATCTTGCCCACCGGGTTGATCTTCATCAGTTCCAGATGCGGCGTGGTGCCGCCCGCGACGGTCCGTACCGTCCGGACCCGGTCCTGCAGCCCCATTTCCCAGATCGCGATCATCACCTTGCGCACATAAGGCGACCGAGGGGACCAATGCAGGATCATCGCCGGGGACATGCGCGCACCTTCACGCGGCCGACGCCGCGCCCTATCATCGAATGCAAAACAGAGGAGGGACGTTCGCCATGAACTGGATCGAAGTCAACGGCACCAGCCTGCGCTATGATATAACCGGCAGTGGCCCGACCACCCTGGTGCTGATCCATGAGATGGGCGGCACGCTGGAAAGCTGGGATCAATCGCTGCCCGCATTGAACAACGGCCGCCAGGTGTTGCGTTACGACACGCGCGGGGCAGGGCTGTCGGAGAAAATCAAAGGCACCGTCACCTGGGATCAAATGGCCGGCGATCTCGCCGCCTTGCTCGATGCGCGCCACATCACCGGCAAGGTTGCCCTGGCCGGCATCGCCGTTGGCGCCGCCATCGCTGTTCATTTCGCTGTCAGCTATCCCGGCCGGACCGCAGGCCTTGTCCTGCACGGCCCCGCGGTCGGCGTCGACGGCAATCGCAGGCAGGCGACCCTGGATCGAGCCGCCGCCGTCGAATCCGCCGGCATGCGTTCCGTCGTTGAAATCAGCCTGGCGAATTCCTACCCACCGATCGTCCGCCACGATCCCGAAACATTCGCCGCATTCCGCGCCCGCTGGCTCGGTAACGACCCAGAGAGCTTCGCCGCCATCAACCGCATGCTTGCAGCCGAAAACATCGAGCACGAATTGCGACAAATCGACTGTCCCACGCTGGTAACGGCCGGTCGCCACGACGGCCTGCGCCCTCCCGCGATTATCGAACCGATGGCGAACCAAATCCCCGGCGCCCGGTTCCTGGAACTGAACAGCGGCCACTTCGCGTCGATCCAAACGCCCGGCCTGGTATCCCAGGCCATCCACCACTTCCTGCACGCGCACGGATTGTAGAGCGCCGGAGGCGGCGTCACTCCGCCGCGTGTCGTTTCGCCGCCAGCCGGTCGATCTCCGCCTGCACCGCTGCACCCGATTGCCCGGTGAACGCATCATGGTGCTCGCGCGCGTAATCATAGCTGCCGCTGCGCCATTCGCGCGATGACTGGAAGTGCGGATGGACATAGCGCGCCATCAGTTCGTAATGCCGCTTGGTCTCGGCCCAGTCCGCCCAGTTCTGCGCCAGTTCCATGATCACCCCGAACCCACCGGAGCCTTTCAGCAACCGCTCGATAAACACGATCGCATCGTCCGGCGTGCCGATGCAGGCGGTGCCGCTGTCCACCATGTACTGGTAACGATCTTCGATTTCACCCGGAACGATTGGGAACGTCGCCACATCGCGGAAATAGTCGCAGAACGCGTCCAGCCCATGGCGCACGTTCTCTCGCGCCTTTTCCCGGGTCTCGGCGATATGCATCAGCGTGACCAGCCGCCAGTTCTTCCGATCCGGCACATGCCCGTTCGCGCGAGCGGTGTCGGCGTAAAGATCCCAGTTGCCGGCGTGGTGTTTCAGGGCGTCGTCGCTGGTGCCGCCGATCGACAGCATCCCCAGCCCATGCCGCCCCGCCGCCAGCGCGCCGGCCGGGGAACGAGCCGCCGCCACCGCCATTTCCATCCGCGGCCGCGTGTAGGGCGGCAACTGCAACGCCGCGTCGTGCAGATCGAACCAGTCGGATTTGCGTGTCACGCTCTCGCCGTTCAGCAGCGCGATGATCACGTCCAGCGATTCATTCATCATGCGCCGCTGGTCGGCCGGATCGATCCCGATCTTCTTCGCGTCATGGACCAGCGATCCCGGCCCGACGCCCAACATGGCGCGCCCGCGGGTCTGGTAATCCAGCTGCACCATCCGGTCGGCCACGATGAAAGGGTTGTGGTATGGCAACGAAACCACCCCGGTCCCCAGGCGGATATGCCGCGTCCGTTCCGCCGCCGCCGCGATGAAGATTTCCGGGGTGCTGATGATCTCGAACCCGCCGGAGTGGTGTTCGCCGATCCACGCCTCGCTGTAGTTCAGCGCGTCCAGATACTGCAGCAATTCCATGTCCCGTTCCAGCGCCAGGACCGGGTTCTCGTTCAGGGCGTGAAACGGCGCCAGAAAGATGCCGCTGCGCAAATAGCTCATAGACGTTTCCTTTCAGTTATGTATCCAGGCGATAGCCATTCCCGTCCGCCACCAGCCGCCCGGCCGTCGCGCCGGCGAAATGTGTGCCGATGATCAGCACCGGCGTCCCCGCCAGCCTCTGGAACATCCGCCGGCGCGTCTCGATCGCCTGGTCGGCATCGCTGTCCGCCGTTGTCCCCCATTCGGGACGCGCGATCTGGCAGGGATGATGCATGAAATCACCGGTGATCAGCGCCTGCTCGCCGTTCGACTGGATCATCACGCTGACATGGCCCGGCGTATGGCCCAGCGTTGGGATCAGCGAAATTTCGTCGCAAATCCGCTCATTCGTTTCCACCAGCGTGGTCAGGCCCGCCTCCACGATCGGCGTCACTGAATCGGCCAGGATCTGCGCCATGTCCGGCCGGTCCTTCACCCCGGACCAGTGCGCATACTCCGCCCGTCCCATCAGATACCGTGCGCGCGGAAACGTCGGCACCCATTTGCCGTCCACCAGACGCGTGTTCCAGCCGACATGATCGACATGCAGATGTGTGCACAGCACCGTATCGATCGACTCGGCCGGAAAACCCGCCGCCACCAGATCCGCCAGGAACGGCCCGTCGCGATCATTCCAGTGCAGAATCCGCCGGCCCGTCTTGTCGTTCCCCAGACACGTATCGACCACGATCCGCCGCCCCGGCGCCTCCACCACGAAACTGTGGATGCTCATGCGCAGCCGTCCTTCAGCATCGGCGAAATGCGGCCGCAGCCACGCAATCGGCAGAATCGCGTCCGGCGTCGCCTGCGGCAGCAGGAACCGCGACCCGCCCGTCATCTCCAATTCGACGATCTTGGTCACGGTCACATCGCCAACGACCCATTTCATTCCGTCCACCCCGCAGCGCCGCTATCCTATCGCGCTTTCCCCTGCTTGTGCCAATCCGCGCCCTCGATCAGGATCGCACGCAAACCCAAGGAGGAACCAGATGCATATCGACTACTACGTTTCCCTCAACTCCCCCTGGACCCACCTGGGTGCCGCGCGCATCGAAGCCATGGCGATGGCTCACAACGCCACCATGCGCATCTACCCGGTGGATTTCGGCGCCATCTTCTCGCAGTCCGGCGGCTTGCCACTTCCGAAACGTTCCCACCAGCGCCAGGCCTACCGCCTGCAGGAACTCGCCCGCTGGCGGGATCACCTCTGCATTCCCATCCACATCCAACCCCAATTCTTCCCGTCCAGTGAACAGCACGCCGTCGGCTGCGTGATCGGGCTGCGGGAAACCGTCGGCGACCAGCCGGCGATCAAACTCGCCCATCGTGTGCTGAAGGCGCTGTGGGAGGAAGAAAAGAACCCCGCGGACGCAGCCACCCTGGCGGCCTTGATCACCGATATCGGCCTCGATGCCGATCAGGTGATGAAATGCGGCAGTGACCCGAAATGGGCGGAACGGCGCATGGCCGACACCCAGGCCGCGCTCGATCGCAACGTGTTCGGCGCCCCCAGCTACGTCATCGGAGACGACATCTTCTGGGGTCAGGATCGGTTGGATTTCGTGGAACGCCGCCTCGCGCGTGGCTAGAGCCTTTTCCGTTCGCATTGGCTCGCCGAATCGGCTCTAGCACATTGTTTTAGCGAGCATCTTCACCCGCTCAGGTATGCAATCTGAGCGGGATCTGCTCTAGTACATGCGCCCGCGGCCGGTTTTTCAACCACGCCGAACGACAAGGTCAGGGAACCGCCGCCACCGACCGGGGCGAGGACGCCACTGGCGGCAGGTACCATGGATCGACCACCGCCGACGGCATGCCGATATCGGCAAGAAACGCATCGACCCGAGGCACCCATAACGGCAATGCCTCGGCGTACGACAGGAAATTATGTGAACTGTTCATAAACACGCCGATATCGACCAATTCGGCGCGTCCGCCGTTACGCGTGTAATGGGCGTACATGCTGCGCCACACCGGAACCGAAAAATACGGGTCGTTTTCTCCGTAAAACCAGATTGACGGCACCCGCGTCCGGGCACCGAACGCCGCCGTGCCGGCCTCCAGCGCTCGGTCGCCCGCCGCGCAATCGGATTCCCGCAACCCGCCATTGAAATCGATCAGACCGGCAACGTTCGCAACGGACAACGCACCAAGCGCCAGCGTATTCCAGCCGCCCAGGCTTTGTCCCGCGACGACGACGCGCCTTGTGTCGAACCGCGGATCGTTTCCCAGGAAACGGATGACCGTTCTGATATCTTTTGCGTTGGCGATACCCGTTGCCTCCAGGTCGCAGCCGAAATGGTGCATCTGCCCGCCGGAGGCCGCGAACCCGCGCATCATCGGCAGCGCGACGGCATAGCCCCGGGACAGGAAATACAGTGCCACGTAGGTCTGTCGGTATCGGACGCCGGGATTGGACGTCGATGCGTTGTTGGCCCCGTGGTTCATAATCGCCAGCGGAAACGGCCCGCGACCGTCGGGGTGCAGGATCGTCACCTCCAGCGTAACCGCCGGAGACTCCGCCACGGGAACGCGAATGACCGTCTCATTCAGCGGCGCGTCCTCAAACGCATTCGGATCGGCCGCCCTGCACGCGGCACCGGTGACGCAGGCGAAGGCCAGCAATAGCGCGACGACCAGCGCGCATCGCGACAGGCCAGACGATGTCCATCGTTTGGCGCTGATCTTGGATTCACCCAGGCCGGTGTGACCGGAAGATCCTCGCAAACTGGGGCGCGTAAACATTCCCACAGCCTAGTCTATCGAGTGGACCTGATGCCTTCAATGGTGTTCCAGGTCGTCGGATCCGTCAGGCGCCCGGGGGCAATAGCCACCGAATGTCCCACCGTTGCTGATCGACCACGTATTGCCGAACCCTGACGGCGGTATCGTTCGGCGATGCCGCTCGATTGGGCATCGGGTGGACCGAGGAGCCGTCAGGCGGCGCTCACGATGCGTTCCGGGATGTCCTGCCCGGCGGCGGCCGATCGCTGGTCGTGCATATATCTTACACGAAACTAAATTTGCCTAAACCGCGATCGCATAAGCCGGCCGCCGCGGGTCCGCGCCAGCCCCCATCATCCCCGTCTCCGGGTCGGTCAGGATCGCTTCGACCGAACCCGCCAGCCAGGTCCAGTCCGCCCAGTCCTGGATGGTATGCCCGCGCGCCGCCAACTCGTCCCGCGTCGCCCGGTCGATCCGTCCCTCCACCGCCAGCCGCCCCGGAAAATACTCGAACGGGGCGAACGAAGAGGGGAAGGAGTAGGACGCAACCCGCGGTGCCTCGATCGCGCTTTGCGGGTCCATCCCGAAATGCATCACGTTCAGCAGCACCTGTAGCATTGCCTGGATCTGCACGTCGCCCCCTGGTGTGCCGAACGGCATGACGCCGCCCTTGTCGGTCACCAGCATCGCCGGATTCGGCGTCAGCCGCGGCCGCTTGCCCTGCGCCACCCCAGCCGGATGCCGGGGATCCGGCCTGCTTTGCGAGCCCCGCCCGGACGGCGTGATCCCCAGCCCCGGCACCACCGGCACGCTCGCCGATCCGTCCGACGGGGTCGCGCTGAACGCGTTGCCCCACCGATCGATGACGCAACAATACGACGTGTCCGCCTCCACTTTCGGCAGATCCGCCTTGGTCTCGGCGAACACCCCACCTGATGCCCCGCCGGGCCGCTCCAGCGCCCCCGGCATCTGCCCGAACGCCCGGTCGTGACGCAGCGCCGCGGCCCGCCGGGCGATGGTGGCAGGGTTCAGTAGCCAGTCCACCGGCACATCGGTGAACCGCGGATCGCCGAAATAATATTCCCGATCCGCCATCGCCAGATTCAGGCATTCGACCAGCCGGTGCAGGTAATCGGCCGAGTTATGCGCCAGCCCATCGATGCCGACGTGTTCCACCAGCGCCAGCGCCTGCTGCAGCGCCGGACCCTGGCACCACGCCCCGCACGTCACCAGTTCGTGCCCGCGCCAGGACCGCCGCACCACCGGTTCGATAGCGGAACCGTATTCCGCCATATCCGCCATCGACAGGTAACCGCCTTCCTGCTCCTGGAAGCGAACGATCGCCCGAGCGATGTCGCCCCGGTAGAACGCGTGGTGTGCGGCATCCAGTCCCGCCAGGCGGTCCGGCCCGGCCGCTCGATCCTGATCCGCCATGAACTGGATCGTCCGTGCCAGATCGGTCTGCACGAATTTCTCGCCCGTCTTCGGGGCCCGTCCGCCGGGCAGGAAAATCGCCGTATTGGACGCCCAGCGCTGATACTCCGCCACATGCGAGCCGATCGACCGCTCCAGCAGCGGATACACCGCAAATCCCTCCGCGGCGAACCGGATGGCCGCGGCCGCCACATCGGCGAACCGCAACGTCCCATGCCGCCGCAGCGCGGTGATCCACGCGTCCGGCGCCGCCGGCACCACGGTGCGCAACACGCCGGCGGGGATTTTCCCCCCATGCTCCCGCATGAACAGATCCGCCGGAATCGTCTTCGGCCACCAGCCCAGGCCGGCGATGCTCTCGATCGTGCCGTCCGCCAGCCGGATCATGATCGGCGCCACGCCGGCGAAATCCACCAGGTCGGGCTGCAGCACCCCAAGCGCGATCCCCGCCGCCACCCCGGCGTCGATCGCGTTCCCGCCGCCCTCCAGGATCGAAAACCCGGCCGCCGCGGCAAGATAGTGCCCAGCGGAAATCGCGTGCCGTGTGCCATGGACGGTCGGGCGGTGGGTCATGCGTTGTTTCCTCGATTGCGCGCCCGTCAGCCTGCGGCAAAACCCGCCAACGGTCCAGGGTCGGGACCGGTGGCGATAACCAAACCGTCGCAAGGAACGGCGGCAATTTGCCTTGCCGCAATCCGTCGATTCTGCCTACCCTCCCCGATATCGGCCAGGCCGAGACGGGAGCACGCAACACCAGGCAATTGGCCAAGGGAAACAAACGCACCGTCCCACGTTAACGGATCGGCGATTTCGATGCCTGACGCGAACGAAACGGCCCGCCCCGCTCCGCCAACCGAGACAGCGCCGCCGCCATCCCGGTTCGGCTGGGTGCCGCCGCTGCTGCGCGTCCTCCTGGTGCTTGCGGTCGGCTTCCTCGCCTGGTACGTCGCCGGCAACTGGAACCGCTGGACCGGCGCCGTCCGTTTTGAGTGGACCGATGATGCCTATACCGCCGGCGACGTCACCCCGCTGTCGGCCAAGGTGTCCGGTTATGTCCAGACCGTCGGCGTCACCGACTACCAGACGGTGCACAAGGGCGATCCGATCGTCGAAATCGACGCCTCCGACTACCGTGCCCAGCTCATGCAGGCCGAGGCCAATCTCGCCGCCGCGCAGGCCTCCCTCGCCAACCTCGCCAACCAGAAGGACGTCCAGCGCGCCCTGATCCGTCAGGCCGACGCCACCATCCAGGCCACCCAGGCCGACCTGCTGCGCTATTCCCTGGAGGCGCAACGTCAGCGCGAACTGTTGCGAACCCGCATCGCCGGCACCGAGCAGACGGTCGAGCAGGCCGACGCCAACCAGAAGCGCACCGCCGCGCAACTGCAATTGAACATCGCCCAGCTCGACCAGCAGAAAGCCCTCCTGGCCAGTCTCGACGTGCAGGAAAACCAGCTGCAAGCCCAGGTCCGAGCGGCCGAGGCGCAGGTGACGCTGGCCCGCAACAACGTCAACTACACCCGCATCCTGTCCCCCGCCGACGGGCTGGTCGGCCTGCGCCAGGTGCGCCCCGGCCAGTTCGTCAATGTTGGCACCCAGGTCATTTCCGTGGTGACGCTCCCCAACATCTGGGTGATCGCCAACTACAAGGAGACGCAGATGACCAACATCCGTCTCGGCGACCGCGCCCGCGTGACCGTCGATGCCTTTCCGGACCTGATGCTCACCGGCCACGTCGACAGCTGGTCGCCCGGCACCGGCAGCACCTTCGCGCTGCTGCCACCCGACAACGCCACCGGCAACTTCACCAAGGTCGTGCAACGCGTCCCGGTCAAGATCGTCCTCGACCACCACCCCTCGCTTGGAACCCTGGTCCGTCCCGGCATGTCGGTCGAGGCGACCATCGATACCGGCTTGGTCAAGAACCGCGAACCCACGCCGGAATCGACCCTGAAGGCCACGCCCAACCGGCCCGCACCTGACTCCCCCGGTCCCGCCGACAAATGACGCTGCATCTGGCCCCCGTCAGCGCCCCGGGCAGGGCGCTCCTCACCCGCGCGGTCCCCCGTCTGTCCTCCAACTCGCTGCGCCCCTATGTCGGCATTTTCGGGGTCCTCCTGGGTTCCATCATCGCGACGCTCGCCAGCCGGGTCACCACGTTCGGCCTGGCCGACCTGCGCGGCGGTCTGCACGCCGGCTTCGATGAGGGCGCCTGGATCACCACCGCCTTCGGCATCGGCCAGATGATCTCGGGCGTGATCTCTCCCTACCTCGGCGCCATTTTCGGCGTCCGCCGCATGCTGCTGATCGGCATCACCTTGATGTTCGTCGCCAGCCTGCTCGGCCCGCTCTCACCGAACCTCCACGCCTTCATGGCGATGCAGGTCCTTGGCGGCATCGGTTCCGGCACCTTCATCCCCCTGACCATCAGCTTCATCATCCGTAGCCTGCCCGCCAACCTGGTGATCTACGGCGTCTCCCTCTACGCGATGAATTCCGAACTGTCGCAGAACGTCGCCGCGTCGCTGGAGGGCTGGTACAGCGACAACTGGTCCTGGCGATGGATCGAATGGCAATACTGCGCGATGCTGCCGCTGATGTTCATCAGCATCGGCTTCGGCGTCCCGCGGGAGACGATAAACACCGGATTGTTACGCGATCTCGACTGGCCCGGCCTGGCCTATGCGATGATGGGACTTGGCCTGCTGTATGCCGGCCTGGACCAGGGCAATCGCCTCGGCTGGAGCAACAACGGAATGATCGTCGGGCTGCTTCTCGCCGGCGGTCTGATGACCCTGGTCTTCGTGATCCGGGAGCATGTGGCCAAGCGCCCTTTCCTCAACCTCGGCCGCCTGCTCAGCGGCAATATCCTGTTGTTGCTGCTGTTGCTGTCCGGCTTCCGGTTCATCATCCTCTCCACCGCCTACATCATTCCGAACTATTTGCAGGTCGTGCAGAACTTTCGCGAATTGCAGGTCGGCAGCGTGCTGCTGTGGATCGCCCTGCCGCAGCTCGTGATTGCCTTCCCGCTCGCGGCCCTGCTTCGCCGCGTGGACGGACGCGGGATCCTGGCCCTGGGCAGCGCGCTGATCGGCATCGCCTGCTGGATGGCGACCGGCCTGACCAGCGAGTGGGCAACGGTGGATTTCCTGCCGTCGCAGATCCTTCAGGCGATCGGCCAGTCCTTCGCCCTGACCGCGTTGCTGGTCCTCGTCATCCGCTCGATCAACCCGGCCGACGCCCTGGCGATCGGCTGCCTGCTGCAAATCAGCCGTCTGTTCGGCGGGGAAAACGGCACCGCGTTCATGCAAACCTTCGTTCGCGTCCGCGAGCAGGTTCACTCCAACCTCGTTGGCCTCCACGTCGACGGTTCGTCCGGGCTGACCATCGACCGGCTGGCCGCGTATAGCGGCGCGGTCGCCGCCCACACCGCCGACCTTGGACAAGCCGCCGGCCGTGCCGCGAAACTGCTGGCGACCACGGTGGCGCAACAGGCATCCGTGCTCGCCTACATCGACGGCTTCACCGCGGCCGGCGCCGGCGCGTTCGTCTGCATGCTGCTGGTCGCCCTCATGCACCGCCCCCCGCCTTCACCCTTCTGGCCCGACCGTCGCACCGCAGATTGACAGGGCGGCGGCCGGTGTATCACATGCGCCGCGGCTTGTTGCGCCAACGGCAGGCCACACGATTAGAATAGACAATCGTCATGCCGAACGATGGTGATCGTTACGGCTAGGCGTAGAAGAGGGAACGGGAATGAAGTCCAAGCTACTGGCATCCAAGCTGCTGGCATCCAAGGTACTGGCACCAAGGCTACTGGCGTTCGCCATGCTGTGCGCCGCCGCGCCCACATACGCCCAGCCGGCATACGCCCAGCCTGCAGACGCCCAGCCTGGCGCCGCGCCGGCGGAAATCAAGATTGGCGCGCTGTATGCCAGTTCCGGCCCCTATGCCAGCATTTCCATGCCGGTCTTCGACGCGTTCAAGCTGTGGGTGGATCAGGTCAACGCCAACGGCGGCGCCGAGGTCAAACCCTTCGGCAAGAAAATCCCGATCAAGCTGATCGCTTACGACGACCAGAGCAGCACCGCCACCGCCGCGACGTTATATAACCAGCTCATTACCCAGGACCATGTCGATCTGCTGGTCGCCGATTCGGGCTCTGTATTGACGTCCGTCGGCGTGCCGATCGCCAAGGAGCACAAGCAGTTCCTGTTCGACGTCTCCGGCACCGGCGCCGCCTTCTTCACCGACGACAACCCCTATATCGCGCTGATGGCCGATCCCGTCTCCACCATCTGGCCGCACTACATCTCCGATTACCTGGCCGATGAGGGCGCCAAGGAAGGCATCAAGACGGTCGCCATCCTGTATTCGACCAACGATTTCACCGGCACCCAGGCCGCCGCGCTGAAAGGCTTCTTCGAACGCGATGGCAAGGTCAAGGTTGTCTACTACCAGGGCGTTCCCACCAGCACATCCAACTACACCGTCCTGATCAACAACATCGCCTCCGCCAATCCGGATGCCGTGATCGAGCTTGGTTACGTCGGCAACGACATCGCCTTCCTGCGCAACCTGCAGGACAGTGGCAACCAGTTCCGCTTCGTCTTCACCATCTACGCCGGCACCGAAAAGGAAGAGATCGAGAAGAACGTCGGCGTCTCCGCGTTGACCCACATTTTCAGCTACGTTCCGGCTTCGAACTACGAATACAAGCCCAACTTCGGCATGACGCTGACCGAGTTCAAACAAGCCTGGGCCAAGAAGTATCCACCCGGCTCCAACGTCGCCTTCGGCGCCAACGCGATTTACGGTTACATGACCGGACTGGTCGTCGAGCGCACCCTGGCCACCACCAAGAGCCTGGACCAGATGGACATCCACGATGCGGTGTTCGCGCTGTCCGGCAAGCTGACAACCCTCGACAGCACGTTCACCCTCCGCAAGGACGGCGCCCAGATCGGAGAGGTTACCCCCCTCGGCCAGTTGCAACCCGCCGGCAAGGAGGAACTGAACCTCGTCGCCGTCTACCCCCCCGACCTCGCCAACGGCAAAGCCGTCCTCGGCAAGTGAGCGGCTTCCGACCGAAGCATGCCGACTTACTCCCCGTCACGGCAGCCCGTTTTCCGTCATGGCCGGGCGATCGAGCCGACGAGGGAGGGGGCGACCCGGCCATCGATACTATTTCCGTCACGGCCGGGCGTGACCCGGCCATCCGCCCCCCGGTCATCCGCCACCCGGCCATCCGCTCCCCGGCCGTTCGTGCACAGGCGTCCACGACACCCCCGCCCATGACCCCATCCAACCGGACCACCGCCCCCACATGCTTACCGGCGCCATCATCGCCGGCATCGTGTTCGGCCTGTATTACACCCTCGTCGGCCTCGGCCTGAACCTCGTGTTCGGCGTCATGCGCATCGTCAACCTCGCCCACGGGGACTTCCTCATGCTCGGCGGCATCGCCGCATGGTTCCTGTTCACCAGCCTCGGCCTCTCGCCTTTGGTCTCCGCCGGCTTCGTCATCGTCGTCTTCGTCCTCGCCGGCCTCCCCATCTACTACCTCGTCGTCCCGCGCCTGCTCCGCTCCCGCGACTCCGAAATGCTGTCGCTGATCCTGTTCTTCGGCCTCTCCCAGATGATCGAGGCCGTCACCACCATCGGCCTCGGCGCCACCGAACGCTCCCTGCCGCCGCGCCTTCTCGGTGTCGGCCCGTTCATCATCCTCGGCACCCGCCTGCCCAAGGCCTGGATCTTCAGCGCCGCCGCAAGCGCCATCGCCGTGCTGCTGGTGTATCTCTATCTGTATCGCACCCGCCTCGGCACCCTGACCCGAGCCGTGATGGTCAGCCGCGACGAGGCGCTCGCCACCGGGATCGACGTCAATTTCGTTTCCGCCGTGGCCTTCGGCATCAGCCTCGCGCTGGCCGGCGTCGCCGGTGTCTTCGCCCCGTTCATCCTGGGCAGCATCACCCCCAACATGGGCGTCGCCATCAACATCACCGCCTTCGCCGTCATCGTCGTCGGCACCCTGGGCAATCCCCTCGGCACGTTACTCGGCGGGATCATTTACGGCGTGTCGCTGATGCTGATGCAGACCTACCTCAGTTCCTGGGCCAATCTGTTGCCAAACCTGTTATTGATCGCCGTGCTGCTTATCCGCCCCGAGGGAATCCTCGGCAGGAAAACCCGCCGTGCATAAACGCAACCGCATCATCCTCGATACCAGCATCGCCGCCGCCGTCGTCATCCTGATGGGCGTCATGCGTGGCGTCTATTCAAACGAATTGATGCTGTTCAACTTCATCGTCTTCCTGGCCCTCGCGCAGGGCCTCAACATCATCTACGGCTTCACCGGCTACCTGCCGTTCGGCTATGTCGGCTTTTACGGGGCAGGGGCCTACGGCTTCTCCCTCGTGGTCATGCACCTCCACGTCCCCGCCATGATCGGCATGGCCGCCGCCGGTGCTGCCGCCTTGGTCCTCGCCGTCATCCTTTTGCCGCTGCTTCGCCTGTCCGGCGCGTACTTCGCCATCGCCAGCATGGCCGCCGCCCAGGCGCTGTATGAAATCATCGCCAATCCCGATCTCGAAAACGTAACCAAAGGCCCCTACGGCGTCTCCTTGTCGGAAGTCTTCGCCCCCGCCTTCTCCTACTACGTAGCCCTCGCAATCCTCGCCGGCACCCTGTTGCTCGTCGTCTGGCTGCGGAATTCCCGCTTCGGCATGTCGTTGCAAGCGATCCGAGACGACAACGTCAGCGCTGCCATGGCCGGCGTCTCCGTCGTCCGTGGCCGCACCATTGCCTGGCTGCTATCCGCCCTGATCGCCGGCCTGATCGGCGGAGTTTTCGCCTGGCACATCTCGGTGTTCTACCCCGATACCGCCTTCGACCTCAGCGTCTCGATCTTCTCCACCGTCTTCCTGCTCTTCGGTGGCGCAACAACCTTGTCCGGCCCGTTGCTGGGCGTGTTCATCCTGTATGGCATCTACAACCTCATCGGCATCGCCGTGCCGCAGTATTTCCAGTTCACCTACGGCGCGCTCATCGTCCTGCTGGTGTTGTTCCTGCCCAACGGCCTCGTCTCCCTGCTCACCAAACGAGGCATCCGTGTCCCCTGAACCCCTTCTCAACGTTGAAGGCCTGGTCAAGCGATTCGGGGGATTCCGAGCGCTTGACGGGGTCAGCTTCCATCTGCATCCGGGGGAAGTGCTGGGCCTCGTCGGCCCCAACGGCTCCGGCAAGACCACCTGCATCAACGTCATCTGCGGCCTGTATAACGCCGACGGCGGCTCGATCACCTACAGCGGCCGCTCGATTATCGGCGAGAAGTCGCACCGCCTGGTCAAGTCCGGCATCAACCGAACCTTCCAGTCCCCGAAACCATTCCTGTCCCTCACCGTGCGCGAAAACGTCGAAGTCGCCGCCCATTACGGCGACCCCAAACCCGGCTTCGACGTCGATGCCCTGCTCGCCGAACTGGAACTGGATCGGTACGCTACTCGTCCCGCTGCCGAACTGAACAGCGCGCAACAGAAGACCCTCGATCTCGCCCGTGCCATGGCCACTGAACCAAGGCTTCTTCTGGTCGACGAACTCGCGGCCGGCCTCAACCCCGCCGAACTGTCCCGCATGGCCGACCGCCTGCGCGTCCTGGCCGATGGCGGCATGGCGCTGCTGGTGGTCGAGCACCTGATGGGCTTCATCGACAAGGTCACCGACCGTGTCGTGGTCATGGCCGCCGGTAAGGAATTCTTCGGCGGCACCCTGGCCGACGCAACCAAGGATCCAGAAGTGATCAGGGTTTTTCTGGGTGGCGGGCATCATGGCTGATCCGACTTCCGTCATGCGCGCCACCGGCATCGAGACCGGCTACGGCCGCGTGCAGGTCCTTTGGGGCGCCGGCCTCGACGTCAGGCCAAAGGAAAGCGTCGTCCTGCTCGGTGCCAACGGCGCCGGCAAAACCACGCTGCTGAAAGTCATCGTCGGCCTGCTCCCCGCCTGGCGCGGCGTCGTCCACCTCGATCCCGACGACGTCACCACCTGGCGCACCGACAAGCGCGTTCGCCGCGGCATGGCCTATATGTCCGAAATCGGCGTCTTCCCCGGTCTCTCGATCGACGAAAACCTCCGCGTCGGCGGCCAGTTCATCGAGAAATCCGCCCTGCGCACCCGCATGGAAGAACTGTACAGCTACTTCCCCGACATCGCCCACCGCCGCGGCGCCCTCGCCGGCAGCCTGTCCGGCGGCCAGCGAAAGATGCTCGGCATCGCCAAGGCCCTGGCCTCGTCGCCCCGGCTGCTGGTCATGGACGAACCCTCCGCCGGCCTGTCTCCGCTCTTCGTCGGCCAGGTCATCGAGGTCCTGAGCCGCTTCCGTGAATCCGGCCTGGCGATGCTGATAGCCGAACAGAACATCGCGTTCCTGGATCTGGCCGACCGCGTCTTTACCCTGGAAGGCGGTCGCATCCGGTTCGAGGGTTCGGTCGAGGAACTGCAAGCCGACGACAGCCTGCACAGGACCTATTTCGGGTTGGCGTAATCGCCCGAAGCGCCCACGAATACCCACCTCGTACGCGCATATATGAAATTAACACTCCATTAATCCTTACGTGTCATACCGGCCGTCGGAGCCAGCGGCCGATCGGGACAGCGCGACCGTCATGACCAGCAGGAGAAATGCGTGACCGCCGTTCTGAAACGCTTGGGCATACGCGGCAAAATCTCGGGTTCATTTGGATTGGTTCTCCTCATCGTCCTGGGAATCAGCCTGACCGCGGTCAATCGGCTGGCCGCGATCAACGATCTGGCGGCTGACGTGCGAGACAACTGGCTCCCCAGCACAGCCGTCCAGGGCCAACTGTTTGGCGCCCTGCAGGCGTTCCGTGCGTACGAGGCCCGCATCCTGCTGGCACGCGACGAGCACGAGCACCAGCAGATGATGGAGGAACTGAGCAAGCGGGCGCAGGTGGTCGAACGCCTGCGCGCCAACTATGAACCGCTCATCACCCGCGGGAGCGATGATGAACGCTTGATGCATGCGTTCGATGCTGCTTGGGCCGACCACAAACAGCTCGAACACCAATATCTGGACGACAGCAATGCCAACGCCCGTGCGCTATTATTCGACGACGAGAACAGGAAAAGCTTTCAGGCGGCTGCATCCGCTGTCGAGAGCGATTTGAATTTCAATGCGGTCGAAGGCAAGAAAGCCTCCGATCAGGGCGATGCCATCTACGCGGCCACCAGGCTCTGGATGTTTGGCATCATCGCGGCCGCCGTCGTCCTGTGTCTGTTGCTCGCCTATGTCATCATCAATAATATTTCTAGGCCGATCCATAGTCTGACCGGCGCGATGGCCCGCCTCGCCGCCGGCGACTGGAACGCCGAGGTCCCGGGTGCGGATCGCTCGGACGAACTGGGCCAGATGGCCCAGACAGTCGAAATACTCAAAACCAATGGCATGGAGGCCACGCGGCTCAAAGCGGAGCAGGAGGCGCAACAAGCGGCAAAAGCACAACGCGCGGTCCGTCTTGAGACGCTGACCCGCGCTTTCGAAGTGAAGACCGGAGAACTGGTCGGGCAACTATCGTCGGCGGCAACCGATCTGCAGACCACCGCCCAATCCATGACCGGCACCGCCGGACAGGCCACGAGGCAGGCGACCGGGGTCGCCGCGGCGGCCGAACAAGCCAGCGCCAACGTGCAGACCGTGGCAGCCGCCGCCGAGGAACTTTCGTCCTCGATTACCGAGATTTCGCGTCAGGTCGCGCAATCGGCTCGGGTGGCCGGCAGGGCGCTGGAGGATGCAAGGCGCACCGATGCCGTGGTGCAGGCATTGGCCGACAACGCCCAGAAGATCGGCGAAGTTGTCGGCCTGATCAGCAACATTGCCGGGCAGACCAATCTGTTGGCACTCAACGCGACGATCGAGGCAGCCCGCGCCGGGGATGCCGGCAAGGGCTTCGCGGTCGTTGCCTCCGAAGTCAAAAGCCTGGCGACGCAGACCGCGAAAGCGACCGAGGATATCTCCCGCCAGATCAGCCAGATACAGACCGCGACCAAGGAGGCGGTGATCTCCATCCAAGGCATCGGGACGACGATCGGCGAAATCAGTGAAATCGCCGCCGCCATCGCCGCCGCGGTGGAACAGCAAGGCGCCGCGACCAAGGAAATCGCCCGCAACGTCCAGCAGGCCGCGTCCGGCACACAGGAAGTCTCCGCCAACATCGTCGGTGTCAGTCAGGGCGCCAATGAAACGGGCGCCGCCGCTAACCAGGTGCTGGGGGCCGCCGGTGAACTGTCGCGGCAGGCCGAACAACTTCGCACCGAAGTCGGCCACTACATCAGCGGCGTGAACGCGGCCTGATCCGCGTAAAGTGCAAATATATCGCGATGTTCCCAACTGCCCGATGTGACGGCCCCTGATTTGACGGCCCCTGATTTGACGGCCCCCGATTTGACGGCCTCCGATTTGACGAGATGGACAAATTGTAACCAATATACCCTATACAAAAAATAATTGGGGGACTTCGTCATGAAAAGCCGGAAAGGCGACTTCCGTATTGCCATGGCATTCGCCGGAATGCTGCTGGCCGGGACGGCCCTGGGGCAGGGCACGCCGCCCGGCACCGGCCAGACCGCCGCCCCCACCGCGGCACCGCCCGCCACCACCGACCCGCAGTCGGCCATGTTCGGACGGCCCGACAATCCCGACGCCGTCAAGCTCGCGCCAGTGCCATCGCCACCGCTTCCAACGTCGGCGGCACGCCTGCCGCTCGACAAGATGCACGTGCCCGCCGGCTTCAAGGTGGAGGTCTATGCCAGCGGCATGGCCAACGCCCGTTCCCTGGCGCTTGGCGACAACGGCACCGTATTCGCCGGCTCGCGCCTGATGGACAAAGTCTACGCCATCACCACGGTGAACGGCACCCGGATCGTCAAGGTGATCGCCAGCGGCCTGCACCGCCCGAACGGCGTCGCCTTTCATAACGGTTCGCTCTATGTCGCCGAACTGTCGAAAATCTGGCGCTACGACAACATCGAGGACAACCTCGATCATCCGCCGCAGCCTGTGCTGGTCTACGACGATTTGCCAACCGATGAGGCGCACGGCTGGAAATTCATCGCGATCGGTCCCGACAACAAGCTGTACGTGCCGGTCGGATCACCCGGCAACATCCCCATGCCGCCGCCCACCCATGCGCAGATCCGCCGCATGGATCTGGACGGCAAGAACGTAGAGAAAGTCGCGATCGGCGTCCGTAACACGGTCGGCTTCGACTGGAACCCGCGCAATGGCGACATGTATTTCAGCAACAACGGGCGTGACTGGGTGTCGGAAGATCTCCCCAACGATACGCTGCACCGCATCCCCGTCGGCGCCGAACGGACGATGAACTTCGGCTTCCCGTACTGCCACCAGGGCAACTTCGCCGACCCCGAACACGGGTGGGGCCATTCGTGCAGTGAGTTCGATCCCCCCACCGCCCTCCTGGGCCCGCACGTCGCCGCGCTCGGCCTGCGCTTCTACACTGGCGACATGTTCCCCGAAACCTACAAGAACGCCATCTTTCTCGCCCGGCACGGATCGTGGAACCGCACCAAGAAGCTGGGAGGCGACGTGGTCGTCATCAAGCTGAAGGATGACGGTTCGGTGGCGTCGATCGAGCCGTTCATGACCGGATTCCTGGAGAACAACAACTATAATGGCCGTCCGGTCGATGTACAAATGCTGAAAGACGGCTCGCTGCTGGTTTCCGATGACTGGAACGGCGCCGTATGGCGCGTCAGCTACGCGAAATAGGCGAATAATCGGGCGGCACGTCCGGTCGTCCCGCATGTGCCGTCGTGATCATCGAATCATCGGAGCCTCCGTTGCGACGCATTGTCCCACTGCTTCTTTTGCCCGCGATGATCGTGCCCGCGTCGGCGCAAACCGTGGCGGAGCGTCTGCCCACCTGCCTCGCCTGTCACGGCGACACCGGCGTGTCCGCCACCGAAAACACGCCCTCCCTCGGCGGCCAGCCGGCCGATTACCTGCTGGTCCAGCTATACTTGTTCCGTGAAAAGCAGCGCCACTCCGACATCATGAACGCGATGGCCAGCGGGCTGACCGACGATGATCTGCGCACCGCCTCCGATCGCCTCGCCCGTCTGACGCCACCACCCGTATCCGGCGATCCGCCGACCGATCAGGTACGCGAACAGGGACAAGCGCTGGTTGCAAAATACCGCTGTGCGTCGTGCCACAACGCCGACCTCGCCGGCCATGACCAAATCCCACGCCTCGCCGGCCAGCGAGAGGACTATTTGGCGAAATCACTGCGCGAATACAAATCCAACGCGCGCGCTGGTTATGAGCCGGCAATGAACGAAGTCGCGCAGGAGGTCCAGGAAACCGACATCCCGACGCTCGCCCGTTACATGAATCGTTTCAAAGCACCCGATCAAGGCACCGTTCACTGAACGCCGACCGTTGTCTGGAACTGCCCCCGAGTAAACGGGTTACACAACGAGACCAACCCATCCCATCCGCGGGGCTTTCATGACCCATCCGGTTATGCCGCCGCGGTTGCCCGCGTCGTCCAAACCGAAACGGAGAACCCACGAATGACCGTATCGCCCGTCCCACTCGGCTATCGCACCGTCACACCCTATCTGATCGTCGATGGCGCGGCCCGAGCACTCGCGTGGTACGCCACGGCCTTCGGCGCTCGGGAAGTCATGCGGCTCCCCACCCCGGAGGGAAAAATCGGCCACGCCGAAATCGACATCGGCGACAGCCGCATCATGCTGGCCGACGAAAGCCCGGTGTCAAACGCCAGGGCGCCCGGCAGGTTCGGCGGCTCACCCGTCAGCCTGCTGCTCTACGTCGAGGACGTCGATCGGATGGTCGCCACCGCCATTGCCGCGGGCGCAACGATCAAAGCCCAGCCGGAGGACAAGTTCTACGGCGATCGGATGGGAAGTTTGCTCGACCCGTTCGGTCACACCTGGCACATATCCACGCATATCGAGGACGTCACCGCCGAGGAGATCGGGCGCCGCATGGCGGCGATGTCCGGCACGACTTGATCAGCCGCTACGGGCCGCCACCAACCGCCAGGTCGGATCCTGCTGTGACAGATCGCGCTCGAACGTCCAGATGTCGGTGATTTCAGTCACCGCATCGGTCCCGGCCAACGGCCGCCCATCCTTGTCCTGGGTGTAGCTCACCTGGTCCGACACGATCCGTGCGGTCACCGATCCGACCCGGCCTTTCAGTTCCGCCGACTCGATGCTCATGTTATGCATCGCCTTGATTTCACTGATCTGTTGCTCGCCACTCTTTTCCCGGGCGCTGATCGCCTGCTCGAACGCCGCGTAGGTCTCGTCCCCCAACAGGGGCCGCAACGTCGCCCGGTTGCCGGTGGCGAACGCAGCAACGATCATCCGGAACGCCTGGTCCGCGCCGGCCAGGAACCGCGCGGGGTCGAACGTCGGGTCGATCTGCCGCATCCGAACCAGCGCCTGCCCGGTCGGCGTGGTCGGTTCCGGTACGGGTTGCGCCGCCGCTGGAGCCACCGGCTCCGCCTTTGCGTCGATGACCGGTCCCGCCGCGGGCCGCAGCGGCGCCTGCTGCATCGGCGGGGTCGACCGCTCGAATCCCGTCCGCTTTCCCAGGATGCTGCGCAGCCGCAGAACCAGGAAGGCCGCGATCATCCCAAACAGTACCAGGTCGATTGGAAAGCCGCTCGCGCCCATGCCAAGATCCTCCTCAAACAGCAGAGATAGGCGCGACCCCGGGCGATGACAAACGAATCCGGAACCCCACCGCCCTGAAACCGGACTTGCCGCCCGATCGTTGCCTCGCTATGGCCGTCCGATGATCCTGCTGCGCCATGGCCAAAGCGAGTTTAACGTCCATTTCAACGCCACCCGTTGCGATCCCGGTATCGTCGATCCACGCCTGACCGAACTCGGTCATATCCAGGCGCGGGAAGCCGCCGAACAGCTGATCGGGCAGGAAATCGAGCGGATCATCGTCTCGCCCTACACCCGAACCCTGCAAACCGCGCGTCCCATCGCCGCCGCGCTACGCCTGCCGCTGACCATCGATCCGATCGTGCGGGAGCGCTACGCGTTCGCCTGCGACATCGGCTCCCCCCGCGACGCGCTGGAGCAGGAGTGGCCCGGCCAAGACTTCGGCCAGTTGGCGCCCATCTGGTGGCCCAGCGAAGAAGAACCGGAACATGCGGTGGTGGGACGAGCCGCCCGCTTCCGCACCGATCTCGCTCGTCGTCACGATTGGGCGAACACGCTGGTGATCAGCCACTGGGGCTTCATTCTCAGCCTCACGGGTCAGAGCGTCGCTAACGGCCAGTGGCTGCGCTGCGATCCTACCAAACCGGCACCAGAACGTCTCACCTGGCGAACTTAACCCGTCTTGCGTCACGCAATGCCGGTGGCAATCAACTCACAACCGTGCTACCCGGCGCGCCTTATCGCAGGCCGAATTCGGTACGATCCCTGTAACCACGGAGACGTTGATGTCCGAGACCACACCCGCCCCGCAGCCTGGCACGCAGCCGGTCCAGCCGCTGGTGGTGAACATCCAGTACGTGAAGGATCTCTCCTTCGAGGTCCCGGGCGCGCCGCAGATCTACAGCCAGCTTCGCACCCAACCGCAGGTCGCCATCAACCTTGATGTTCAGGCCCGCCGCGTGCAGGAAGGCCAAAGCGTTTTCGAGGTCGCGATCATGATCCGCGCCGAGGCCCACGACAACGCGGCCCAGGCCAACGGCCAGGCAACCAGCCCGGCGTCCACGGTATTCGTCGCCGAACTGACCTATGCCGGCGTCTTCACCCTGAACGGCCTGCCGGACAACGCGATCGAGCCGGTTCTGCTGGTCGAATGCCCGCGCATCTTGTTCCCGTTCGCCCGCAACATCCTGTCCGACGTCACCCGCGACGGCGGCTTCCCGCCGGTGCTGCTGCAGCCGATCGACTTTGTCGCGCTCTGGCAATCGCGCCGCGCCCAGGCTGGCGCCGCCCCGGTCATCGCCTGATATCCATCAATCGAACCAGGCGGGTCCCGTCCGGACCCGCCACCCGCTTACTCGTTACCTCCTCAATTGTGTTCAAACGCCTGTTCGGGAATGTCCGAGGCGGCCGGTCCCCCGCCATCCGATGCCACGACGATCCGCGTGGCGCCCGGCAGCCGGACCGCCTGATCCATCCGCCGCGCCCGCATCCCGGCCGCGAACGTGTTGCACGCGCGGCTCCATAGTTCACCGATCGCGAACTCCGGCCGATAGACGCCCGCCGGCAGGCCCTGCAGATCGGCATGGCTGCCGGGGGCGAGGAAAATAGACACCACAACGGCCCCTGCCGCGTCCCGCAATTTGACCACCGCGGGCTGCACCGCCCGATTTTCCAGCGCCAGCGCGCCGTTGCCGGATCCGCGGCGTTCCAGCAGTTCGCCATCGAATGGGGCCTGCCCGGCGTTGTAACCGCAATAGGCCGCTCGGGCCGCCCTTGCATCCCCTGGCGCGAGATGATCGGCGCTGACGAAGCCGTGACCTTGGTCGTCTACCAGCACCTCCAGCATTCCGCTCGGCCGGATCAGGAGCACCGCCTGCACCGAACTGAACGCCGGAAGTTGGCCGATCGAAACCAGTTTGTTGCGAGCGGGATCGAGGTGCCACAGGATGGCCGGGTTTCCGGCCGGCACCACATAGAAGTTGGGCGTTCCCGCCAGCCGGACCGGGGTGGGGCCATACAGCACGGCGCGATGCGCGCTGGGTGACAGCGGCTCAACCGCCGCCGCGTTCGGCCGGATCCCGGCATTCACCACCGGTGCCGGTGCCAGCAGATGCGCCGCGGCCTCATACACGCACAGGCACAGGAAGGCAGCCATCCCCACCCAGACCGCGACCGGCAATCCGGTGACCCGCGGCATCAGCGACATAGTGCTGCGGGACCAGGAAGCCGGGGGCGGCACGGCGAGTTCCGCGACATCCAGCGGATCGTCGATGATCTCCCGCGCGCTGCGGTGTCGCGCCTGCGCGGCCTCGCGGGCCATTCGACTCTGCGCCTCCGCGGCCGCGCGGTCATGCGTCTCGGCTGCCTCGCGCGCCTTGCGGTCGTAGGCCGCCCGCCGGTCCCGGTTCGACAGGACGTCATAGGCCTGCCGCACCACGACGAACGCCGCGGAATCGCCGGTCTTCAGCACATCCGGATGCAGCACCCGTGCCTTCGCGCGGAAGGCCGCGACAATGGCGGCCTGGGTCGCCACCGGCTGCACACCAAGCCGGGCGTAATAGCCCTCGGGATCCAGTCGTGTGCGGGGTGGCAGCATGGTGATTAGATGCTAGGTCCGACGAGGGGCGGCAAGACGTGCCGGTTCAGGCATGAGATATGATCATTTATAGCAAAACGACCCGGTGTTGACGAACCGGTTTAGGGAGAAAGCGTGTCGACTGGGCAAAAAGGCGCCCTCCGCTGGGTGGCGTTGGTCATACTGCTGGCCGGCGGGTTTCTGCCGCCGCTTGATTTCTTCATTGTCAACGTCGCCCTGTCTTCGATCCACCGAAGTCTGGGGGCGACTCCGGCCGAACTGCAACTGGTCATCTCGGGCTATGCCTGCGGTTACGGAGTCTTCCTGATCACCGGCGGCCGGCTAGGTGACCTGTACGGGCGAAAGCGCTGCTTTCTGATCGGCATGGCGGGGTTCACCCTCGCCAGCCTGGGATGCGGCCTCGCCAGCACCGCGGCTGATCTGGTCGTCGCCCGGGTCATTCAGGGATCGGCCGCGGCGCTGCTGCTGCCGCAGGTCCTGGGCTCCATCCGAGCGCTGTTCGACAATGAGCGCGAACTGGCTCGGGCGATGAGTGCCTATGGGATCATGATGGGCATGGCGGCCGCGATCGGCCAGTTCAGCGGTGGGGCGCTGATCGCGTGGGATCCGGGCGGCCTGGGCTGGCGGGTGATCTTCCTGCTGACCCTGCCGGTTTGCGCGGTTACGTTGCTGCTGGGGTGGAAGGTGGTGCCGGAGACCGGGGGCGGCGGCAAAGTACGACTCGATCTGGGCGGCGCGGCGCTGATCTCGCTGACACTCGCCGCCATCGTGGTGCCGCTGTCCGAGGGGCGGCAGCAAGGCTGGCCCGCCTGGGTGTTCGTCGTGCTGGCCTGTGTCCCGTTTCTGGTTGCGGCGTTCTTTCGCCAGGAAGCGCGACTGAGCCGGGCCGGTGGCATGCCGCTGGTCGATCTCGGCCTGCTGCGGATCCCCAGCTTCGGCCGCGGCGTCTTGGTGGCGACGCTGTTCTTCTTCACCACCAGCTTCTACCTGCTGTTCGGGTTGTATTTGCAGGAAGGCCGGGGCCTGGGGCCGCTGGCGGTCGGTTTCGCAATCGTTCCTTATGGAGTCGGGCTGTTCATCGGCCCCCTGGTCAGCGCGCCGCTGGTCCGGCTGCGGCCGACACTGCTGCCGATCGGCATGGGTATCCAGGTAACTTTTTATGTGCTGGTCGGGGCGCTGGTCGCGGTCGGGGTCACCGGCGTGCCACTGTCGGCGGCGGTGTTTATGTCGGGGCTGGGCCAGGGAATTGCGTTTCCGCGGCTGTTCGCCACCGTCCTTGGGGACGTACCGCCGGCGCAGGCGGGGGTTGCGGCGGGCATCACCAACTCCGCCCTGCAGATCGGCGCGGCGATCAGCGTCGCGGCCATTGGATCGTTGTTTTTCATGGTTCTAGGAGACGGGACAGGAGAACGCGCGTATGCT
>DATARX010000175.1:0-7214 GCA_036263955.1 Rhodopila sp.
ATCCGCCAGCAGCAGAGCCGGCCTTGTGATCACGGCGCGCGCGATCGCGACCCGCTGCTGCTCGCCGCCGGACAGTTCGGCGGGTCGCGCCTCCAGGTGTCGCGACAGCCCCACCCAGCGCAGCAATTCGCCGACATCCGCCCGGATCTGCCCTTCCGGCCGGCCGGCGATGCGCAGCGGCAGCGCGACGTTGTCGAACGCCGAAAGATGCGGAAGCAGCCGGAAGTCCTGAAACACCACCCCGATTTTCCGGCGCAACGAGGGCAAGGCGCGTCTTGGGGCCATGGCGACGTCGGTACCCAGCAAGGTCAGGCGCCCGCGGGTCGGCCGTTCGGCGAGGTAGAGCAACCGCAGCAGACTGGTCTTGCCGGCGCCGGAGGGACCCAGCAGCCAGCGAAATGCACCCGCGTCCAGGCGAAAACTGATGTCATGCAATACCTCGGGCGCGACCGGCGCACCCGCGCGGACGCCGCTTCGCTCATAGCGCAACCCGACCGCTTCGAATCGTAGCATGGTATCTATTTAGCCGTTGCGCGATCCGGTGTCTTCCGCCTTGCGGCGGAGGGAAGCGACGAAAACGGAACCGCGCCCGGCCTTCCGAACGTCAACCTGTCCCACCGCGGCGGCGTTGAAACCATTGGTAACGGCCACCCGTTGGTCGCATTATAATCCGTTCTCTTCCACAATGGATTTCCATGCGAATCGCCTGTCCGAGCTGCGCCGCCGAATATGAGGTGCCTGCATCCCGACTGACGCCGGGGCGGAAGGTGCGCTGCACCCGTTGCGGCGAGCAGTGGGCGGCCATTCAGGAAGCCGAGGAGGCACCGCCGCCGGCCATCGATCCCGATCCGGATCCCGATCCCACGGCGGGGGAGGTTCGGACGGCGGCGGCCGCACCGGCTCCCACGGTGACCGCGATGGATCGGCTCGCCGCCCCGGCCCCGCCGCCGCCACGCTCCATTGCCCTGGTCGTGGCCTGGGTTGCGACGTTCGTGGTGCTTGGGGCGGTGATGGTTGCCGCCGTCGTCTGGCGCGGATCGATCGTTCGCGCCTGGCCGTCGAGTGCCTGGATTCTGGGAACCGCCAACCCGGTCGTCGCCAACCCGGGCGTCGCAAACCCGGGCGTCGCAAACCCGATTGTCCCTAACCCCGACCTCCCTAGCCCTGGCCAGAAGACAGGTGCGAAACAGCCGACAAAGGAATGATGGGATGCCAGGAGGCGGTTCGAATCGACGGATTATCATGTTGCGCAAAAAATCATCGTCTGGGACGTCCATGCCTCGCTTCACATCGCTTCGTCCATGCAGGTGACCAAACTTTCTCCATATTCCCAGGCGATATGAGCGTTCCTCTTCGAAAGGTTGAAGCCAACGGCGGAAACATGCTTTCGTGGGGGCTGAATCGACATCACGAAAAGGTGAAGCCGCGTGGAGCTTGGAACGGATGTGTCTGCCCTGCTTGGCGATGATGTTGGGTCTCATGATACCGCGCGGAGCGATGAGGATGTCGCCGCCCTACAGGTCGCGATCCTGGAAAAGCTCACCTACGTCATGGGCAAGCGCCGCGCGATCGCGACCGACCGCGACTGGCTGATGGCCACCGCGTACGCGGTGCGCGACCAGATCGTGGACCGCTGGCTGGCCGGCATCGACACGGCGTACCAGAACGGTTCGAAGCGGGTGTATTACCTGTCGCTGGAGTTCCTGATCGGTCGCCTGCTGTTCGATAACCTGAATAATCTCAATACGCTGGGCACGATGCGATCGGCCCTCGCCGGCCTGGACGTGGATCTCGACAGGCTGCGTGCGCTGGAGCCTGACGCGGCGTTGGGCAATGGCGGCCTCGGGCGGCTGGCGGCGTGCTTCATGGAAAGCATGGCGACCCTGGACATCCCGGCGCACGGCTACGGCATCCGCTACGAGCACGGGCTGTTCCGCCAGGTGATGAAGAACGGCTGGCAGCAGGAATTCCCCGAGGACTGGCTGGCGCTGGGCAACCCGTGGGAGTTCCACCGGCCGGAGGTGAACTATCAGATTGGCTTCGGCGGCTCGATTGAGGCGGTGCCGATCTCGGAAGCCGCGGTCCGCCACGTCTGGCATCCCGCCGAAACGATCGAGGCGGTGGCGTACGACACCCCCTCCGTGGGCTGGCGGGGCCGGCGCGTGAACACCCTGCGGCTGTGGTCGGCGCGATCCGCCGACCCGCTGCGGCTGGACGCGTTCAACCATGGCGACCATGCCGGCGCGCTGGCGGAACAGGTCAGGGCGGAGTCGATCTCCAAGGTACTCTACCCCTCGGATGCGACGCCGGCGGGGCAGGAGTTGCGGCTGCGGCAGGAGTATTTTTTCGTTTCGGCATCGCTGCAAGACCTTGTGCGCCGGCACATCAAGGCGTTCGGCCACATCAGCAGCCTGGCGGACAAGACCTCGATCCAGTTGAACGACACGCACCCGGCGATCGGCGTCGCCGAACTGATGCGCATCCTGTTGGATATGCACCAGATCCCCTGGGAAGAAGCCTGGGATATGACGCGGTCGACATTCAGCTACACCAATCATACGCTGCTGCCCGAAGCGCTGGAGGTCTGGCCTGTTCCGCTGATGGAACGGCTGCTGCCGCGCCATATGCAGATCATCTATTTGATCAACGCACTGCATCTCGGGCACGTGCGGCGGGAACGTCCCGGCGACGATGCGCTGCTGTCCAGCGTGTCGATGATCGACGAAAGCCAGGGGCGCCGGGTGCGCATGAGCCACTTGGCATTCCTGGGATCGCACCGGGTCAACGGCGTGTCCGCCCTGCACACCGGACTGATGCGCGAAACCGTGTTCCGCGACCTGCACGCGTTGTTCCCTGACCGCATCGTCAACGTGACCAACGGCATCGCCTTCCGCCGCTGGCTGCATGAAGCCAATCCGCGCCTGACCCGCTTGCTGGTCAACGCCGCGGGGCCTGCGGTGCTGGACGACGAAAACGCGCTGACCAGGATCCGTCCGCTCGCCGGTGACCGCGGGTTTCAGAAGCAGTTCGCCGCGGCGCGCTACGTGAACAAACTGGCGTTGTCCGACCTGATCCGGCGGGAGTTGGAGATCCGCGTCGATCCCTCGGCGCTGTTCGACGTTCACATCAAGCGGATCCACGAGTACAAGCGCCAGTTGCTCAATATCCTGGAGGCCGTCGCCCTCTACAACGCCATCCGGGCTCGGCCGATGGATGACTGGACGCCGCGCGTCAAAGTATTCGCCGGCAAGGCCGCCGCGAGCTACCAGCAGGCGAAACTGATCATCAAGCTGATCCACGATGTGGCCAGGGTGATCAACAGCGACCCGACCGTGCGCAACATCCTGAAGATTGTTTTTCTGCCGAACTACTCGGTCAGCCTGGCGGAAGTCATCATTCCGGCGGCCGACGTTTCGGAGCAGATTTCGACCGCCGGGATGGAGGCGTCGGGCACCGGCAACATGAAGTTCGCGCTGAACGGCGCGCTGACGGTGGGCACGCTGGATGGCGCCAACGTCGAGATCCTGGAACGTGTCGGCGCCGAGAACATGTTCATCTTCGGCCTGACCGCGGAGCAGGTGGAGGCAAGGCGCCGCAACGGCATCGATGCCACCGACATCATCGAAGCCTCTCCCGTCCTGGCCGAGGTTTTGTCCAGTGTCGAGGCCGGCGTGTTCTCTCCTGATGAGCCCGACCGGTATCGCGGGTTGGTCAATTCACTGCGGCATCACGACCACTTTTTGGTGTGTGCGGACTTCGACGACTATTACGCCAGCCAGCGCCGGATTGCCGACCTGTGGCGGCGGCCGGACGATTGGTGGCAGGCCTCCATCCTCAATACCGCCAATGTCGGGTGGTTTTCTTCCGACCGGTCGATTCGGGAATACGCCGATCTGGTCTGGAATGTGCCCGCCTACGCCGCGGCGGATTGAACTGCCGCCTGCGGCGTCGATACCGGTCAGGCGTGTGGCGATCGCGCTTCGGGCTGATTGGCCTGGCACCGTGCCGTGACAGGTCAGCATCTGCCCCGATCCTGATGTGCGTGCATCCTGGTATCTCACCCCTTGCGTGGTTATTGTGCCGAGACAACAAGAACCGCCGAGACAGGAGACGGCCCGATGGTGCAGCGCCCCGGATTGCACGCCCCGATCGTCCGCGACGCCATGGCGTACGTGTTGGCCGGCGGGCGCGGGTCACGACTGCTGGAACTGACCGATGTGCGCGCCAAGCCGGCGGTGTATTTCGGCGGCAAGAGCCGAATCATCGACTTCGCATTGTCGAATGCCTTGAACTCCGGGATCCGCCGAATCGGCGTGGCCACCCAGTACAAGGCCCACAGCCTGATCCGGCACCTGCAGCGCGGCTGGAATTTCTTTCGGCCGGAACGAAACGAAGGCTTCGACATCCTGCCCGCCTCGCAACGGTCCGGTGACACCTGGTACGCCGGCACGGCGGACGCGCTGTATCAGAACATCGACATCATCGAAGGCTACAACCCTGAATACATCGTCGTCCTCGCCGGCGACCACGTCTACAAAATGGATTATGCGGCAATGCTGGTGCAGCACGCCGAACAGGGCGCGGACGTCACGGTGGGCTGCATCGAGGTGCCGCGCATGGAAGCCACAGGCTTCGGCGTCATGCACGTTGATCAGGCCGATCGGATCATCGCTTTCGTCGAGAAGCCGGCGGATCCGCCGGCGTTGCCCGGCAATCCCGACATGGCGTTGGCCAGCATGGGCATCTACGTGTTCAACACGCGATTCCTGATTGAGCAGTTGCATCGCGACGAGGCCGATAAAACCTCCACCCGCGATTTCGGCAAGGACATCATTCCGTATCTGGTGCGACACGGCAAAGCGGTGGCCCATCGCTTCACCAGTTCCTGCGTCACTTCGGGGGCGGAGCGAGAGGCGTATTGGCGCGATGTCGGGACATTGGATGCGTACTGGGAGGCCAACATCGACCTGACGGCAATTGAACCGGCGCTGGATCTGTACGACCGCGACTGGCCGATCTGGACCTATGCCGAGATCGCGCCGCCGGCCAAGTTCGTGCATGAGGAAGTCGGCCGCCGCGGCGAGGCGATTTCCTCACTGGTGTCGGGCGGATGCATCGTGTCGGGATCGTTCCTGCGGCAGTCGCTGCTGTTCACCGGCGTGCATGCTCACTCATACTCCCGGGTGGAGAACGCGGTGGTCCTGCCGGACGCCGATATCGGACGCGGGGCGAGGTTGCGGAACGTGATTGTGGAAAAGGGTGTACGGATTCCGCCCGGCCTGGTGGTGGGCGAGGATCCGCAAGAGGATGCAGCGCGGTTCCGCCGCACCGAACGGGGGATTTGCCTCGTCACCCAGCCCATGATCGACCGGCTGAGTGAGTGATTTGATCCGCGTCCTTTCCGTCGTGTCGGAGGTGTTTCCGCTGGTGAAAACCGGCGGCCTGGGGGATGTCGCGGGTGCGCTGCCGCCGGCACTCGCGGCGGCCGGAGCCGAAACCACCACGGTGGTGCCGGGCTATCCGGCGGTGCTGGACAGGCTGACCGACGCCGTCCCGCTGTACACCTTCGCCGACCTGTTCGGCGGTCCGGCGCGGGTGTTGCGGGGCACCGCCGCGTCGCTGGATCTGCTCGTTATCGATGCGCCGCATCTCTATGCACGTGAGGGAAACCCCTACCTTGGGTCGGGTGGGGCGGAGTGGCCGGACAACGGGATTCGCTTTGCCGGGCTTGGCGCGGCGGCGGCGGCGCTGGGGGCTGGCATCGTTCCGGAGCTGACCTTCGATATCGTGCACGCGCATGACTGGCAGGCGGCGATGGCCGCGGTCTACCTGCGGTTCCATCCGGGCCACCGGCCCGGCACCGTGCTGACCGTGCATAATCTGGCGTTCCAGGGGCGGTATCCGGCCAGCCTGTTTCCGCGGCTGGGCCTGCCGGACGCGGCGTTCGGCCTGGATGGGCTGGAATATCATGGTGACGTCAACTTCCTGAAGGGCGGCTTGTCCTCCGCCGACCGGCTCACCACGGTGTCGCCGACCTATGCGCGGGAGATCACCGGGCCGGAGAACGGCATGGGGCTGGATGGCCTGCTGCGCCATCGGGCCGGCGCGCTGTCCGGGATCATGAACGGCATCGACGATACGGTGTGGAATCCGGCGACCGACCCCCTGATACCGGGCCGGTTCGCGCGCGGGCGGATGGGCAAGCGCGCGGTCAACAAAGCCGCACTGCAAGATCGGATGGAGCTAGAGGCGAAGCCGGATGCGCTGCTGATCGGGGTGGTCAGCCGGCTGACCTCGCAAAAAGGATTGGACATGCTGCTGGACCAGTTGGACGAGCTGGTCGCCGACGGGATGCAGCTCGCGATGCTGGGGTCGGGCGATCCGGACCTGGAGCAGGCGTTCGTTGCCGCCGCGGAGTGGCATCTGGGATCAGTCGGATGTGTCCTGGGTTACGATGAGGCGCTGGCGCACCTGATCCAGGCGGGCTGTGACGCGTTGCTGGCGCCGTCGCGGTTCGAGCCGTGCGGACTGACGCAACTGTATGCCTTGCGCTATGGCGCGGTGCCGGTGGTGTCGCGGGTTGGCGGGCTGGCGGACTCGGTGATCGATGCGAATGAGGCTGCGCTGGCAGCGGGGGTCGCGACCGGGATCCAGTTCTGGCCGACGACGCCCCCGGCACTGCAGGGGGCCTTGCACCGCTTGCTCGGGCTGTGGCGGGACCGGCCGGCGTGGGACCAGGTACAGCGGAACGGCATGGCGGCCGATGTGTCCTGGCGCGGGTCGGCGAGCCGCTACGTCGCGCTGTATCGATCGCTCCTGGCGGATCGCTATTGACACTGTCCGGCACCGGACCCGTGGGATCTGGGCTGACCGGACTTGCGCTAACGGGCGTGCGGTCGGCCGACACGCTGGGTGTTGCCGTCGTTAGGGACGGGATCGACGTGGCGGTGCATGCGCCCGACGCGGATGCCGTCGCGCTGTGCCTGTTCGACGGAAACGACCGCGAGACCCATCGGATCCGGCTGCCGGTGCGAACCGGTTCGGTGCACCATGGCCGTATCGCCGGGGTGCCGATTGGCGCGCACTACGGATTACGGGCCTACGGGCCCTGGGATCCTGGGAACGGGCTGCGGTTCAACGGATCGAAGCTGCTGATGGATCCGTGGGCGACCGCGATCGACCGACCGTTCCGGCTGGATCCGCTGCTGTTCGAT
>DATARX010000202.1:0-4275 GCA_036263955.1 Rhodopila sp.
GGTGCATGTCTATACGGATGGCAGCGTGCAGTTGAATCACGGCGGCACCGAGATGGGGCAGGGGCTCTATCTGAAGGTGGCGCAGATTGTCGCGGCGGAATTCGGCATCGGGCTGGACCGGGTGAAGATCACCGCGACGACGACAGCGAAGGTGCCGAATACCTCGCCGACGGCGGCGTCGTCCGGCACGGACCTGAATGGCAAGGCGGCGCAGGCGGCGGCGCGGACGATCAGGCAGCGCATGGCGGCGGTGGCGGCGACGGCGCTGGATGTGCCGGTGACGTCGGTGGTGTTCGCCGGCGGGACGGTCGGCGCGGGCGACAAGACGCTGACGTTCGGGGAGGTCGCCAAGCTGGCGCATCGGGCGCGGGCTTCGCTGTCGTCCACGGGGTACTACAGCACGCCGAAGATCCATTATGACACCAAGATCCACCAGGGGCGGCCGTTCTATTATTTCGCCTATGGCGCGGCGCTGGCGGAGGTCGAGGTCGATACGCTGACCGGGGAAAACCGGTTGCGGCGGGTCGATATCCTGCACGATGCCGGGCAGTCGCTGAACCCGGCGATCGACCTGGGGCAGGTGGAGGGCGGCTTCGTCCAGGGGATGGGGTGGCTGACCACGGAGGAACTGTGGTGGGACGACAAGGGGCATCTGCGCACGCATGCGCCGTCCACCTACAAGATCCCGGCCTGCGGCGATGTTCCGGCGGCGTTCAATGTCGCGCTGTTCAAGGCGGGGCGTAACAAGGAGGATGTGGTTTATCGCTCGAAAGCCGTCGGGGAGCCGCCGCTGATGCTGGGGATCGCGGTGTTCCAGGCGCTGCGCGATGCGATCGCGGCGTGTGGCGATGGGTGGCGCGTGCCGCGGCTGGATGCGCCGGCGACGGCGGAACGGGTGCTGATGGCGATCGAGACGTTGCGGACCGGCGTGGCCGAACGTCGGGTTTCGCCGATCGCGGCCGAGGCGGCGGAGTGATGGCCGCGTGGCTCGAGGCGCTGGGCGCGGCGGAGCGGGATAACCAGCCGGCGGTGCTGGTGACGGTGCTGGCCGCGAAGGGATCGACGCCGCGGGAGGCGGGCGCGAAGATGGTTGTGTCGGCCGATGGTCTGGCCGGCACCATCGGCGGCGGCAATCTGGAGTTCCAGTGCGAGGCGGCGGCGCGTTCGCTGCTGGCGGCTGGGGCGGACGGGCCGTCGACCCAGGATTTTCCGCTGGGTCCGGCGCTGGGCCAGTGCTGCGGCGGGCATGTCACGGTGCTGTTCGAGGTTTTGCGGCCGCCCAGGTTGCAGATCGGCTTGTTTGGCGCGGGTCATGTGGGCAAGGCGCTGGTCAAGCTGCTGGCGGATCTGCCGAGCCGGGTCAGTTGGGTTGATTCTCGGCCGGAGGCGCTGCCGGCGAATTTGCCGCCTAATGTGACGCCGGTGCGGACGGCTCAGCCGGTGCAGACGGTGGCGGCGCTGCCGCCGGGGTCACTGGTGCTGGTGATGACGCATGACCATCAATTGGATTTTGAGATTGTCTCGGCGGCGTTGCGGCGTCCCGATCTGCTGGCGGTCGGGTTGATCGGATCGGATACCAAGCGTGCGCGTTTCCTTAGCCGGCTGGCGCGGTTGGGGATCGCGACGGACCGGCTGATTTGCCCCATCGGGTTGCCGGGGATCGAGGGTAAGGAGCCGGCGGTGGTCGCCGTCTCGGTGGCGGCACAAATCCTGCAGATGCAGCCCCAGGTTCACCAGCGGAGTGCTTCGCCCATGCCGGTCGTTCAACGAAGCTGTGGCGACTGCGCGTGCCCGCCGGTTTCCGCTGGGGTGCGGCGCTGATGGCTGAGGCAGATCATATGCGGCGGGCGATTGCGCTGTCGCTGGAGATGATGCGCTCCGGCCGCGGCGGTCCGTTTGGGGCGGTCATTGTCAAGGACGGCAAGATCGTTGCCGAGGGGTTCAATCAGGTGATCTCGGCGAACGACCCGACGGCGCATGCCGAGGTGGTGGCGGTGCGGCTTGCCTGCCAGGCGTTGGGGACGTTCGACCTGACGGGGTGCGAGATTTATACGAGTTGCGAGCCGTGCCCAATGTGCCTCAGTGCGATCTACTGGGCTCGGCTGGGGCGGATCTATTACGCCAACGACCGACATGATGCGGCGAAGATCGGGTTTCGCGACGATTTCCTTTATCACGAGATTCCCTTGCCGCTGGCCCAGCGCGCCATTCCGATCGAGCCGCTGTTGCGCGCGGAGGGGTGGGCGGCGTTCGACGAATGGGACCGGAAGGTGGACAAGGTTCAGTACTGAGCGGCGGGCTGCCTCGGTCCCTGCGCGACGGCTTATTGGCCCCATTCTTGCGTCGATTGCCTGACCCGTCCTGACGCCCGATGCAGCCGCATCGGTGCCCAGAAGATGGGCGGCAAACGATTGAGTGCTGCGCAGACAGCGAGCAGGAGTGGTCCATGGCGTCCCAGCGTAAGTTCGATTTCACCCGGCGTGGCCTGTTGGCGACGGCCTTGGCGACACCCGCCATCCTGCGCTTTTCCGGTGCCCATGCGGAACCGGTGACGATCAAGATGGGGGCGCTGAAGCTGATCCACTCGATCACGCCCTGGTTCTATGAGCGCTTCCTGCCGGCCGGGTACACGGTGGATGTCATCCCATTTGAAAGCCCGACCGACTGCAAATCCGCGGTGGTTACGGGGTCCATCGATTTCGGCACGTTCGGGATCGCGGCCGGGATCCTGGGGGCGGCGGCGCATGAGCCGGTGGTGGTGTTTGGGTCCGCCTGCAACAAGGGCATAGCGGTGGTGGCGCGGAAGGACAGCACGATCTCGACCTTGAAGGATCTGAAGGGGAAGCGGGTCGCGATCTGGCCGGGCTCGACCCAGGAGGTGTTCATTCTGGAACGGCTGCGGATGGAGGGCATGACGATCCGCGACGTGCAGTCGGTGCGGGTGTCGTTCAGCGAGATGCCGGCGGCGCTTGCCCGCGGCGATGTCGATGCTTATGTGGGCGCGGAACCCGGACCCGGGCTGTCGCTGTTCACCGGGGTCGGCAAGATCGTCGAGTATCCGTATTCCACGCCGATGGGCAGCCTGAATATGATCATGGGCACGCACCGCGACACGATCACGCAGAAGCCGGACCTGGCGGGCGTGGTGCTGAGTCTGCAGAAGCAAGCGAGCGAATACGCCAGCAGTCATCCCGATGAGATGGTGGAAATGGCGGTGACCAAGCTGGGCATGAAGCGCGAGGCCGTTGCGTTGTCGGTGCAGAATGTCGAACTGAACTGGAAAATGACGCCAGCGATGATCGAGGCCGGCAAGACCTATGCGCAGCATATGCTGGAGTTGAAGCAAATCCGAGCACTGCCGGATTTTGGGACGTTCTTCGATACGAAGATTTCCGATCAGCTTTCGGTATGAGCGAGGCAGTCCAGAGGCTTCCGCTGGAGGACGCGCCGGCGCGCATCGATATGACGCCGCTGCTGCGGATCGTCGTGCCGGTGCTGCTGCTGGGGCTTTGGTGGGCGGGCACCGCGTTTAATCCTGGTGGATTGATCCCGTCGCCGCAGGAGGTTGGCGTCGCGCTGTGGGATCTGGCGTTCGGCGGTATCAATGATGATGCGTTCAGCCAGATGTTGTTGCCGGACCTGATTGCCTCGGCGAGCCGGGTTTATGGCGCGTTCTTCCTGGCGGCTGCGTTGGCGTTGCCGCTGGGGATGCTGATCGGGCGGTTGCGGCTGGTGCGGGAGATGCTGGAGCCGACGTTGCAGGTGCTGCGGCCGGTGCCGGTGACGGCCTGGCTGCCGCTGTCGATGATCATGTTCGGGATCGGGCCGAAATCGGCATTTTTCCTGGTGGCGCTGGGGTCGTTCTTTCCGATCCTGGTGAACACGATTTTCGCGGTGCGCAGCGTGGAGCCGCGGTTGTTCGAGGCGGCGCAGATGTTGGGCGTGTCGCCGGCGCGGTTATTCCCCAAAGTGGTGCTGCCGGCTTCGCTGCCGGGGATTTTTACCGGGTTGCGGCTGGGGCTGGGGTTGGCCTGGGTGGTGATCGTGGTGGGCGAGATGACCGGGGTACAAACCGGGCTGGGTGCGATGATCATGGATGCGCGGCAGTTGTCGCGGACCGAGATTGTCATTGCCGGGATGGCGGTGATCGGGGTTGCCGGGTTCCTGTCGGATTATGTGGTCCTGATGCTGGGCAAGCGGTTGCTGGCGTGGAGCCCGCAGCATGGTTGAACCCGTGCTGCGCGCGATCAACGCCGGGAAGATTTATCCCGGTGG
>DATARX010000237.1:0-4963 GCA_036263955.1 Rhodopila sp.
CGACACCTGGGCCAAGGTGCAGGCAAAGGCCTAGTATCCGATCGCACAGAAGCGTGGCTCGTACCGCGACCACGGTTCGCCGCGTGAATCGGATACATCAAGCTTAACACGACGTATCGCGCGTCACTGATGCGCGATACGGGCGTGCCACATCGATCCGTACTCAAATCGTGATCCGAGCCCGGCTTGCCTTCGCCCATTCTCAGCCGAACATAATCCCAAAATCCGTCGCGCCCAGATTTATCGCGCCCAGATCCATCACGCCCAGATCCGTTGCGCTCATATCCGTCACGCCCATATCCATCACGCCCATATCCCTCAGGCCGAGATCCGTCACGTCAGGAGACCGTTCCGATTATGATCCGCATCGCCGCCCTGTTGAGCCCGCTGCTCCTGCTCGCCGCGTGCGGCAATCCGCGGCAGCAGACCGTCCAGACGCTCAATAACCGTATGTTCGACCACCTGTCAGCCGAGATCGCGGCCGGCAAGGCGGTGGTCCAGCCATTGCCGTCCGGCACCCAGATCACGCTGCTCGACCCCTCGCTGTTTCCGAACGACGATCGGTCGATGGAAGACCAGTTCGTGGATATGCGGGCCGACGTGATCGAAGGGCTGCTCGACCCGTCGCTGATGCGGGTCCAGGTGGCGGACACCTCGGCGCTGCCGCAATATCAGCGCCAGACGCGTGTTTCCAATGTCGCCGGGTATTTCTTCGCCAATGGTCTCGGCCCGGTGCTGGTCCCGGCCGCCCCGACGCCGGCCACCCCGGGCCCCGCCGGCCTGGTCATCACCGTCAACGTGCAATGCCCGCCACCCAACGGGGTAACGGGTCCCGGTGACGGGCGGTCCCATCCGGTCTGCGACTAGCCCCAGGCCGCGCGGCCCGATTTCCGGGACATTATTCCGATCCGATCGATCTCGATCGCCCCTCGATTTGCCGATGGGGCGGGGTTGAGCTAATGCCCAGACACCGCCGCATGATCGCGCCGCGCGGAACGTGCGGGCCGCGTGAATCATGCGATCGGACAAGCGCATGATCGCGCCGCGCGAAACGTGCGGGCCGCGTGAATCATGCGGTGGAACAACAGAGCCATGAAAGGCCAACGATGGCGCCGAATACCAAGCGTGTGTTCTACGTGAACAACGTTGCCGCTCCGGTCTACCTCGAAATTCTTGCGAAACGTCCGGACATCCACGTCGACAAGCTGGAAAACGAAACACCTGACGCCGAAGCCGAACCGGTGCTGGCGCAGGCCCACGCCTACCAGATCGGCAGCAGCCGCCAGGAACTGGTGATGAAGCTGCAAGGCTACGCGCCGCTGCTGAACCGCTGCCCGAACCTGCTGGTGCTGTCCACCAACGGCGCCGGATTCGACACGGTCAGTCTCGCCGACGCCACCGCCGCGGGCGTCGCCGTGGTCAACCAGGCCGGCGGCAACAAGGAAGGCGTCGCCGAACACGTCATGGCAATGATGCTGACGTTGTCAAAGCGCATCGTCCAGTCCAACCACGCGATGCGCGGCGGCGCTGCCTATGAACGCCGCGACTTCATGGGCGACGACGTGCAGGGCCGCACCATCGGCATCGTCGGCCTCGGCCATGTCGGCAGCCGCGTGGCGGAGCTCTGCCGTGGCTTGTTCCAGATGCGGGTCATCGCCTACGATCCTTACCTGACCGCCGACCAAATCGCCGCCAAGGGCGCCGAGAAAGCCGCGACGCTGGAGGATATGCTGCGCGTCGCCGACTACGTTTCCATCAACTGCCCGCACACCGCCGAAACCCGCGGCATGATGGGTGCGGCGCAATTCGCAGCCATGCAGCGGCACGCCTATTTCATTACGACGGCACGCGGCGGCATCCACGACGAGGCCGCCCTTGCCACCGCTCTGACCGCGAAACAACTCGCCGGCGCCGGCCTGGATGTGTGGGAAGACGAACCGCCCCCGTCCGACCATCCGCTGTTGCGATACGACAACGTCGTCGTCAGCCCGCACACCGCCGGCATCACCCGCCAGTCCCGGCACAACATCGCTCGGATCGCCGCGGAGCAGATGCTGGACATCCTGGACGGCAAGAAACCGCCCCGCCTGCTCAACCCGGAAGTCTGGCCGGTCTACCGCGACCGCTTCGCCAGAATCCTGGGCTTCCAGCCCGAGGCATAGCCGTTACCGCGGGCCTCCATCGCGTGATCCTCGGAGGTGGGATCACCGACGAGGTGAATCACGCGACCAAATAAAGAGCCAGACCATTTCCTGCCTGCACGATCAGGCTGGAAATGGTCCAGGCCCGCCCCACCCGTCCCTACCGTACGAACCGATAGTCGAACCCATCCCCCATCGGTTCCACCAGCCCCACCGTCGGGTTCGGGAAATGGATCGGTAGCACGAACGTTCCGGTTCCGGCGATCTCGCCCAGGAACCGCCGCCGCGACTCGACCCCCTGCTGCGCGTCCCAGTCAAAGATCGTGAACCAATCAGGTTCCCGCACCTGCAGCGCATGGTGCATCAGGTCTCCCGTCACCACCGCCCGCTGCCCGCCCGACTTGATGTTCACGCAACAATGGCACGGCGCATGCCCCGGAGTCGGCGTCAGCCAGATCGTATCGTCCAGCATGTAATCGTCATCGACCAGCAGCGCCTGCCCCGCCTCCACGATCGGCAGGCAGTTATACGTCCAGACATTCCCCGGCGGCTGCTTGCCTTCCTTCGTCGCCTGCTCCCACGCCGCGTATTCCCTCTTGTGGAATACATATTTTGCGTTGGGGAAGGTCGGCACCCAACGCCCGTCACGCAGCACCGTATTCCACCCGCAATGATCGATATGCAGATGGGTGCAGAACACGTAATCGATTTTCTCGTAGCTCAGCCCAGCCGCCTTGAACTCCTCCAAGTAGCGCTGCTTCGGAAAATCCATCGGCGCCGGATAGCCCTTGTCCTCACCCGTGCAGGTATCCACCAGGATCGTGTGGTGCGGCGTGCGCACCACGAACGTCTGATACGTAATCACCATCATCCCGCTGACCGGGTCAAACACCTCCGGCGCCAGCGTCTTCAAATGCCGCTCCCCCCGTTCCGCATCATACGCCGGAAACATCGTCGCCGGCGTCCGCCAGGGGCCATCACGCTCTATGATGCTGGTGATGGTAACGTCGCCGATTTGCAATTGTCGCATAAGTGGTTCCTTCAGATGTCGAGCCGATAAAACCGAGCCGCCGTGCCGCTGAACAGATCGGCCTTCTCGGCGGCCGAAGCACCCTGCGCCAGGATCTTGCACGCGTTCCAGAACACCGCGTAGCCATACGACCCTTTGTCCACCGGGAAATTACTCTCGAACATGCAACGGGACGCCCCGAACGCCTCGATGCAGGTCTCCACATACGGTTTCCACGCGGCAGCCAGTTCCGCCGACGACGGCGGTTCCGCCTTCGTATGGAAATCCCAGCCGTTGATCCGCATCGCCATGCCGCCCAACTTCACCACCACATTCGGACACGCCGCCAGATCCCGAATGGATTTCGACCACGTCTCAAAAATCTCCGGCCGCCGTCCCGCATAGGGCCCGATCGCCAGCGGCCCGCCCACGTGGTTCAGACAAATCCGCGTATCCGGAAACGCCCGCGCCAGAGCCGTCACGTCGGGTATTTGCGGATGATACAACCACGCATCGAACGACAGATCTAACGGCGCCAGGCAGGCAAACCCTTTTCGAAACGTCTCGTCGTACATCAACCGCGGCGGCGGCGCATAAGCCGGATTCATCAAGCCGCTATCGGCATCCCAGGCGGTAATATGCCGGATCCCGCGAAACCGTCCGCCACCCGCCCTGATATGCGCCTCCAGCACCGCGCGCGACGCGTCGCCGTTGCGCAGATCGACATGCCCGACAATCCCCGCGCAGATCTGCGTCGGACCGTATCCGCCCGACGCGCTCATCGCCGCGACGCCGTTGACGAACTCCGTCTCACCCACCGGCCGGAACGCCTCCGGCCCCGACGCTCGGTGCATCGACCGGCACTGCACGAACACAGTCGCAACGATATTGTGCCCGCTGTTGATGTCCGCCAGCAGGTCATCCAGCATGTAGACCCAGTCCGGCCGTTCCCACAGATGATGATGCGGATCGACGATCGGCAGTCCAGGCTCCAGAATCGTCTCCGTCCGGCGTGCGAGCCAGTCATCACGCACCGGCAGATAATTGCTGCTCGAGCTGCTCATGTCAGCGTTTCCTTCCCTTGGCCGCGCATTGTTTACCGCCCGCCGTCGTCTGCCAAGGGTCGCGGTCAGAGATCCACCAGATCCCCAACCCGCACCGGCTTGATCGGAAACCGGGTGCGCAACGGTTCAACCGCCGAAACCGCAACGCCACGCGCCGCCGCCAGCACCTCGATCGCCACCGGCCCGCACATCCGCCCCTGGCAAGGCCCCATCCCACAGCGCGTATAAGCCTTGAGCTGATTCATCCCCAGACACCCCGCCGCGGCCGCTCGGCGCACATCACCCGCGGAGACTTCCTCACACCGGCAAACCAAGGTGGTATCATCCAGCCGCATCGGCCGCGGCGCGAACAGCGCATCCAACATTGGCCGCGCCGCCATCACGCGCGCCCGTTCCGCCCGCAACGCCGCGGCATCCTTGCCTGCCAGCCCCAACGCCGCGATCCGCCCCGACAGCACCGCCGCCGACGCACCGGCAACGCCCGCGCCATCGCCCGCGACCAGCACCCCGGGAACCGACGTCCGCCCCCATGCATCGACCACCGGCTGCCAACACCGCTGCGTATCGTTCCACCTATGATCACACCCGATCGCGCGCGTGATCTGCACCGATGGGATCACCCCGTCATGCAGAAGCAGCAAGTCCGCCTCTGCGGATTTCAACTCGTCCCGTAAACGGAACGAAACCCGCTCGACCCGAATCGTGCCCTCCGCCCGCACATCCGAAGCCGCGACCCACCGCACCCCCGC
>DATARX010000267.1:0-3064 GCA_036263955.1 Rhodopila sp.
GCCCGCCAGCGCCTGGACGACCGGACGGAACGCGCGCTGCTGGCGCTGCCGTCTCTGGTCGCGCGCCGCCGCGTGGTGCTGACCTCGGTCGAACGCCGCCTGCCCGATCCGCATAAGCTGACCGCGGCGGCACGGGAGGCGATCCGGGACCGGTCGCTGCGCCTGCGCCTGTCCGCCCCCGGCTTGGTCGCCACCCGCAAGTCGAGCCTGGAGATGACCGCCCATCGCCTCGCGGGCGCCGTCCAGCGCGCCTTGACCATGCTGCGCGGCCGCGCCGAACGGGTGACGGGCCGTGTTTCAGACGCGCCGTTGCGGGCGGCGCTGCGGGAGGCCAGGGCGCATCTCGCCGGCCTCGGTCCGCGCCTGGACGCGGCGTCACCGATGGCACTGCTGCAGCGTGGCTATGTGCTGGTGACGAACCCGGCCGGCCAGCCGGTCACCAGCGCCGCCTCGGTCAAGCCCGGCGGCAGGCTGCGGCTGCATTTCGGCGACGGCGAGGTCGATGCGGTCGCGCAGGGGGGAACCAGCCGTGGCCGGTCCGCGCCGGCGCAAGACCAACTGGATCTATGACCGGTCGATCATCGTCCCGGATCGCCTGCACCACGCGGCGTCCGACCACATCCGGGGGTAGACTGCCGGGCGAAAACGCGGACTTCGGCGCCTCCTGCCGCGGCCGGTGATAGCTGCCGCCGAACCGATCCGGCCGCGTGGAAGCCGATGCCGGAGGCCGCCCCCGTGACTATCGCGGTCTTGCCTGAGAAGTCACGCATTGTCGGCCGCCATCTCCTTGAAGGTTTCGATGGCGGTCAACAGCGCCTCGCGCACCAGCGGCGCGCCGATATAGCCGGCCAGGTGCAACAGCGCCTCGGACAGTTCCTCCTCGGTCCAGCCCTGGTTGCGGGCGAACCGCAAATGCAGCTTCAGCTCCGGATCGCGCCCCTGTGCCGCATCGGAAATAACGCAGATCAGCGCGCGTGTTTTCAGATCCAGGCCAGGCCGCGTCCACAACGTGCCGAACACCGCCTCCTGCGTGTAGGCGGCGAACTTCTCCATGATCGGATGCTTGTAGACACCGTTGTCGAGTTTATCGGCGTACGCCTCGCCCATCAGCTTGCGGCGCATCGCCTTGCCTTGCGCGCGTCTGTCGTCGGCCATGTTCGCCTCCTCCGTTAGTGCGGAGGAGTGTCGGCCAACCAGCGGCGTTTGGCTAGACCGAGGCGTTTGGCTAGACCGAGCGGAGACCGCCCTGCTTTTCGATGAAGGCCGCGATGTCGGCGACACCCTTCCCCGCGCGCACGTTGGCAAAGACAAACGGCCGGTCGCCCCGCATCTTCTTTGCGTCCCGGTCCATGACTTCCAGGCTGGCACCGACATGAGGGGCCAGGTCGATCTTGTTGATCACCAGCAGGTCGCTGCGCATGATCCCCGGACCACCCTTGCGCGGAATTTTATCGCCGGCCGAAACGTCGATCACGTAGATCGTCAAATCCGCCAGTTCCGGACTGAACGTGGCCGCCAAATTGTCGCCACCGGATTCAATCAGGATCAGATCCAGGTTGGGAAACCGCTTCCGCAGATCGGCGACCCCGGCGAGGTTGATCGACGCATCCTCCCGGATCGCGGTATGAGGGCAGCCGCCGGTTTCGATGCCCAGGATCCGCTCCACCGGCAACGATCCCGCTCGTGTCAGGAACTCGGCATCTTCCTTGGTGTAGATGTCGTTGGTGATCGCCGCGATATCGTAATGGTCCCGGAAGTGTTTGCACAGCGCGTCCATCAGTGCGGTCTTGCCGGTGCCGACCGGACCGCCGACGCCAACGCGGAGCGGACCATGCGGGGATGTTGTCATGAGCGGAACAGCCTTGTGTACTGGGTTTCATGCCGCATGGCGGCAAGGTCGGATCGGAATGCACAGCCGCCCAGGTCGTCCAGCGTGGCTGACTTCGTTTCGGCTGCAACGGCCAGGATCGTCGCCTCCATCGCGGCCAGCACGCGCAGCCCCGCGGTCTGACCCAGCGGCACCAGCCGCACCGCGGCCGATATCAAATTTGTCGTAAATGCTTGCAGGAACGCCGCCGCCGCTGCGTCCTCGGGAATGTCGTGCGCACCCGCGACAGCACCCACTGCCACCGGATACGGAATCCGTTCAGGCGCCCCTGGAATTCCCCACGGGGCGGCCGCAAGCATGAACGCCCTGCCCTGATCGAGCGATTCGCCCTGCCGTTCGCGCCCGGACGCCGTGGCACAGGCGATGGCAGCCACGACCGTCAGCGCCTCCGGATCGCCGCAAGCCCGATGCGCCTGGCGCAGCAAAATCGAATCCGGTCGCCCGGCGCCAAATCGAACGACGTCCGCCAACCAGGCCTGCAATGTCATTTCGTTACAAACGTCGCCGCCTTCTACGGCCCATTCCAACCCGTGCGAATAAGCAAACGCGCCCGTCGGAAACCCCGGCGACAGCCAGGCCATCAGCCGCAGCAATGCTATCCCAGTTGTCCCGCCCTCCGCCGCGCCCACCTTTCCGAGGCTTCGGGCCTTCGTGCCTTCGTGGTGAATCCCTTCAGTTGTGCGAATGGTCGTCATCGTCGCCATGGTGGTGATGGTGTCCGCCACCCGAATAAGCACCGGCCTCCGGATCGAACGGCGCCTGGATCACCTCCACATGCCCCCCCAACCCCTCGACCATCTCCCCGATCACATGATCCGCTCGGATTCGGATAAATTCGCCCACCAGTTGCACCGGCAGATGCCGGTTCCCCAGATGCCAGGCAATCCGCACCAGATCGCCTTCGTCATGAGCATGGATCTCCATCAGCGCCTCGTCCTGCGCGCAGACCCGAACGACGCCACCCTCCACCAGCAGCCCGTCACCATCCCGCAACCGCACTGCCTGAGGCAGATCGATCAGCACCTCGCCACCCCGCACAGATCCCAAAACGATCCGGCGACGAAATCGTCTGTCATAATCGAGCAGAACCCGGTCGATCTCCCGCGCCGTATCCCAGCTTCCCGCCGGCAGGATTTCCGACGCGCGCATCAGAACAGGAAATACCGCTGCGCCATC
>DATARX010000274.1:0-8129 GCA_036263955.1 Rhodopila sp.
ATCGGCCGGATGTTCGCGCATTGGCGGGAGCCGGGGTTGGCGACGGAGTTCGATTGAGGGTTTGGGTCGGGAAGGCTGGTGGGGTTGGTGCGGTTCGCTAAGTCATCGAGCAAACACGGAGTTGCACGGTGTTCGCACGGAGTTTCGCCGGGAGGGGGCGTGGATCGGCGGTCCTTGGGTTGTCCGTTCGTTATGGTACGGGGATCTCTATAACGCTCGAAAAATCAGAGGCTTTTGTCCGGCACATTAGTCCGCCCGAACTCGATGCGCCGCCTGGCTACTCACAGATTGTCGAAGTCCGACCGCGGCGCCTGATTTTTATCGCGGGACAAACGGCCGTCGACCAGAATGGTGGATTGGTCGGAAGAAATGATTTTGCCGCGCAGGCGGCGCGGGTGTTCCAGAACCTGGGCATCGCTCTTCAGGCCGCCGACTGCTCCGCGGGTGATCTGGTCAAGCTGACGGTCTATCTGCGAAACATGGATGATCTCGCTGCGTACAGGGAAGCCCGTGACCGTTTCTTTGCCGCGGTCACGCCGCCCGCGGCTCCTGCCATTACGCTGGTCGAGGTCTCAAGGCTTTACGGCACCGATTTCCTGATTGAAATCGAGGCGATCGCAGCGGCATGAACGGCGTGCCACGGTCATTGCGGCCCGGCTCGGAAGAACGATCTTCCCCAATCGGGACAGGCGAGGTTGCGACCCGCCGGGCCGGTCATTGCGCTACCGAGCGCCGGTCACCGGCTGCACGCGGCCGCCGTCGCTGACCTCGTCGGGGAGGTTGATGGCGACCCGCTGACCGACCGTGGCGCCTTGTGCGAGCGAGGCGGTGATGCCGTCGGTGTTGGCGACCGTTACGGGCTGGAGATGGACAGTCTGATCGCTGCCCAGGCCGGCGATCATCGTGCGGGTGCCGCGGACGATCAGTCCGGCGACCGGAATTTCCGGATAGCTTTGCACCGGGACATGTAGCGTTACATAGGCGAAACTGCCGGGGACCAGGAAGTGGTCGTTGTTGTCCACGTCAAGTTCGACAAATAGCGTGCGAGTGCGGGGGTCCAGTTCGTCGGAGGTGCGGGCGATCCGCGCCTGCACCTTGCGGTTGGAGTTGGCGCCGTCGGCGACGTCGGCAAGGTCACCGACATGGACGAACGGCACGTCGCGTTGTTCCACGAACACATCCACCCGCAGCCGGGTTTCATCGGCGATCGTCAGCACCGGCTGGTTGCTGGTCTTGTTGGTGGTGGAGTTCTGCACCAGTGCGCCGACGTCGACGTAGCGTGCCGTCACGACCCCGTCGAACGGCGCCCTAATCTGCTCGTATGACTTCAGCGTCGCGTACTGCCCGACATTGGCGGTCGCCATGGTGAAGTCGGCCTGAGCCTGGTCCGCCGCCTGGTGAGAGGTCCAGCCCTTGGCGACCAGGTCTTGCGCGCGAACCCAGTTGCGCCGCTTGTTTTCCAGGTCGCGCATGGCGGACTCGTATTGCTGGTCGGTTTCCACCGAGGCGACGGTTGCCAGCAAATCACCTGCCTTGACATGGTCGCCGCGGTCCACCGCCATCGTGGTGACGTAGCCGCTGACTTTTCCGTACAGCGTGGCGGTCTGGTAAGCCCTCGTGTCGCCAAGAAGCTGGATCTGCCGCTCCTTGGGTCCTTGCGTCACCTGCACGACCTGAACCACCGGGCCGCGGGCAACGCCCTCGGCGAGGGCCTCGCGAGAGGCCGACAGGGCGGCCCCTTTCTCGGACGACATGCGCCACGCGCCCGCGCCCGCGCCACCGATCACCACGATACCGATCACGTAGAGAAAGAAAGTGCCGCCACGACCACGTCTAGCCATGCGAGGTTTCTCCGGTGTTGTGGGCGCCCGCGGCCTCCTCGGCGAAGCGGGCATCGAGGGTATGCAGGCTGGGGGGCTTGCGCCGCAGCAATGTATAGAAAATCGGCACGATGAACAGCGTGGCGAGGGTGGCCACGATCAGTCCGCCGATCACCGCCCGCCCGAGCGGGGCGTTCTGTTCGCCGGCGTCGCCGAGGCCGAGGGCCATGGGCAACATGCCGATGATCATCGCCAGCGCGGTCATCAGGACGGGACGGAGGCGGATGGTGCAGGCGCCGATCGCCGCCTCAATCACCGTCATTTCGCCGCGAGTACGAAGATCGTTGGCGAAGCTGACGACCAGGATCGAGTTCGAGACGGAAATGCCGATGGTCATGATCGATCCCATGAGGGATTCGACGTTGATCGTGGTGCCGCTCAACGCGAGCATCCAGATGATCCCCAGCAGGCCGCCGGGCACCGCCATCATGATGATGAATGGATCGATCCACGACTGGAACAGGATGACCAGCAGCGCGTAGACCAGGATGACCGCCAGGATCATGCCCAGGCCGAGGCTGCGGAACGACGCCTGCATGACCTCGTTCTGGCCGCGGATGTCGATATGGGTGGTGATCGGCAGGCCCTTGCTGATGGCGTTGATCGCGGCCTGGATGTCGGCGGCGGTGGCGCCGAGGTCGCGTCCGTCGACATTGGCGGCGATATCGAGTTCGCGCTGGACGGTGTAGTGGTTCACCGATTCCAGACTGGACCGCGGATAGACCGCCGCGACGTCGCCGAGGCGCATCACCGGGGCGGCGGGCAGCGCTGCCGGATCGGTCGATGTGGGATCGGCGGGTGGAGCCATGACCGGTGTGCCCAAAAGGTCGTCCACCGTATTGATCTTGCTGATCGGGGTTTGTACCGCGACCGAGTAGTTCACGTTGTTCTGCGGGTTCAGAAAGAAGTTCGGCGACACCAGCACCGAGGATGACAGCGAAGTCAGCATATTGTTGGCGACGTCGCGCTGCGACACCCGCAGCTTGGCGGCCCGCAGCCGGTCGACGTCGATCTGCATCGCCGGGTAGTTCAGCACCTGCACGATATGCGCGTCGGCGACCCCTGGAATGGTCTTCATCCGCTGCACGAGTTGCTGGGCCAGGCCATAGGAACGATTGAAATCGACGTCCTGGATCTGCACGTCGATCGGCACCGGGAGGCCGAAATTGAGCACCTGGCTGACGATGTCGGCAGTCTGGAAGTAGAAGACGCTGCCGGGAAACTGATTTGGCAGATGCGCCCGGATCTGGCGGATATAGCCAATGGTCGGATGATGGCCGGTCTTCAGGGAGATCAGGATTTCCGCGTCCATGTCCCCGACATTGTCGGTCGGCACGAACGCAAGGTTGAAGGCGGACGGCACGCCGACGCTGTCATTGATGGTATCCAGTTCCTCGGCCGGAATGATACGGCGGACCGCGTCTTCCACTTGGAGCACCAGGCGCTCGGTCTGCTCGATCCGCGTGCCGGCAGGGGCGCGATAATGCAGCTTGATCAGTCCCACATCGGCGCTGGGGAAGAAATCCATCCCGATCGTGGTGGCGACGGCGCCGGTGACACCCAGCAGGGCAACGAACAGGATGAGAACGAAGCCACGGTTTCGCAGGGCGCCTTCGAGCATCCAGCCGTAACCGCGGCGAAACCGCTCGAACCCGCGGTCGAACATGGCAAAGAAGCCCTTTGGCGACGCGCCATGGTCGTTGTGTTCGGTGAGGAGAAGCCGCGCGAAACTCGGGACGATGGTGAAGCCGAGGGCATAGGATGCCAGCATGCAGAACACGACGGTTGCGGCCAGCGGGATGAACAGGAAACGCGCCACGCCGAACAGCATCACCACCGGAAAGAACACGATGCAGATCGCGAGGGTGGCAACGGTCAGCGGCTGGATCACCTCTCCGGCGCCGTCCAGGATCGCCACGGTCAGTCGTTTGCCGAGGGTCAGGTTGCGGTGGATGTTTTCGATGACCACGGTGGCGTTGTCGACCAGCAGGCCGATGGCGAGCGCCAGGCCGCCCAGGGTCATCAGGTTGATACTATTGCCTGTCAGGAACAGGCCGATGATGCCGGCGAAGACCGACAGCGGGATCGAGGCCGAGACGATCACGGTGTTGCGCCAGCTTCCCAGGAACACCAGGATGAGAACCGAGACCAGGATCGAGGAAATGATCGCCTCATGCAGCACGTTCTGCACCGCGGCGCGGACGAATACCGACTGGTCGAAATCCAGTTTCAACTCGAGGCCGTTCGGCGCGGCGGCCTGAATCTCCGGCAGCGCCGCCCGGGTCGCGTCCACCACGGCGAGCGTCGAGGCGTCGGAGTGCTTGAGGATCGCGAGGTAGACCGCGCGCTTGCCGTTGACGTGGACGATATTGGCCTGGGTCGCGAAGCTATCGCTAACATGGCCAACATCGCCAATGGTGACCGGGACGCCGTTGTACACACCTATTGGCAGCGCGTTGAAACGATCCACCGTGGCGGGGCTGGAATTGAGCTGCACGTTGTATTCACGTTCGCCAAGCCGCGCGGTGCCGGCGGGCACGATCACGTTCGAGGATTGCAGCGCATTCACCACGTCGGTCAGCGAGAATCCCTTGGCGGCCAGCAACGACGGATCGACGTCCACGTTCATCTGCCGTTGCTTGCCGCCGAACGGTCCGGGTGTCGAAAGACCTGGTATGGTAAACAGCTTGATGCGTATGAAGTTCAAACTGTAATCAAAGATTTGTTGCTCGGTCAGCGTCTTCGACGACATCGTCAGCTGCACGACCGGAACGTTGGAGGCATTGAACTGGATCACGCCCGGAGGCTGCATGCCCGGCGGGGCACTGCGAAGGATCGAATTGTTCACCGACGAGATCTGCGCGATGGCGCCGCCGATTTCGGTACCCGGCTGGAAGTAAATCTTCAGAATTCCGGTACCGGGTATGGATTGCGATTCGATCCGGGAGATGCCGTTGACGGTCGTGGAATAGGCACGCTCCGAGATGAAGACGACGCGCCGCTCCATGTCTTCCGTGGTCAGACCGGGATAGTTCCAAACGACCAGAACTACCGGAATATCGATCACCGGAAAGATATCGACGATCATCCGCGTGATCGACAGCGCGCCCAGCAAAATGACGAGCATCGCCGCGATCGCGGACGTGTAAGGTCGGCGCAGTGAGAGGCGCACCAGACCGATCATTGCTTAACCCCCGTTCGACAACCTTCGCGGCGCCATACCGCATTAGTATTGCCTGAAGCGAACGGTTTGCCAAGCGTCAGTCGAGGTGATTCAGCCCTAACCAATCCTCGCTCTGCATCTCATCCAGACGCGAGGCGGTTCGCTCGAACATTTTGGCGTTTTCGCCACTCTGATACAGTCGATCCGGGGTCGCGTCGGCGGATGCGATCAGCTTGATCCGCTGGTCGTAGAGCGTATCGACCAGGACGATGAACCGCCGGGCCTGATCGTAGTTTTCAGGCGATAATTTTGGTATGGTATCTATAATCAGGGTATGGAAATTGGTTGCAATGGCCAGATAGTCGCCGGCACCGAGCGCGGTGTTGCACAGGCGGTCAAAATCGAAGCGCGCGACGCCGTCGGAGGCCTGGGGCACGACCAGTTCGCGCCCCATCACACCCAGGGTCACCGGTCTGACCGCCGAACCGCCGGTCAGCCGCTTGAAGGCTTTGTCGAGTTCCTGGCGGGACATTTCGTCGGCCGGCACCAGCCAGGTGCGCAGCCCGCGCATGCGATCCCGGCGGTAATCGCGGCCGCCGTCCATGACCAGGATCTCAAGCCGCTGCTTGAGCAGCGCGATGAACGGCAGGAAGGCGTCCCGGCCGGGCTGGCCCTTGAACAGATCATCGGGCGCTGTATTGGAGGTCGTCACTACAACCACGCCGCGTTCAAACAGCGCCTGGAACAACCGACCAAGGATCATTGCATCGGCAATATCGTTGACCTGGAACTCATCGAAGCACAGCAGAGCCGAATCGGCGGCGATCTGATCGGCGAGCGGTGGGATCGGATCAGAAACGTCCGGATGGGCCCGCTTCCAGGCATGGATGCGGCCATGGGCGTCCTGGATGAAACGATGGAAGTGGATGCGCCGCTTGCGCGGCACGCGCGCGGTATCGAAGAACAGATCCATCAGCATCGACTTGCCGCGTCCGACCTCGCCCACGAGGTAGAGCCCGGTCGGCACATATTCCTCGGCGTGGCGCCGGCGCATCAGGCGGGACAGCAGGCCGTTGGCGGCCGGGGCCGGCGCCGGCCGGGGGTCATAGTCGCGCAGGCGCTCCCACAAATCCTGCAGGCGCTCGACCGCGGCCGACTGGGCCGGATCGGCTGCCAGCGCGTGGTTGGCGACCAGCGCCTGATAGGCCGGGAGCGGGCCGTTGTGTTCGGCGGAGGGGGATGGGTTATCCATGGCGGGCGCAGTTGAGATAGCGTGTCCCGGCGCGAACGCCTAGACTCCCTGGTCCATGACGACAGCAACCCTGCCTCCCATTCTGCCCGCCGTAATCGACCTCGTGACCCAGGCGGGGGTGTGGCTCGCCGCCGAGTTCAGCCGGCCGGACGGGCCACGTTTCAGCGATACCGACACCTCGCCCATCGATACCGAGATCGAGTTGTTCCTGCGGGAGCGGCTGACGGCGCTGCTGCCGGCCCGATTCGTCGGCGAGGAAGCCGGCGTGCTGGCGGCGGAGGCGAACGGATATTGCTGGGTGGTGGATCCGCATGACGGAACGCGGGCGTTCCTGGAGGGGCGGCGCGGCAGTGCGATCTCGGTTGGGCTGCTGCGCGGCGGGGTGCCGGTTCTGGGGGTGGTGTATGCGCCGACCAGCCCGGATCGCGGGCCGGACATGATCGCCTGGGCCGAAGGCAACGCGATCACGCGCAACGGCGTGCCGGTGTCGATCGATCTGGGCCGGCGGGCATTGACCGACGGGGACGTGGTGTTCCTGAACCACGGGGCGGGTCAGCGGCCGGTGTGGAACAGTGTGGCGTGTGCGCCGGCGCGGTTTATGCCCCTGCCCTCGATCGCGTACCGGCTGGCCCGGGTCGCGGTCGGCGACGGCATCGCGACGGTGACGCTGCGGCCGGTGAATGCGCACGACATCGCCGCCGGGCACGCGCTGCTGACCGCGGCCGGCGGCGTGCTGGTGGCGGAGGACGGGATGCCGGTCACCTACGGGGAAGGTGGCGACTGCCGTCCGTTCGCCTGCTTCGGCGGTGCTCCGGCGGCGGTGGCGACGCTGCGGGCGCGGACATGGCGGGGCAGCAGCGAACAGCGACGAGAACCCCGAACCGCGCTGCACTGGCCGCGCGTGGCGGAAGGCGTTCGGCTCGACCGAGCGCTTGGGTGCATGCTGGGGATGGTGATCGGCGACAGCCTGGGGAGCCAGGTTGAGTTTCAGAGCAAGGAGGCGATCCGAGCGGCGTATCCTGGCGGCGTGCGGGATCTGGCGGACAGCCCGGTGTGGGAGACGCTGGCCGGGCAGCCCACGGATGACTCGGAACTAGGGTTGACGCTGGCACGCAGCCTGGTGCGCGTACGCGGGTACGATCCCGATGACGCAGCGGCGGCGTACGGGCGATGGTACGCCAGCGAGCCGTTCGACTGTGGCCACACCACCAGCCTGGCATTTGGCGCCGCAGCGGCGGCGGGGGCGGGTTATGCTCGGGCCGCACGGGATGCGGCCGATCGCGGTTCGCAGAGCAATGGATCGTTGATGCGCATCGCACCGGTTGGCGTCTGGGCGCGGGATCCGGACGAAGCGGCCCATTTCGCCAGCGCGGATTCGGCGCTGTCGCATCCGCATCCGGTTTGCCGAACCGCATGCGCGTGCTTCGCCGCGGCCATTTCCGCCGCGCTTTCGGGCGCGGATCGAAGCGGGATAATGGAAACGGCGCTGCGGATCGCCGATGCGGCCGGGGTGGCGGCGGCCCCGGTGGGCGAGGCGTTGCGCCAGGCCGCGCGCGGCGTTGGCCCGGCGGATTTTCAGCATCAAATGGGCTGGGTGCTGATTGCCCTGCAGAATGCGTTCCGGCATCTGGCGGCGGGCTCGACCACGGAGACGGGGTTGGTCGAAACCGTCGGATGTGGCGGCGATACCGACACCAATGCGGCAATCGCGGGCGCCCTGCTTGGCGCGGCGGACGGACGCGCTTCGCTGCCGGTGCGTTGGGTGATGCCGGTGCTGACCTGCCGCCCCGATGTCGATCTGGCCGATGTCACCCCCCCCAATGTCAACCTGCCC
>DATARX010000330.1:0-6635 GCA_036263955.1 Rhodopila sp.
GCCGGATGCCAGCTCAGGTCATAATCGCCGCCGGTTTCACGGAAAATGATACCATTCGCCGGCAGGCGCGCCGACAGCTTGCTGCCGTTGCGTTCCTCGACCCACTGGACCTCGATATCCCGCCAGTGCGTTTCCCCGGCATCATCGACATAGATGTTATGGATTCGCATGCCCTGCGTCCTATTCAACCGGCACGAAGATCGAGTGCCGCATTTGGTTGTTCACCGACTTGGACAGATGCCCCTTGCCGCTCACGTCTTCCACCAGCACCACCTCGCCCGCGCCGATCATCCGAACTTCGCCGTCGCTGGCGGTCAGTTCCACCCCGGCATCCAGGTTGATGATGTACTGCCGCCGCGGCGCCGGATGCCACGGACGATCATGCTCCGCCTGGGTCTGACGAAAGATCACGCCGGTGGCGGGCAGGCGGGCGGAGGTTTTTCCCTCCGGCCCTTCCTGCGCCCATTCGATCTGTACATCGCGCCAATGCGACTCCCCGTTGGCGTCGCAATACAGATTGTGGATACGAATGCCCATCATCCCAGCCTGACGTAGCCGTAGCGCAGGTTGCTGGGATCCGCACCGTTGCGCAGATAGTCCTCCTTGATCGCGGCGAACCGATCCGGCGCCGCCAGTTCGGCATGGCGGTCGTAATTGAACAGGCGGAATCCATTCTGGGCGAAAATGCCGCGCTTCACCGGCCCGTCGGCGCCGCCCAGCGGGGCGAAGCCATACTTCTGCTGCATGTCCTCCGGGATCTCGATGCGGCGCAGCCCCTCGATCTGCCACTGCGGTGCACCGGTCCACACCGCATCCGTGCCCCAGATCACGTGGTCGGCGCCCAGCCCCTTCACCAGGGTCCCCATCAGCGCCGCGGCCAGCCGCGGTTCGGCGACACTGGTGTAGGCGAACAACTGCCCGAGATCGCCATACACATTGGTCACGCCGTATTTCGCCGGGATCTCCGCCAGGTCACTGACCCAGGAACTGCGCCCGGTCTGATCCCATTCCGCCATCGCATCCACCGGCGAGCCGCCGACATGGCGATATCCCGAGTGATAGACGACGAAATTTAGCCCCGGCCAATCCTTCGCCGCCTTGCCCACGTCACTCACATCGACATAGGGCAGCAGGTTCGGCAGCTTGGCCGCGATCGAGGGCGGGAACAGGCCCTTGTGAATGCAGACGTTTTTGACGCCGGATTTCTGGAACCGTTCATACGCCGGATACATCAGCTTTTCGTCGTCCAGCCGCCACGGGAAATGGCTCGTATCCTTGTGCGTGTTGTCGCCGATCGTATAGCCCTTCCAGCCATCCGGATGCAGGTCGGCGATGGCATGGTCGATCCCATCCAACCAGCCGGGCTGCCCCGGAACGATCGTGTAATGCGCCAGCAACCGCCGCGCGCCAGCCTGCTTGTTCACCCGGTCGCGCGTCTGGAATACCATGTCGTTGGTCAGGAACCAGTCCTCCGGCACGTCCGACGGGGAATTGGTCAACAACGCAACCTTTGTATCGCTGTCGAGGAACACTTCCTTGAAGTAATTGTCGAACTTCAAGTCCGCGATCGTCTGTTCCTTGCCACCCAGTTGCGCATTCCAGCCGGCCTTGCCGACCGCGGCGCGCATCGCAACGAAATTGGTCAGCCGCGTATCGTCACGCAGGAAATGCGTGTGCGCGTCGAACACATCCTGCCCCTTCAGCAGAATCGCACGCTCGTTTGCCATTTCCGGCGTGGCGGCCTCGGCTTCTGTCACCGAGAACATTTTGCCGTACACCTGGTTCATCGCCAGGAACGCGGCCGCCATGCCCGACGCGGTCTGGAAGAAGCGCCGGCGGCTGACACCCTGGCGCTTGGCCAACCGGTCGCCCATCTCGGCCAGCCGATCCTCAACCTGCTTCTGCTTGGCGGTCTGGCGTTCGGGAAAATATTCGTCACTCGACACGATCTGGGTCGGGATCGGGAAGCGATGCGGCAGATCCTCCGCCGGCGACAGTTGCGCCCGCTCATCATCGCTGAGAAAGCCCATGGTCGTTTCTCCCTTTTTATGCTTGTGCCGTCTTCGGCAAGGTCAGGAATTCATGCACCACATGCCACAGGTCGGCCCGCGTCAGGCTCAGCCCAACCGCATGCGCCGCCCCCGGAATAACCGCATATTGCTTGTCCGGCGCCGGTAGTTTGGTGAAGAAGTCCAACAGGTCCTCCTCGGTCGAAATCCCATCGTATTGACCGCGGACCATCAGCACCGGCGCTTGCACCTTCGTCGGGTCGACCAGCGGCAGGTTCGCCGTCATGTCAAGGTAGGTGCCCGTCGGCACGCTGTCGCCATTCGGCATCTCCGCCTTCGCCATCGCCACCGGCACGCGCGGGTCGGAGGTCCCGGGCTTGTCCCGCGTGAAGATGCTCAGGATCATATCCTCGCCACGCGGCCGCCGGTTGTGGGTGCGATAAAACTCGGTTTTCTCGCCACGCTTGGCCAGCGTCGGGGACCCCTTGCCGGTATAGGTGAACGCCTCCAGCACCAGCCGATCTACCCGATCCGGTTCGGCGGCCGCGAAGGCACCCGCCCGAATTGCCCCGCTGCTTTCGCCCATGAAATGGAACTTCGTCAGTCCCGTCTCGCGCGCGACGATCGGCGTGGCCGCCCGCAAATCGGCGACGCCCGACGCGATGTCGGAATTGCCCGAAGTAATCGAGGATTTCCCATAGCCCTCGAAATCCATCGTCCAGACATCGAAGCCCCAGCGGGCGAACACGTTCATCAGCGAGTATTCGCCAGCCCCCGGCACCGTCAGATCGAAGCTCGGGAGCGCCGAAACCGAGGAACCGTGCACCAGAAACAAAACCGGCAATTTCGGTTCGCCGGGACGCGGCGCATGCAACCGCTTGCGATACATCGCCAGCGTAACATCGCCCTTCTTGGCCTGGTAGTTCGCCGTCCAGAAGGATTCAGCGGCCACCGCCGGCGCTGTTGCTGCCGCGGCCAGCGGCAGCCCAATCAGCACACCGCGCCTGGAGGCCGTCATTTTCTCGTTTCCTGCCATGGTTCGCCCTATGTGTTTTGGTCAAGGGGTTGAGCGTTGTCCCCATTGATGCCTGTTTGGCCACGTTCGTCCAGGGGCCACCATTATCCCTTGCAATTCCCGACCAACATCGCGGCTCGTCCCGAGCAACACCGGATCGGCTCTATCGAGTAACCAAGCCATCCGACTTCGTCAGCAGTGCCCAAACCCTCGCGGCCGTTGCGTCGATCGCGACCGCCGTGGCGAAGCTCGTGATCACAACGTCTCCAGCAGCCCCGCCATCAGCGCCGCCCGCTGCGCCAGATGGCCCCATAGAATGTGCTCATGGCTCGCATGGGCGCCCGAACCGGGGCATCCAAGCCCATCCAGCGTCGGCACACCCAGCGCGGCGGCGAAATTACCGTCCGAACCGCCGCCCCGAGACTGCTTCGGCAGCGGCAGGCCGACCTGCAGCGCCACCGCCTGGGCATGCGCATACAGCGCCGAGATCGCCGGGCTTTCCGTATAGGGCGGCCGGTTCATGCCGCCCTCCACCATCACCCGGCAGCCGGCCGTCTTCGCCGTCAGCCCCAGCAAGCGTTCCTCCATCATCACCCCGTCCGCTGCCGCGTTCACCCGCAGGTCGATCTCGCACCATGCCTCAGGGGCGATCACATTGGGCCGGGACCCGCCCCACACCGGCGCCGCGTTCAGCGTGATGCCACGCTCGATATCCACCATCCGGTGCAGCCCGATGATCTGATGCGACAACTCCACGATCGCCGAGGCCCCATCCTCAAACGCGCTGCCCGCATGCGAACCGCGGCCCTCTATGCGCATGATGAAACGCCCGACACCCTTGCGGGCCGTGACGCACGCCCCACCCGCGCCGGCCGGTTCCGGAATCAGCACGCAAGCGGCTTCCGTGGTCTCCCGCTCGATCAGCGCGCGGCTGGTCGGACTGCCAACCTCCTCATCCGGCGTCAGCAGCAGCACGATCGGCCGAGGCGTCGCGACGCCCTGCCGCAGAATGCTGCGCACCGCATGGAACGCCAGGAAACTGCCGGCCTTCATGTCGTAGATACCGGGGCCATGCGCCTTCGCGCCGTTGACCGCATACGGCATCCTATCCAGCGTGCCGTGCGACCAGACCGTGTCCAGGTGCCCCGCCACCAGCACCGGCTTTCCCTCACCCGGCGTCCGAGCGATCAGGTTGTCCCCATACCCGTCCCGCCCGGGAATGCGGTCCACCGAGGCGCCCGACCGTATCAACTCCCCATGCACGACATCCATCAGCCGGTTCACCGCTGCCCCATCGGTCGTCGGGGTTTCCATTTTTACCCACCCCGACAGCTCCGCCAGCAGGTCTTCCGAGGTCCCAACGTTGGTTGTCGGCATCATGCCCTCTCGTTTCCATCTCAATACCGTGTGCGCGTGCCGCGATCAGGTAGCCGGGCGTTGCCTCGGCATTTGCTCATCCCCATGACACAGGATTGAAGCCGGGATAGCGCCGAATGACCAGCGGATACGTCTCGACGATCAGCATGTCGGCCCTAAAGCCCCGCTGCCCCAGACGATTGCCACTGTGGGAAATTACCGATTTGAACCTGCCCCGGAAAAGCGCCACCCTGTGCATCCGATGCTTGGTGAAGGAGGATGGGGTGACCGACGGCGAAGCGATTGTATTGGTGCCGACGCGCGACTGATGCGGATCTTTCACACGTGGCGGGTGCCCCAGGACGCCCGCGGTGCCACAGTCGCGCTGGGTAACTTCGACGGCGTGCACCTCGGCCACGCCAGCGTCATCCGCGCCGCGCATGCCGCCCGCCCGGACGCCGCCCTCGCGGTGCTGACATTCGAGCCGCATCCGCGGGAGGTGTTTCGTCCCGACGATCCGCCGTTCCGCCTGACCCTGTCCGCCGAACGCGCGGACGCACTGGCGGGACTGGGGGTCAGCCTGTTGTACGAACTGCCCTTCAATCACGAATTCAGCCTGATGACCGCTGATGATTTCGTCGGCCAGGTGCTGCATGAAGGGCTGGGCGCCCGTCATCTGGTGTCCGGCCAGGACTTCGCCTTCGGGCATCGGCGCGGCGGCAACACCGGCTTCCTCGCCGGACGAGCCGAAGCCCTGGGCATGGGCCTGACGCTGGTGCCGCCGGTGACCGATGCGCAGGGACCACTGTCCTCCACCCGCATCCGGCGCGCCCTGCAAGACGGCTACCCCGAATACGCGACAGCGGAATTGGGGAGGCCCTGGACGATCCGCGGCATCGTCAGCCACGGCGACAAGCGCGGTCGCACCATCGGCTTTCCCACCGCCAACGTGCCCCTGGGCCGTCATCTCGAGCCCGCACGCGGCGTCTACGCCGTAACCGTCCGCCTCGCCGACGGGACGATGCACAATGGTGTCGCCAACATCGGCCGCCGCCCGACGGTGAATGAAGGAACCGAAAGCCGGCTGGAGGTCAACCTGTTCGACTTCAACGGCGACATCTACGGCACCGACATCACCGTCGCCCTGCACGCCTATATCCGGGCGGAGATAAAGTTCTCCGGCCTCGACGCTCTCAAGGCCCAGATCGCGGCCGATGCGACGGAGGCACGCCGACTGCTGGGCTGATATTCGGCACGCCGACTGCTGGGCTGATCTGTCGCTGGGCTGATCTTGCGCCGGCACGCCGGCCAAGGCAGCCTATCAGGCGAAACGCAGGAGGATACGATGCCCGTTCTGAAACGCCCCGATGGCGAAATCCACTATCAGGTTCACGGCCAGGGCTTCCCCGTCCTGCTCTTCGCGCCGGGTGGCCTACGCTCGAGAATGGAGATGTGGGCCGCCCCGTCGAACGGTCCGGCACGGCCCTGGGTCGACTGGACCCAGGCACTTCCCGAAGCCGGCTTCACCGCCGTCGCGATGGACCAGCGCAACGCCGGCGCCTCCCGCACCGCCATCGAGGCTGACCACGGCTGGCACACCTATGCCGCCGATCATATCGCCCTGATGGACCATCTCGGCTTCGAAAAATTCCACGTTCTCGGCGGTTGCATCGGCGGCAGCTTCTGCCTGAAGGCAGTCGAGACCGCCCCAAAGCGCGTCCTGTCGGCAGTCCTGCAGAACCCGATCGGCCTGCATCCCGAACACCCGGAATACTTCCCCGAAAGCCACGCCGAGTGGACCAAGGAGCAGCTCGCCGCCCGCCCGCATCTCAACCCCGACGCCATCGCCGCGTTCGGCCACAATATGTGGGATCATCCGTTCGTCTTCTGCGTCGACCAGACCTTCGTCCGCAACTGTCCGGTGCCGACCATCCTGCTGCCCGGAACCGATATCCCGCACCCGGCCGCCACCAGCACGGAACTGGCGGCCTTGTTGCCAGGGGTGGAGGTGCTCACCGACTGGCGGGGCCCGGATCACCAGGAGCAGCAGCGCAATCGGGTCGTGGACTTCCTCCGGCGTCACACGCCCCCCGCGTAAATCTCCGAGGCGGGCTAACCCTTCCAGGCGGGCTAACCCTCATTGGCAGATGGCCGCCACAGGCGCGGGTCGAACCGAAACGGTTCGACCGCTATGACGCGCGTTCGTCCGGCTTCGGCATGGCGCGGGTTCAGCAGGATATTCCACGCATGCGGAA
>DATARX010000341.1:0-6822 GCA_036263955.1 Rhodopila sp.
TCGCGGATCAGGAGCGCAGAAGGCTCATGAGGATCACGAACAGCAGGATTGCCGCGCCCTGCAGCAGCACACGCCATTGCATGAGTTTATTGGATCGTCGCGGGTCGCCTTCCCGCACCAGCCCGACCATGCCGGCGATCAGGACGCCTAGCGTGGCGAGCATGAGAATACCGATCAGGACCGTGAGGAAACCGTGCATCGCGGTATGATAGACCGTTCGGCGGATTTGTGCAGATGGGGGCGCCCCGCTATTGGCCGCGCGGCGCGTGGCGCCCCGGCAAGCAGGGACGTGCGGCGGCGATTTTACGTTGACCCGGCGGCGCCATCTGTGGTCGTACCCGGCCGATGATACGCCTCGTCCTTATCGTGCTGTGCGGCGTGCTGCTTGGCGTACCCGTGCCGTCGTTCGCCCAAAAGCCCAGCAGCCAGCCGGCGGCGGCCCCGGCCATATCCGCCGAACAGGCTCGGGCCGCGCTGGACGTCCTGAACGATCCGGCCAAACGTGCCGCATTCGCCGCGACGCTGAGCGCGCTCGCCAAAGCGGAACCGGGGGCGCAGGCGGCAGCCGAACCGGCCAAGCGGCCACACGAAACCACGGTTGAAGGGGTGCATATTCCGCTGGCGCCGAACAGCCTGGGCGCGCAGGTCCTGCTGTCCGCGTCCGCCTTCGTCGATCAGTTGGGCGTCGAGGCGATGACGGCCCTGGACACCGTGCAAAGCCTGCCGCTGCTGTATGGCTGGGCCGTTGTGATGGCGACCAATCCGATCGCGCGCGATCTCTTGGTGGATGTTTCCTGGCGCGTGGCGCTGGTGCTGGTCATCGCGGCGGTCGTCGGATATGGGCTGCGCCGGGCGATGCAGAGGCCGATCCGCAGGCTGGAAAACCTGGCGCCGGCTGCCCGTTCGGCCGAACCGGAGGAATCGCCCGAGACCGCGGAAGCGGATGCCGAAGCAGAGGCCGTCGCGCGGGCCGAGGCGGGCGACATCGAAGCACCTGTCCCGCGGCGTCCCAAGCCCTCGCCCTGGACCTTGCTCAAACGCGTGCCCCTGGTGTTGGCCCGGATGATCCTGGAACTGCTGCCGGTTCTTGGCATCGCCTTGATCGGCCATCTGGTCGCCGGATCGAGCCTCGGCGGCCAGACGGTCAGCCGGCTGATCATCCTGGCGGTGGTCGATTCCTATGCGCTCTGCACCGCCTTCCTGAGCGTTGCGCGCATGCTGCTTTCGCCGGAGGCATCCCGCCTGCGTCTGTTCCATCTGCGCGATGGGGCCGCGTCCTACATGATGTACTGGGCGCGGCGGCTGATCATCATCGCCGTGTTCGGCTATGCGATCGGCGAGGTCGGGCTGCTGCTGGGCCTGTCCGACATTGCCCACGATGCCTTCGAAAAAGGTGTCGGCCTGGTGCTGCACCTGATTATTGCGTACATCGTGGTGCGGAAGCGCCGGACGGTGCGGCGGTGGTTGCGTGCCCCGGACGGCAGCACCGGCACGGTCGCTACGCTGCGCAACAGCTTTGCCCGCGTGTGGCACTGGGTCGCGCTATTCTTCCTGATCGCCGGCTGGCTGATCTGGGCGGTGGAAGTGCCGCACGGCTACACCGTGGCACTGCACTACTTCATCGTGACCGCCCTGGTGCTGATCGGCTCCCGCATTACGCTGCTTGTCCTGCTGGGCATGGTCGACCGTGTCATGCGGCCCGCCCACGATGCACCGATGCTTCACCCCGGCATGGTGGCGCGGCTTCACATCTATCATCCCATCGTGACCGCTGCCCTGCGGCTGTCGGTGTACCTGATGTGCGTGCTTGGCCTGCTGCAACTGTATGGCCTGAACACGTTCCTTTGGCTCATCGGAAGCCAACTCGGGCAGCGGATTCTGTCGGCGAGCGGAACGCTGCTGGTCACGATCGTGCTGGCGTTCGCCGTTTGGGAAGGGGTGAACGGCGGCGTCCAGCAACATCTGGAGCACCTGGAACGGGATGCACAGATCGCCAAGTCGGCGCGCCTGCGGACCCTGCTGCCGCTGCTTCGCTCCGCACTGCTGATCACGATCGCGATTGTTGCCGGCCTGATGGTCCTCAGCGAGATCGGCATCAACATCGCGCCGCTGCTGGCCGGCGCCGGCATCGTCGGTGTGGCGATCGGCTTTGGTTCGCAGAAGCTGGTGCAGGACCTGATCACCGGCATTTTCCTGTTGCTGGAAAACACCATGCAGGTGGGTGACTGGGTGACGGTCTCCGGCCTGTCCGGTTCGGTGGAAGCGCTGTCGGTTCGCACGATTCGCCTGCGTGCCAGCGATGGTTCGGTTCACATCATCCCGTTCAGTTCGGTTACCAGCGTCACCAACGTCAATCGCGGACTGGGCAACGCCGCGGTCACTGTCAGCGTTGCGTTTGACGAGGACACCGATCTGGTCTCCGCCGAACTGACGGCGATCGTGGCCGGCATGCGTGGCGAGCCGGACTTCTCCGCGAAAATGTTGAGCGACTTCCAGCTTTGGGGCGTCGATAAGGTGGACGGCGCATCGGCGACGATCGCCGGCCAGGTGGTCTGCACCGATTCTGGCCGCTGGGCCGTGCAACGTGAATTCAACCGGCGCATGAAGCGGCGGTTCCAGGAGCTTGGGATCAGGATTTTCAATCCGGTGCAGACGATCAATCTGACGACCTTGGTCCAGGCCCCGGCTGACAGAGGGGACGGCCATGACCATGCTCAGGCAGCTAACTGAGGCGATCCGAACCGACGGATACCGGTTTGTCCAGGCGACGGACCTGCGCGCGGTGCTGGAACAGGCCGGCCCGCTGACCGACTGGCCGGCCTTCGCCGCGAGTTGGGACGATCTGGGGCCGGACACCTACATGGCGGACGGCGGCCGCTACCGGAAGCGCCGGCATGCGGTGTTCGCGGTCAATCCGGGCGGGATCGTCCGACAGCCAGCCCAGCCGCATTACCAAAGCCGCGATTACAACACGCTGAACGGCGGCATCGAACGCTGGTTCGAGCCGGTGAGGGAGGACGTTGGCGCCAGCGCGTCCATGACCACGGTGCTGACGTTCTGCCGTAATCTGTTCGGGATGGTGAGCCCGGCGCACGGCTGGCACGTGGAAGTGCATCAGTTCCGCATAGAGGCGCGTGGCGGCGAGGCCGGGCGGCCAACGCCGGAGGGGATGCATCGCGACGGCGTGGATTACGTGCTGGTGCTGCTGGTGAACCGCACCAACATCATCAGCGGCGTGACCTCGGTCCACGATCTGGCGGGAAAGGAGCTTGGCGCGTTCACTTTGACCCAGCCGTTCGACGCGGCGCTGGTGGACGATGCGCGGGTGATGCACGGTGTTACGCCGGTGGAACCGCTGGATCCGAACACGCCCGGTTACCGGGACGTGCTGGTGGTGACGTTCCGCCGCGCGTAAGGCTGCGGCTACAGCGCGGCCATCCAGGCCGGCCCCATCCGCCTTGCCTCGGTGACCAGCGCGGCGGTTAGCGGCGTCAGCGGTTCGCGCTGGGGATAGACCAGGCCGATGGTTGGCGGCTGGGTCTGGTCTTCGATCGGAATTGACCGGATCGGCTCCGGCAGGCCCATCGTCTCGGCCAGCGCGGCCGGCATCACGCTGGCCCATTGTCCCGTCCGCACATGCGTGAACAGCACGACCATGGAGTTCGATTGCAAGGTCGGGCGCGGGTCCGCGCTTCCCTCGTGCAGTTTGCGATCGATGATCCGGCGGTTCTGCATGTCCGGGGTCAGCAGGCATAGCGGGATTTCCGCGACTTCGCCCCAGGTAACCGATTTTCGATCGCCCAGCGGGCGGTCGGCGGCCACCAGCAAGCGGTAGCGTTCGTGGTACAGCGGTATCGCGCGGGCGCGCCCGAGCGGTTCGTTATCGACGTAGGTGAGGCCGGCTTCGATCTCCAGGTTGTCGAGCAGCGTCAGGATTTCGATCGAGTTTCGGGACAGGATGGTGAACAGCACCTCGGGGTGCGCCATGTGCAGTGGCGTCGTCAGGGCGGACACGATCGGCAGGGCGGTCGGCACGGCGGCGATCCGCAGATGCCCGGCCAGGCCGCGTTTCAGCGCGCGGATTTCGTCGCGCATCGCGCGGTAATCGCCGACGATCCGTCGCGCCCAGTCGAGAACGCGCAGGCCTTCCGGGGTGAGGCCGATGAAGCGGGACTGGCGTTGCACAAGCAGAACGCCGAAGCCTTCCTCGAGCTGCTTCAGGCCCGCCGACAGCGTCGGCTGGGTCACCCCGCAGGCTTCCGCCGCTCGGCCGAAATGCTGTTCGCGTGCGAGTGCCAGCAACATTTCCAGCTTGTCGATCATTGTTCGCTTACCCTTCGCGAAACGAAGACCTGCCGGTTACGGAACGACAGCCAGACGCGGCGGTCTTGCAGGAATTGCTCGCCGATCAACGCATCGCCGACACCGAAATCGGATGGCAGGACCAGCATTGCCGGGGCTGCTTCAACGACCGGGCCGATCCGCAGGTGCTTGAACCGATGCAGGCGTGACATGGTCGCGCCGCCGGTGCCGATGTTACGCACCGGCGGATCGCGGGCAAGGGTTTGGTCGTCCAATCCCAGCCGGCGGGCCATGGCGACACCGAGAAGGTTGCCTTGCGCGCCGGTATCCAGGAGCGCCATGCCGTCCACATCATCCAGTTCGACCGGCAGCAGCAGCCGGTCCTTGCGGGCGCGGACGCCGGTGATCTCCATCCACGGTTCCTGCCAGGGGGGACGCACGTCCGGGCAAAGCCGGCTGCGGTACAGCGTGAGCGTGCCGTCCGGCACATCGATATCCATATCGAAGGCCAGCAGGATATCGGCACCCAGCAACCCATCCGCGGTCAGGCCGGGTACGGTCTGCAGATTGAAGCTGCCGACGGCGATGTGGTCGACCGGGAAATGCACGCCGCCCAACACCAACCGGTCGACGGTGACGTCGGTAGAAACGGTGGTGCCGCCGATGCCCATCGACTGGTACTTGTAGTGTGGATCGTGCGGCAACCCCAAGCGTTCGGCGGTCGCGTCGCTGATGGTGGTGCGTTCCGCCCCGCTGTCCACGATTAGGTGCACCCATTTGCCGTTGATCCCGGCGGGCACGACCAGCAGGTGATCCTCTACCCGCAGCGGCATCCGGGCGATCATTGTCAGGTTGCAGTCGATCGCCGGCGGTGTGTCGCAACCGGCGAGGACGAGCAGCAGGAGCAAGCCGAACACGCGGCGGAGCGACGCCATGGGACCCTTGGGTTACGATCGGTGTGAATACATTACCACAGCGAAAGTCTTTGCTACAGCGAAAGCGTGGTTGCCAGGGACGCGCATCGGTGGTCGGATAGGGCAGCATCAGGGAACCAGACGCCGCATGTCCGATCCGATCACTGAAGAGCTTTTTCGCAATGCGATCTCGGCGATCGGCGACGAGATGGTCCTGACAATCTACCGAACGGCCTATTCGGGTGTTTTGAAAAACATCATGGACTACAGCGCGGCGATCTGCGACGCGCGGGGACGGCTGGTGGCGCAAGGGCTATCGCTGCCGGGGCATCTCTGCTCGATCCCGGTGGCACTGCAGGCGGTGCTGGCGCATTTCGGCGACGATGTGCATCCCGGCGATATTTTCATCAATAACGACCCGTACGACGGCGGCATGCATCTGCCGGATATTTTCATCTTCAAGCCGTTGTTCGCCGACGGCAGGCCGATCGCCTATGCCGCTACAATCTGTCACCACACCGATGTGGGCGGGCGGGTGCCGGGATCGAACGCTTCGGACAGTTTGGAAATCTACGCGGAGGGGCTGCGGATTCCGCCGTTGAAGCTGTACGAGAAGGGACAGCCGAACCCGACGCTGTTCCGCATGATCGAGCGTAACGTTCGCCTGCCGGGCCGGGTGCTGGGTGACATCAGATCGCAGTTGGCAGCGTGCGAAATTGCGGCGCGGGGCATGGCGGACCTGGTTGGGCGTTACGGTGCGGACGGCGTTGCGTCGCTGATGGTGGCGATGATGGACTATTCCGAACGGCTGACCAGGCAGTGCCTGCTAGAACTTCCGGACGGCGAGGCGACATTCACGGATTGGATCGATGACGACCAGATCGATGTCGGGGTGCCCATCCCGCTGGTGTGCACGATCCGCAAGCATGGCGACACGATGGAGGTCGACTGGACCGGCAGCGCGCCGCAGGTGAAGGGGTCGATCAACAATACACTCAGCTATACGGCCGCCATGAGCTTCACGGCGGTGAAATCGGTGCTGTCGGCGAATATGCCGAACAATGACGGGGTGTTCCGGCCGATCAAGATCATTGCGCCGGCTGGGACGATTACCCATGGCAAGCTGCCGGCGGCCTGTGCGGCGCGTGGACTGACCGGGTTTCGGGGGGCGGACTGTGCGTTCGGGGCGTTATCGCAGTTGTATCCCGATAAGGTGTTTGCCGCATCGGATGGCGGCAACACCGGCCTGACCATCGGCGGGTACGACAAGGATCTGAATCCGTTCATCTATGTGGATTTCATTTCGGGGTCATGGGGCGGCCGGCCGTGGGCGGATGGGCTGGACGGCAACACGGTGATGTTCGCCAACATGGCGAGTTTCTCGGTCGAGGTGATCGAGGCGGAAAATCCGCTCGAGGTACTAGATTACGAATTTGTTCCGAACAGTGGTGGCGCCGGCCGGTATCGTGGCGGCATGGCACAACGCAAGACCTGGCGGATGCTGGCGGATGAAGGGGTGTTGCAGGTTCGAGCGGATCGCCAGACACATCGTCCCTACGGGTTGCAGGGCGGCGGACCGGGTTCGTTTGGATTGAACGTGATGGAT
>DATARX010000360.1:0-4241 GCA_036263955.1 Rhodopila sp.
GTGGAGGCGGTGGCGAAATCCTGCCCGAACGTCGTGATCACCGTCCGCGACGTCGTCCGCATCAGCCCCACCGTCGAACGACCCGCCCGAAAGGCGCCGATTTCCGCGTGGCCGTACAGGTTCTCACCCATGCCGTAACGGATCGTATGCGGACTGTTCCAGAACAGCCCCTGCAGCGTATCGACGTCGTTCGCCATCAGCGCCTGTTCATAGCGCGCGAACGCCGCCTCCACCTCGGCCTTCACGGCCGGGATATTGATGTCCAAAACTCAGACCTCCAGGTTAGGCATAGGTGAACGCGCGGCACCGGAAACCTCCAGCGCCCGAGCGATCCGCAGCGCGAGGTCCTCGCGCCACGGGGCCGTGATGATCTGCACGCCGATCGGCAAGCCCAGCGCCGTCGGCACCGGCACCGCGACAACCGGCAGACCGATAAAGGAAATCGGCTGGGTGTAAATACCGATGTTGGGACGAACCGGCATCTCCTTGCCATCCAGAACGAACGTCTTCTGCCCGATCAGCGGCGCCACGCACGGCGTCGCAGGTGCCAGGATCGCATCGACATGCTGGAACAGCCGCAGCACTTCTTCACGGTACCAGCGGCGAAATTTCTGCGCCTGTACCACCGCGGTGCTCGGCACCAGGGCGCCGGCAATCAAACGATCGCGCACATCGGCATCAAAATCATCCGGCCGCGTCCGCAACCGTTCCAGATGCAGTGCCGCGCCTTCGACCGTGGTGATGATATACGCCGCACTGCGCGCCCGTTGCACCTCCGGGATGGTAATCGTTTCGCTCACGCCCAGCGTCGCCGCGATGCCGTCCAGTGCAGCCAAAGCTTCCGCCGAAGCCCCCGTGCGGAAATACCCGCCAGCCGAGGCGATCCGCAGCCCGCCGATACCTGCATCCAACCCGCCCGAAACCGGTTCCACCGGCCGATCGACGCAGACCGGATCAGCCGGATCGTATCCCTGCATCGCGTCATAAGCCGCCGCCAGATCCGCCGCCGACCGCGCCAATGGCCCCAGATGATCCAGGCTCGATACGAACGGAAAACTCCCCGCCCGCGTCAGACGCCCATAAGTCGGCTTCAGCCCGAACGCCCCACAGAATGACGCCGGGACCCGGATCGACCCGTTGGTGTCCGATCCCAGCGCCAGCGGCACCAATTGCCCGCCCACCGCGCTGCCCGATCCACCCGACGACCCGCCCGACATCCGCGCCGTATCGAACGGATTGCGCGACGGCCCCTCATGCACGTTCTCGCCGGTAAAGTCGTAGGCGTATTCACCCATGTTCAGCGCACCGACCAGGATCGCCCCGGCCGCTTCCAGCCGCGCCACCAGCGGCGCATCGGCGCTAGCGGGAGGATGATCACGGTTGATCTTCGATCCCGCCAGCGTCGGCAACCCGGCGACGTCGATCAGGTTCTTCACCGCGAACGGCACGCCCGCCAATGGCCCCGGCTTCGTCCCCGCCGCGATCGCCGCGTCCAGCGCCGCCGCCTTCGCCCGCGCCCGTTCGGCAGTCACCGTGGTGAAAGCGTTCAGTACCGGGTTAAGCCGCGCAATATTGTCCAGACACGCCGCCACCACATCCGTAGCACGCACGTGCCCTGCACCGACCGCCACCGCGATCTCAACCGCCCCCTTCATGCTCGGAACACCGGCGCGGGATCCAGATGATCGGACAACGGCGCTTCCAGCACCGTTGCCGCATGACCCAGCGAAATCGCCAGATGCATGCGCACCGCCTGCCGCCAATCCGGTTTCATTTCGATACCGAGCGTCGCCGTTCCCGCATCGATCAAGGCGTCCAAAGCCGCTTCGTCCATCGTCAAACTCCCGATCGCAGCCAGGCCCGCCAGCCGCCAAAATCAGTAATATCGGTCGCATCCGCCACGCCGGCCGACTCTGCCAGAAAACCAAGGCAGGGACCATCGTCCAGTGTCACGGTGCCAAATCCCAGCGGCGGTGGAACCCGCGCCAGCAGCGCGCCGATCGAGGCCGTCGGCAGCGCCCAGACCTCCCCGGCGATCACCCCGCCATCCGCCACCCGCACCAGGCCCGGCCGGTTGCCCAGGGCAAACAACCGATACCCCGGCGCGGTGTGTGCCTCGCGCAAGAACCGCCCGCCCAACCCGGTCACCTGCGAATTCAGCGGCAACCCCGACATATGCGCGCCGATGCAGAACAACGCGGTCTCGTCCGCGCCCAGCGCATCGGGTTCCGCGACCGGCGGCAACGTGCGTCCCGTGGCGCCGACCGTCGTCGCGAACCGGCGGTGCAACGAATCGGCCAGCGGCGCCAGGCGTCCCTCGGACCAGGCCGGACCGAGCAGAACGCCACCGATCGGGTTGCCTTCAGGCGAAAACCCGATGGGCACGGCGAACCCGGCCATGTCGCAGAGATTGGCGAAATTGGTGAAAGTCCCCAGCCGGCGATTGGGCCCCAGCGGATCGGCCCGGTCCTCGGCCAGCGTCGGGCAGAACGGGGCCGCCGGCAACAGCAACGCGTCGTATTCCTGGAACAACAGCGCCGCCTGCCGTCGCGCCTGCTGCAGCACATGGAAGGCGTCGAACGCGTCCACGGTCAGCCGCCGCAGACCCAGTTCCAGGATCGCCCGCGTGGCCGGATAAAGCACGTCCGGCGTCGACTCCACCACGGCACGCAGCGCGGACGTGCGTTCGGACACCCAGGGCCCCTCGTACAACAGCCGGGCGACCTCCAGGAACAATGCCAGATCCACCGGCGCAGCCTTCAGAAACGACCCTGCCTCCCGAAGCGCGCCCGCCACCGCGGCTTCGCACAGCGACCCGACATCACCCATCGCCACGCGCGCCGAAGACAGCGCCGATCGCCGCAGATGCGCAAACGGCGCCTGGCGGGAGTAAGCATCCGCGACGTCGAACCCGGCGATCACCCGCTGCACCGCCAGCGCCTCATCCACTGACCGGGCGAACACCGATATCGTATCGACCGACCGGCAGGCCGGAACCATGCCGCGCGCCGAAACACTGCCCACCGTCGGCTTCAATCCGACGATATTGCCGAACCCAGCCGGCACACGCCCGGATCCGGCGGTATCGGTGCCAAGGGAGAACGAAACAATTCCCGCCGCCACCGCGCACGCAGACCCGGAAGACGAACCGCCCGGCACCAGCCCGGCGTCAAAAACGTTACGCGGCACACCGTAAGGACTGCGCGTCCCGACCAGGCCCGTCGCGAACTGATCCAGATTGGTCTTGCCGATCAGCAACGCGCCCGCATCCAGCAGCCGCCGCACCGCGGGCGCATCCGTCGCCGGGGTAAACGCGAACCCAGGACACCCCGCGGTGGTCGGAATCCCAGCCACATCGATATTGTCTTTCACCGCGAACGGCACGCCCCAAAGCGGCCGGCCACGCGGCCCTTCCGCCTCTAACGCCGCCGCCTCCGCCCGAATCACATCATCAGGCCGTCGAGAAATCCAGATCGCCGGGTCGGCGTGCGCGCGGTCGGCGGCCAGGGCCGCCTCCGCCATCACCACAGGCGTCAAGCGGCCACCCGCGCATGATCGGCGTGCAGCAGGGACGCCAGATGGCGGCGGATATCGTTGAACTGAGGCGATGACACGTCGCGGGGCCGCTCCAAGGTGATTCTCTCTTCTGCCACGATCCGGCCGGGACCGGGAGACATCACGACGACCCGGTCCGCAAGATAGATCGCCTCTTCCAGCGAATGGGTTACGAAAACCACGCTGAGGCCGGTGGCGCGCCAGATCGACAAAAGTTCCTCTTGCAACCGCTCGCGGGTCATCGCGTCCAGCGCACCGAACGGTTCATCCATCAGCGCCACCTGGGCGTCATTGGCCAGCACCCGACCGATCGCGACGCGCTGCTTCATCCCGCCCGAAAGCTGATGCGGATAGCTTTCGGCAAAGCGCTCCAGCCCCATCATCGTAACGAAACGATCGGCGGTCGCCATCGCCTCGGCCTTGGGCTTGCCGCGCGCGATCGGCCCGAACGCAATGTTCTTCCGAATGGTCAGCCACGGGAACAGACCGTAATCCTGGAACACCATCCCACGATCCGGCCCCGGCCCGGTCACCTCCCGCCCGCGCACGATGATCTGGCCCGACGTGACGGTTTCGAACCCGGCGATCATCCGCAGCAGCGTCGACTTGCCGCACCCGGACGCGCCGATCAGGCAGACAAATTCACCCGGCGCAATGGTCAGGTTGGCGTTGCGCAAAGCCTCGAT
>DATARX010000364.1:0-8408 GCA_036263955.1 Rhodopila sp.
ACGGCGCCCAGTTGTTTGACGGGCTCGGTGACTTTCATCGCCCGGTCACCACCACCTCCTTGGATGCCCAACGGTATTTCGACCAGGGCATGCGCCTGCTCTGGGCCTTCAACCACGATGAATCGACCCGCTCGTTCGCCAAGGCCGCAATGCTCGACCCGCAATGCGCCATGTGCTTCTGGGGCGTCGCCCTCACCGTCGGTCCAAACTACAACCTGCCGATGATGGCGGCCTACCGGGCCCAGATCGCTCGGAACGCGCTGGAACGCGCGACCGCACTGGCGCCCGCCACCACGCCGGTGGAGCAGGCGTTGATCGCCGCCCTCGGCGCCCGTTATCCGGATGCCAAGCCACTGGACCCGTCCAACGAGGCGCCCATCCTTATTGCCTACGCCCGACGCATGCGGGACGTCGCCGGCCGCTTCCCCGATGACAGCGACGTCCAGACGCTGACCGCCGAGGCGTTGATGAACGTCAACGCGTGGAAACTCTGGACGCCGGATGGCACTCCGGCCGCGGGCACCCTGGACATCGTCGCGCGGTTGGAGGGCGTGCTGGCCAAGGACCCGCGGCACCCCGGCGCCAACCACTACTACATCCACACCATGGAGGCGTCGCAACACCCCGAGGCAGCGGTCACCGCCGCCGAACGCCTGGCCGGCATGATGCCGGCCGCCGGCCACCTGGAGCATATGCCTGCCCATATCATGCAGCGCGTGGGGCGCTACGCCGATGCCGCCGAGGCCAATCGCAAAGGCGCGGCGGCCGATCTGGCCTACTTCGCGAAGACCCGGCCGCTTGACTACTACGCGATGTATACCGCGCATAACTACCAGTTCCTGGCGTTCTCCACGGCCATGCAGGGCCGCCGCGCCGATACGCTGGATGCCACCCGCAAGTCCCGCGCGATCATTTCGGACGAGTTGCTGGCGGCGATGCCAGGCCTTGACTGGTACGTCGCGGAAACCTACGCGGCGATGGTCCGCTTCGGCATGTGGCAGGAGATCCTGGCGGAACCCGCGCCGAATCCGCAATTGATTGGACTGTCCATCGGCTACCGTTACGGTCGCGCCAACGCCCTGGCCGCCACGGGGCATGTGGCGGATGCCCGGTCGGAACTGGCGGAACTGGAAACACGCGCCGCCGCGGTTGCGCCTGCCGATGGCGCCGGCCTGAGTTCGGCGGCCGACGTCTCCGCCGTCGCGGTTCTCGTCGCCAAGGCCAGGATTGCCGATGCCGAAGGTAACGACGACGCGGCCATCACGCTGCTCACCGAAGCCGCCGCGAAAGAGGACGCTCTCCCTTACGATGAACCATCCGACTGGTTCTTTCCGACCCGCCACCTGTTAGGCGCGGCCCTGCTGCGGGCCGGCAGGGCGCAGGACGCCGAGGCAGTCTACCGGGAGGATCTGCGACGCCATCCGGAGAACGGCTGGGCACTGTTCGGGCTTAGTCAGTCGCTGGCAGCCCAGCATAAGGACGCTGACGCCCAGCAGGTTCGGCTACGGTTCGACGCTGCCTGGAAAGATGCGGACGTGGGGTTGACGGCGTCCGCGTTCTGACGCGCGACCGTCCAGGGTTGGTTCAACCTCGGGCGTGAATCGCCCTGTCGAATGACGCGGGTTACAGCGCGATCGCTGCAAACTGAAACTAATCGCGCTGGTTGCTGCAACAGGTTCGGGGCGAGCCTCGAGCGTTGGCCCATTACTCTTACGGGCCGGTACCATTGCGCGGCGGTTTTGACTGGTTGCCCGAGCGTTCTTAACGCCCTCTGGACGACCGGCGGGTCTGGATACCATTTCGATCGACGCTCATGGCTTGGTGCGGAGATTGGCGCTGGACGACGGCTCACATTTAACATGCTGATTTTGTTTATCTAATATCTTGAAACGAATTTCTTGATTATCGAGCATGGAAGTTTACCGGAAAGGGCGGGTTGACCGCCTTGGTGTGGAGCCCTAGCGTCAAAAGAGATAGTTCCTCATATGGAACATAAACAGGGAACGTAGTTCAAAGCCATGGCTGTCCCAACAAGTGTATGCAGTGCGTCGTTCGTCACGCGGCCACGAAGGGCGAACCGGAAAGGCGGCGACCGGCGCGACATGCGAGCCAGGCGACCTGCCATCGCCGGCGTCAATGCGGCCACGTCGGACAGGATGTTCCGATAGATACGTCCCTGGCTTCGCGGGGCGGTCCGCAGTTGCAGCGACCAACGACGTCACCCGCGAGGGTATTCATACTCTAGGTAGTCATACGAAGCTTCGACAACCATACCGCCGATCTGCGGCCTCGGCTCATCGGCCTCCGTGCGTCCGTGCGTCCGTGCGTCCGTGCGTCCGTGAATGATCTAGCAACAATAGCCTGACTAAAACAAAACTGCCCCGGCGAATCCTGGGCGGTTCCGTGGTGGTGTTAACAACAACAAGGAGACGAACGTGGACGCAATTGTCCAAGCGCCCAATAAATCAGTCAGTGGAATCGCGTTGATCGAGCGGCAGACCATGAGGAAGGTATCATGGCGACTCATGCCACTGCTCATGCTCGGCTATTTCTGCGCTTACCTGGACCGCTCGAATGTCGGCATGGCCGCAACGACGATGGTCGGCGATCTGCACTTCTCCAATACGGTGTTCGGCTTCGGCGCCGGCCTGTTCTTCTTTGGCTACTTCCTGGCGGAAATTCCCAGCAACCTGATCCTCCACAAGGTGGGCGCGCGCCGATGGATCGCGCGCATCCTCCTCACCTGGGGCATCCTTGCCGCCCTCACCGCCTTCGTCTGGAACGAGTGGAGCTTCTACGGCAACCGTATCATGCTGGGGCTGGCCGAGGCCGGCTTCTACCCCGGCGTGCTGCTCTACCTGACATGGTGGTTCCCCTCGTACTACCGCTCCCGGATGATGGGCCTGTTCCAGTCCGCCAGCGTAATCTCGCTGTTCATCGGGCCGCCCGTCGGCGGGTTGCTGCTGCAGTTGCATGGCCTGGCCGGGATGCACGGCTGGCAGTGGCTCTACATCATCGAAGGGCTGCCGCCGATCATCACCTGCGTGATCGTCTTCATGCTGCTGACCGACCGGCCGCATGACGCGAAGTGGCTGACGGCCGAACAGCGCACCTGGCTGCAGAACCGTCTGGACTCCGAGGAAGCGCAGCGGGAGGCGGTCCGCAAGTTCTCGCTGGTCGAGGCGTTCAGCAACCCCAAGATCTGGCTGCTGACGGTCGCCTATTTCGGCCAGAACATTTCTTCCTACGGCCTGGTCTTCTTCCTGCCGTTGATCGTCAAGGGGCTCGGGGTCAGCACCAACTGGATCGGGATCACGGCGGCATTGCCCTATATCTGCGCTTTCGTCGCGATGATTGCGTGGGGCTACCACTCCGACATCACCGGCGAGCGGACGTGGCACGTGGCCGGGGCGGCGCTGCTGGCCGCGGGCGGGCTGACGACCTGCGTCATCATCGGGGTCGGGCATCCGGTGATCACCATGATCGCGCTGTGCGTCGCGATGATGGGTCAGCAATCGCTGATCCCGACGTTCTGGTCGATCCCGAGCGCCATGCTGACCGGGGTGGCCGCGGCGGGCGGGTTAGCCATGATCAACGCCGTCGGCAATCTCGGCGGCTGGTTTGGCCCGTCGGTCTACGGCATCATCAAGGACGCCACCGGCAGCGCCAACCTCGGACTGTTGTTCCTGGCGGTGGGCCCGCTGATCACCGCGATCTGTGCCCTGACCGTCGGCCACGACCGCCGGTTGGAGCGCATTCCGGCGCGCGCATCCGGCGGGTAGACCGTGACAGGCTCGCCGGGGGCCTGGCTGACCCAATCAGCCCGGCGTTTCGGCACGGTCACGTGGTGAGACTGAAGACAATTGGAAACGGAACCTGGCGCGGGATGGGTGAGGGCACGCGAACCCATCCCGCGCCAGCGCCTGCGGCCGAAGGCAGGATCGCCAGAGACGTGAATGACCCGCTAAAACCGCACCGAGAGGGACAGCGACGCGAACTGGTGCAACCCGCCCCGCTGTCCCTCGAATTCCTGGGTCTGCGCCACATAGGCAGCGGTCAGCCGAACCCCATGGACGATGACGGCAACCCCCGCCTGGACCTCGCCGACATCCCACACCGGAGACACATGCGGTCCTGACCGGAACGGCGCCGACTGCAACAGCAGATCATAGCCGACCGCCTGGCCGTTGGCCCCCGCGAACACGTACCAGGCGAACGGCCGGGTCGGGACATACGCATCCTCGCCGCTCAGTCCGGGACGGATGCGCGGCACCCCGAAATCGGACTGCAGCCCCTGGCCCAGGCGCAGCGTAACCCCGGCCTGGACATAGTCGCGGACAGTGCCCACTCCCGCCGTCAACGCCGGCAGGGCATCCGTTTCCAGGCCCGCGAAGGTCGCGATCGGAAGCCGCCAGGTCCGCTCGCTCAACGCCTCAATGGCGGGCGTATTCGGGATCTGCGCCTCCCATCCCCGTGCATTGGCATGGCCGATCAGGTGGTGAAAGCCGTTCTGTACCGGTTCCGCGCCCGCATCCGGCCCTACCACGCCCAAACTCAGAACCGCGAGATCGCGCGTATCGGCGGTGTCGCTCAACAGGGTCACGTTGGCGGTCAGAATGCCCGCATAGGGCCGGTCGCGCGGGTCGGGCGTTACCAGCGCCGTATCGCATGGCGTATAGATCTGCTGCGAGACGCCGAGACCGACGCGCTGCGCCCCGCCACCCCACAGCGAGCGACCCAGGGACCCAAGAAAATCGGGCACGTCACCGGCCGGCGACGTCCATCCGACGCGCAACCCGTTGGTATAGAAATGATCGGTCAGCGCGCCAAAGGCGAGCTTGGCGTTCTCCCCCTGTAACGTCCAGATCGCGGCCGGATCGGATACCGGTTCCGCACCGGCGCGGGCCACCGGCAGTGCCGCGACAGCGATCCCGATCATCGCCAGGGTTCGGAGGTTCATACGCAGACCTCGACAACAGGCGAAGCAAAATAAAGTATCGTCTCGATGGGTTGGCGCAAATACAACTGAATACTGCAGTATGCCATTGACATGACCTCGCTGGAGGCAAATATGAACGCAAGCGTCGTGCCAATGTATATTTGTTATTGTTTATAATTATTTTATAGATGCGAAATCCGTCTGTACTGACGCGATGTAAGATTTTCCGACACAGCCGCGGGGTGACTGCAATACTTGCGTATGTTGGAAGGCACCCGGCCAAGCCACGTGCCGCAGCGTCCCGCCGTGGCATCCATCGCCGGTCGGCCTCCTCATGGATCAGCGTCCAGGTCGGACGACCCATCGCGCCACCCGGATGCGCAACCGCGCGGTCCACCGTCAGCACCGGATCGAGATCGGCCGTCGTCACGGACGCCGTCACGGACGCCGTCCGATCCACCGCGCGGGACAAAGATCCGAGTCCGGCAGCCCGCCCCCGCCGCCACCGCGTTGCGCTGATTTTCCAGGCGTCGGCGCCCCGCCGCCGCGGCCGCCCAAACCATTGCCTGTTGACGTTGCGGACGTGTTGCTGCAACGAGGCGCCGTGTTCTACCGGCAGAAACATCTCCTGGCGATCGAAGGGCTGGAACCGCCCGCCATCAGCCAATTGCTCGACCTGGCCGAAAGCTATGTCCTGCTCAACCGCTCCGGCAAAACCCAGCGCGACCTGCTGCGCGGGCGCACACTGATCAACCTGTTCTTCGAGGACAGCACGCGCACCCGCACCAGCTTCGAACTGGCCGGCAAGCGCCTCGGCGCCGACGTGATCAACATGTCGGTCTCCACCTCCTCGGTGAACAAGGGCGAGACGCTGATCGACACCGCCGCCACCTTGAACGCGATGCAGTGCGACCTGCTGGTGGTGCGCCACGACCAGTCCGGCGCACCGAACCTGCTGGCGCAGATCGTCGAGGCCGCGGTGATCAACGCCGGCGACGGCACCCACGAACACCCGACGCAGGCGCTGCTCGACGCGCTGACCATCAAGCGCCACAAAGGCCGCATCGCCGGCCTGATCGTCGCGATCTGCGGCGATATCGCGCATTCGCGGGTCGCCCGCTCCAACATCCATCTGCTGACGACGATGGGCTGCCAGGTCAGGGTGATCGGGCCGCCCACGCTGATCCCGGCCGAAGTCGCCGACCTCGGCGTCACCGTCTTCCATGATATGGTGGCCGGGCTGCAAGGCGCCGACGTGGTGATGATGCTGCGCCTGCAACGCGAGCGGATGTCGCGCGGCCAGATCCCCAGCGCCCGCGAATTCTTCCGCTTCTACGGCCTGGACGCGGCGAAGCTGGCGCACGCCAGGCCCGATGCCATCGTCATGCATCCCGGCCCGATGAACCGCGGCGTGGAGATCGACAGCGCCATCGCCGACGATCCCGTCCGCAGCGTGATCAAGGAGCAGGTCGAGATGGGCGTCGCCGTCCGCATGGCGGTGCTGGACATCCTGTCGCGGGGCAATCGCCGGAATGAACCCTGATACGCTTTTCTCCGGTGTCCGCATCCTGGCCGCCGGCGTCGACGTCGTCGGCGACCTGCTGGTCCGCGACGGCCTGATCGCCGATTTCGGCCCGTCGCTCGGCCGCCCCGACGGCGCCACGCTGATCGAGGCCGATGGCGCCATCCTCTGCCCGGGGCTGATCGACATGCGCGCGGCTCTCGGCGAGCCCGGCTTCGAATATCGTGAGACCATCGCCTCGGCCGCGCTTGCCGCCGCAGCGGGGGGGATCACCACCCTGGCCGCCCTGCCCGACACCAGTCCCGCGATCGACGATCCGGCCCTGGTCCAGCTTCTCCGCACCAAGGGCGAGGCAACCGGCAGCCTGACCATCCTGCCCTATGGCGCCGTCACCCGCGGCTGCCGCGGCGAGGAACTGGCTGAAATCGGCCTGTTGCGCGACGCCGGCGCCGTCGCCTTCACCGACGGTTCGCGCGCTGTCGGTTCGGCGCGACTGATGCGCCTGGTGTTGTCCTACGCCCGCGGCTTCGGCGCCCGCATCGTTCAGCACCCCGAGGAACCGTCGCTCGCCGGCGGGTCGGCGACCGAAAGCGAGCAGGCGACCCGCCTCGGCCTGCCCGGCATCCCCGCCGCCGCCGAGGCGATAATGGTCGCACGTGACATCCGCCTGGCCGAACTGACCGGCGGCGCGGTGCATTTCGCCCATGTCTCCACCGGCGAGGCGCTTGCGCTGATCCGCCAGGCGAAGGCCGCTGGCCTGGCCGTCACCTGCGACACCGCCCCACCCTATTTCGACCTGAACGAGACCTCGATCGGCGATTTCCGCACCTACGCCAAGCTGTCGCCGCCGCTGCGCAAGGAGTACGACCGCAAAGCCGTCATCGCCGCGCTGGCCGACGGCACGATCGACGCCATTGCCTCCGACCACCAGCCGCGCGACGCCGACGACAAGCGCCTGCCGTTCGCCCTTGCTTCGGCCGGTGGGTCCGGCCTGGCCACGCTGCTGGGGGTAACGCTGGCGCATGTCCATAACGGATCCCTGCCCCTGCGCGACGCCATCGACCTGCTGACTGCTCGGCCGGCCGCCCTGCTGGGCGTCGAAGCCGGGCGCATCGCCAAGGGCGCCGTCGCCGACCTTTGCCTGTTCCACCCCGACCGGATCTGGAAGGTCGAGGCCGGCAAACTTCCCGGCAAAGCCCAGAACACCCCGTTCGACGGCCGAGCGCTGGAGGGCGTGGTGCTGGGGACGTGGAAACGCGGGAAGCGGGTGTTCGGGTAGCGTCCCGGACGCGACTGCCGCTTCCTCCAGCGGCGCACGCCCGGCAGCGCACTCATCAAATAATGCGTGCTGGCACCAACTGGCCCGAACAGACCTCCGACCGCTTCTGAAGAACCGGACAATGTGATCGAAGCACAGCCCTAAAACGTTCTCAGCATCGACCGCCGTCGCGCTGCCGGACTTCTTGTTGCAGCAACCGAGGTATTGCCTCCCGGGTGGCTTAACCGGCCCGACCCTAGTACAGTCGTACGTGTCGATGGCTCGCACGGGAGCTAGGGACCTGAAATGGACGTCGCGAGCTGGCTGCGCGCGCTCGGCCTTGAACGATACGAGGCGGCATTCCGCGCGAATGACGTCGATCCCGAGCTGATACCCAATCTGACGGCAGACGACCTCAGGGACCTGGGCGTCACCTCGGTCGGTCACCGTCGGCGGTTGCTGGAAGCGATCGCCCTGTTGCGCGCTGAACCCCGGCCAGCCGGCGATCCCAACCCCGCGGGCGATCCAAACCCCGCGGGCGATCCAAACCAGGTTTCGCCGCCGCATGCCACAGGTCCCGCCGCCGTTGACGACACCGCCGGATCAACCGCTGAGCGGCGCCAGGTCTGTGTCATGTTCTGTGACATCGTCGGCTTCACGGCACTGTCCGCTCGCCTGGACCCCGAGGA
>DATARX010000369.1:0-9370 GCA_036263955.1 Rhodopila sp.
CCGTGAACGGTTCCGGGCGTTACTTTCAGCGAGACGTCGGAGAGGGCGTGGAAGCTGCCGAAATGCTTGCCGATGCCGACGGCTTCGACACCGATGGCCAGGCTCATGGCAGGCCCGCCAGGAAGGTCTTGCTGTCGCTGACGGCACCGAACACGCCGCCCTGCATCTTGATCATGTGCAGCGCGGCGGCGTGATTGCCGGCGTCGGTGGCGCCGCAGCAGTCGGACAGCAGCAGGCACTCGAAGCCGCGATCGTTGGCATCGCGCATCGTGGTGTGGACGCAGACATCGGTGGTGATGCCGGTCAGGATGATATTCCGGATGCCGCGCGTCCGAAGAATCAGTTCCAGGTCGGTGGCGTAGAAGCTGCCTTTGCCGGGCTTGTCGATGACGATTTCGCCGGGCAGGGGGGCGAGATCGGGAATGATCTCCCACCCCGGTTCGCCGCGGGTGAGGATGCGGCCGCAGGGGCCGGGATCACCGATGCCGGCGCCGATCTGTTGGGAGCGCCAGCGTTTGTTGGCTGGCAGGTCGGAGAGGTCCGGACGGTGGCCCTCGCGTGTATGGATGATCGTATAGCCGCGTGGACGCAACGCGGCCAGGACCGACGCGATCGGCGCGATCGGTGCTCGGGTCAGCGACAAATCGTAGCCCATCTTGTCGACATAGCCGCCGACGCCGCAGAAATCGGTCTGCATGTCGATCACGATGATCGCCGTGTTTTCCGGCGTCAGGGAGCCGTCGAACGGCCAGGGATACGGGTCGGAAGCGATGGTTGCCATGTTTACCGTCCGATCGATAATTGCCCGGGCATGCCGCGCAAGGACCGGCCGCCGCGGGCGGTGATGATCAACACAACCAGGGTCACGATATAGGGCGCCGCGTAGAACAGGTAGTAGCCCCAGGTAATTCCGACTGTCTGCAGTGACGGCCCGAGCGCGCCGGCGGCGCCGAACAGCAGTGAGGCATAGATGCAGTTGATCGGGTTCCAGCGGGAAAACACGACCAGCGCCACCGCCATCAATCCCTGACCGGAAGACAGGCCTTCGTTCCAGCTTCCGGGATAATACAGCGAGAGGAAGGCGCCGCCGATGCCGGCCAGGGCGCTGCCGCAGGCGGTGGCGAGGAAGCGGGTGCGGTTGATCGGCAGGCCGAGCGCAAGCGCAGCATCCTGGCTGTCGCCGACGATGCGGATGCGCAGCCCGACGCGGGTGGCGTTGAAGCACCAGTGCAGGGCGATTGCGGCGGCGATGCCCAGGAGGAACAGCGGGCAGACCGAGAGCGCGTTGCGGACCTGGGCGTCATTGGACCAGAAGCCGAACGGAATGCCGGGGAGCAGCGGCGCACTGGGCTGCACGTATGGCTTGCCGAGGAAGAAGGCGACGCCGGTGCCGGCGAGCATGATGGCGATGCCCATCGCGACGTCGTTGATTTTTGGCAATGAGCAGATGGCGCCGTGCAGGCCTCCGAGGACCAGGCCGGCCGCGGCAGCGGCCAGCACACCGGCCCAGGGGCTGCCGGTTTGGTAGGATGTTGCGTACGCAACCATGGCGCCGAGGACCAGGGCGCCCTCATTGCCGAGGTTGATGCGGCCGGATTTCTCGGTCAGGCACTCGCCGAGGCTGACGAACAGGAACGGCGTGCTGACGCGCAGGCTGCCGGCGAGCATCGCCAGCAGGACGGTGCCGATGGATTGCAGGATCATGCGTCCCCACGCGGCTGGAACCAGCGGACGCGTCCGTACAAGGTGTCGCTGGCGAGGATCAGCACGAAGATCAGGCCTTGCAGCACCTGGATTGTTGCGTCCGGCAGGTCCATGCGGCGTTGCAACAATCCGTCGGCGGCGCCGAGGCCGCCCAGGAGGATCGCCATCGGGATGATGGTCAGCGGATTGAAGCGGGCGAGGAAGGCGATCAGAATTCCGGTGTAGCCGTAGCCCGCGTCCAGTGACGCATTGGCTCGGCCGTACTCGGCGGCGACCTCGATCGCGCCGGCGAGACCGGCGCAGCCGCCACCGATGGCGCAGGCGACCAGGATCAGTTTGGTGACCGGCAGGCCCTGCAGTTGCGCCGCCCGCATATTGCCGCCGGTGACGCGCGCGGCGAAGCCGAAACTGGTGCGATAGATCAGCACCCAGCACAGGACACAGGCGAGGACTCCGACCGGCAGTCCGGGGTGCAGATCAAGCCAGGGCACGTTGCCCAGCATGTTCTGGTCGCCGATGCCGTAGGTGGACGGCTTGTTGAGGCTGGCGGGATCGCGCAGCAATCCTTCGACGAAATGATTGAACAAGGCGAGGCCGATATAGGACAGGACCAGGCTGGCGATTACTTCGTTGACGTTGAGGCGGGCGCGGAGCCAGCCGCTGAGGGTGATCCAGGCGGCGCCCATGGCCGACCCGGCGACCGCCATTGCGGCCCAGACGATGATCGGGCTGGTGTTGACCAGCGGCAGGGCGGCGACGGTGGCGGCGAGGCCGCCGAGGACGACGGCCGCCTCTCCGCCGATGATGACCAGGCCGAGCTGCGCGGGTATGGCGACGCAGAGCGCGGTCAGCAGCAAGGGGGATGCGCGCTGCACGGTGTTCTGGATGGAGAACCAGCTGCCGAAGGCACCGCGCCAGACGAGATCAATAAAATCCACCGGCGAGGCACCCAGGAAGAGCAAGAATATTGAAAACAGCGCGGCGGCCGTGACCAACGCGACAAGCGGCGCCAGCACCGCTTCCGCCGAACGGCGGAGCGGATACCATCGATCGACTGACCGCACCGGCCTGGCGGCCGGCGCGGTCTTTACGGTTGTTGTACTGCTCATGCACCCACGGCTCAGGCGATCGAGCCGACGACGCCTTCGACGAGGTAATTGCAGGATTCGAGTTCGATCGCGGTTTCCGGCAGCGCCTTGCCGGCCGGGATCACGATGGTGCCCTTGTTGTCCTTCAGCGGACCCTTGAACACCGAGTAGCCGCCTTTCATGATTTCGGCCTTGACGGCGTCGACGTTCTTGCGGCCTGCGGCGGACAGCGCGGGGCCATAGGCTGACATTTTCACGAAGCCTTCGGCGAGACCGCCACGGGTGAAGTTCGGGATCGGCTTGCCGGCTTGGGCATCGTTGATGAACTGCTTGTAAACTGTGATCCAGTTCCACTCGGCGCCGGTCAGATAGCCCTTCGGCGCCAGCTTGGACTGGTCGGCGTGGTAGCCACAAGTGTAGATACCGCGGCGTTCGGCGGTTTCCATGATGACCTTCGGGCCATCCACGTGACAGGTGATGACGTCGATGCCCTGGCCGATCAGGCTGTTGGTGGCCTCGGCTTCCTTGACCGGCATCGACCACTCACCGGTGAAGATGACCGACGTGGTGATGGTCGGGTCGACGGAGCGCGCCCCGAGCGTGAAGCTGTTGACGTTGACCAGCACCTGCGGGATTGGCTTGGCGGCGACGAAGCCGATCTTCTTGCTTTTCGTCGCATGGGCGGCGGCGATGCCGTTCAGGTACTGGCACATGCCGATGTAGCCGAAATAGGACCCGGTGTTCATCGGATCCTTGTCTGTCCAGAGGCCACCGCAGTGGCGGAACTGGATGTCCTTATATTTCGTGGCCGTCTTCAGCATGTACGGGTCGAAATAGCCGAAACTGGTGGGAAACAGCAGGGTCGCGCCGTCGAGCTGGATCATGCTCTCCATGCTCTTGGAGACAGCGTCGGTTTCGGGAACCCGTTCTTCCTCGACGACCTTCACGCCGGGCATCTTCTTGACCATGGCCGCGGCCTCGGCGTGGGCCTGATTGTATCCATAATCGTCCTTCGGACCGACATAGATAAAGCCAACCGTGAGAGTCTTCGCGGCTTCGGCCGACTGTCCGGGCAGGCCGACGGCAGCCAGGCTGGCGGCTCCGGCGGTGCCTTGCAGCAGGCGTCGGCGGGACAGGGATCGTGACAAGGCGTTGGCGTCAGGCGTCGTAACAGGCATGCTCTTCCCCGTTTGGCAATAGACAACGGCCGTGCCGCTAATCGGCACGGCACATAGGCTCGGACTGGGCCGCTGATCGGCACGGCACATAGTCTCGGACTGGTGAAGGTCCAGACTTTGGGCGCGGTTTTAAAAGACCTGGTACCGGAGGTAGGCAAGACGCATGCCAGACGACGGTGACGGGGTGACCTGAGCGAATTCCGCCTGTGCCGCCGGTATCCTGCTCACGAAAACGGCATCGTGATGGAAATTGAGCGAACAGCGGCCGCCGATGTTGCTGTTTTTGTGCATCGCGCCATCGGTTCCGCGAGCGAGATGTTCCCGGGCGCCAAAAACGCCTCAACACCGGGGCGGTCGCGGGTGACGATTCCGTAAGCCTGCGGACATGAGAACTGTTGCGCGGGTTCATCATTGGTCATGAACCATCATCCATCTCCGGGTAAGCCGTCTCGGTTGGCACATCGATTGCTGACCTGAATGTTGCGCGAAGCAACCATGCCCGCGTCGTCACCGCTGCGGGCAGGCGGACGGGTCTGAACAACAAAGGACGAGATATGAAGTTAGGGCATTACTTATTCGCAGCGGCACTCGCGGTGACGGCTACCCAGGCCGCCCATGCGCAGGGCAACTTCAGCGATACCTCGATGGGTATTCGTGACAGCATGTTTGACGCGAATGTCGGCGGTAATCCCGGTGACGCCAAGGGCGCGCGTAACGTGAATAAAGTGATTGTCAACGTTGGGCACTTCGATACCTGGGATTATGGCTCAAACTTCTTCAACGTCGACGTTCTGTTTTCCAATCCGAACGAGGCGGCTTATAATTCAAGTGGCGGTTCGACCGAGTTCTACGGGGTTTACCGTGGGCAGTTCAGCCCGGACAAGATTTTCGGCATCAACACCGCGTTCGGACCGATCTCGGCGGTCAACTTCGAAATCGGTGGCGATGCCGAATCGGAAAACAGCCAGTTCGCGCCGAACAAGAAGCTGCTGGTGGTGGGGCCGAATTTCCACGTGAACATGCCGGCGGGATTCCTGAATATCGGCGTGCATCTCTCCAAGGAGTGGAACCATAACGGCTTCTGTGCCGACGCCTGCACCAAGCCCGGAGGCCCCGTCAACTTCGACCCTGCGCCGGAATTCGAGTTCGTTTGGCTCTATCCGCTGAATTTCACCGGATTGCCGCTGGATTTCCGGGGCTTCATGAACATTGTGTTCCCGAAGGGACAGGATGGCTTCGGGGCCAACACCTACACCGAAATCCTGGCCCGGCCGCAGCTTCAACTCGATCTGGGCAAGATGCTGTTCAACAAGCCGCACAAGCCTGACATTTATCTCGCGGTCGAACTGTGGGAGCACAAGTTTGGTGCGGGCACCAATGTCCCGGGTTCGGAGGAAGTCGCCCCGACGATTGGTATGGAAGTGCACTTCTGATAGGATTCTCGCGGCGGTCCCGGTATCGCCGCGAGCCACGCCGTTATAAGTGTTTCTGGGAACGCGCCGATGATCGATATGTTGCTTGACTGGGTCAGCCTTCTGGTCCGGTGGACGCATGTGATCGCGGGCATCGCCTGGATCGGTTCATCGTTTTACTTCATTGCGCTCGATGCCGGCCTGAAACCCAATCCGCGGCTCGATCCGCGGGTGAAGGGAGAAGCCTGGCAGGTGCATGGCGGCGGCTTCTACAATATCCAGAAATTCTCGGTGGCGCCGGAGTTCATGCCGGAGCACCTCACCTGGTTCAAGTGGGAGGCTTACGGCACCTGGTTTTTCGGCTTCGCGCTGCTGGTGCTGACCTACTACATGAATCCGTCGATCTACCTGATCGACAGTTCGGTGCTGGACATCGCGCCGGCGGACGCGGTGCCGGCGGCGGCGGCGTCGCTGCTGATCGGCTGGTTCGTCTACGATGGGCTGTGCCGGTCGTGGTTCGGCCGGGAAACCAAGCGGCTGGCGGTGTCCGGGTTCGTGCTGCTGGTCGCGGTCGCCTATGGCTATACACATGTATTCAGCGGGCGCGGAGCGTTCATCCAGGTTGGTGCTTTGGTCGGGTCGATCATGGCGGCCAATGTGCTGTTCATCATCATCCCCGGCCAGCGGAAGACGGTCGCCTCGCTGCTGAAGGGGGAGGCGCCGAACCCGATCCATGGCCAGGTCGCCAAGCAGCGGTCCATCCACAACAACTACCTGACGTTGCCCGTCGTGTTCACGATGCTGAGCAACCATTACGCCTTCACCTATGCGTCGCCGAAGTGGAGCTGGCTGATCCTGGCTTGCATTTTCGTTGCCAGCTTCCTGGTGCGGCATTGGTTCAACACGATGCATGCCGGCGCGAAGCCGGACTGGCGGCTGTGGCCGGCTGCCGCGGTGCCGATTCTGTGCGCGATCGTTCTGGGGGTTATCGGCCAGCCCGCGGCGCCCATGGCCGAGGCCGGCGCGGCCCCGGTGACGTTCGCCGACGTCAAGCAGATTGTCGACCAGCGCTGCCATGTCTGCCACTCGGCCAAGCCGCAGTTCCCCGGCTTCGCCGAGGCGCCGAAAGGAGTCATGTTCGATACCGCGGCGCAGATCCGACGCCAGGCGCCGCAGATCATGGCGCAAGCGGTGAAGACGCACACGATGCCGCTGGGCAACGTCACCGAGATTACCGAGGCGGAGCGATCGGTGTTAGGCGCGTGGATCGTGGCGGGTTCGAAGTTGAACTGACCCGGCATCGCTCCGGGCTGCCGGAGCTGCCGGGGCTGCCGTCGCCGCTGCCTACGGGTGGTTGACGAACATAGGACGCACTGCTCATAGGGTGGTCAGAGTTACCTTTATTATCCGACTTATGGTCAATTCTTAGCCTTCTGATGTGCGTCTGCCTCGGGTTTTGGATTTTTTCTTGGCGTTTCATCGTTGACCGGGCCGGCGAAGGCGTCTTTGTTTGAGCGGGCGATTCACGCCTAAGGTTGGCTCGATCCCGGGCGATTGCACGTTCGCTTCGCCGGCGGGGACGCTGCGCCGAACGAGGACACTGTAAGGGGACACTGTAGTACGATGACGGGACTACGATGACGGGCGGCGCGATGCGCGACACCATTCATTTCCGCCTGGGGCATGAGGAGCGGACGCTTCGGGACGTGGACCCCACGATGACCGTGCTGGACTATCTGCGCGGGCCGGAGCGGCTGTGCGGCACCAAGGAAGGCTGTGCCGAGGGCGATTGTGGCGCCTGCACCGTGGTGCTGGTGGATCAAGCCGGACGGCATCAGGCGGTGAATGCCTGCGTGCTGTTCGTGCCCGCGCTGGACGGGCGGCAGTTGCTGACCGTGGAGCATCTGGCGGCGCCCGACGGTACGCTGCATCCGGTGCAGCAGGCGATGGTCGATCGGCACGGCTCGCAATGCGGCTTCTGCACGCCGGGTTTCGTCATGTCCTTGTATGCGCTGCGGACCGAACCGGAAAAGCCGGACCGGGTGGCGGTGAATGAGGCGCTGGCGGGCAATCTGTGCCGTTGTACCGGGTATCGGCCGATCGTCGACGCGGCGCTGGAGGTCTGCACCGGGGACGTCACGACGTCCGCCGTGACGTTGCCGGTGCCGGAGGGCTCGCTGGCGGTGTCGCATGCGGGGAAGCGGTCGTTTTCGCCGCGGTCCGCGGATGAACTGGCGCAGACGCTGGTTGGTCATCCGGATGCGGTGATCGTGGCCGGCGGGACCGATGTCGGGTTGTGGGTGACGAAGCAGCACAAAGCACTGCCGGTGACGGTGTCGCTGGATGCGGTGGCGGATCTGCGTGGGATCGAGGCGACGTCGGATACGATCCGGATTGGCGCGGCGGCGACCTATACGGATGCGCTGCCGGTGCTGGAGGCGCATTTTCCGGATTTTGGCGCGATGATCCGGCGGCTGGGGTCGCGGCAGATCCGTAACCGGGGGACGATCGGGGGGAATATCGCCAATGCCTCGCCGATCGGGGATTCGCCTCCGGCCTTGCTGGCGTTGGACGCTTCGGTGGTGCTGCGACGGGGGGATGTGCGCCGGACGGTGGCGCTGGATGACTTCTTTACCGGCTATCGGCGAACCGTGCTGGCGGCGGGCGAGTTCATCGAGTGGATTGACGTGCCGACGCCTCGGGCTGGGGAGGTCTTCCGCTGCTATAAGGTTTCCAAACGGTTCGACCAGGATATCTCGGCGGTTTGCGGTGCGTTCCGACTGCGGCTGGACGATGGGATTGTCCGCGATGTTCGCATCGGGTTTGGCGGCGTGGCAGCGACGCCGATTCGCGTTCGGGCGGTCGAGGCGGCGCTGGTTGGGCGGCCTTGGAGCGAGGGGACGGTGCGGATGGCGCAGGCTGTGATGGATGCGGCGTTCTCGCCCTTGTCGGATATGCGGGCGAGTGCCGGCTATCGGCGCACGGTTGCGCGGAATTTGCTTTTGAAGTGCTTCCTGGAGACCAGCGAGGGGGCGGTCGCTACGCGGCTGGTGCCGGCATGAACGCCAATGGGGATTTGGTTTCGAGAAGGAAATTTTACCACGAGGGCACGAAGGCACCAAGATTGTGGCGACGGGTCGTCCGGCGAAGCGTTCAATCGACCCGGGTAGGCGCACCGGTTTGTTGGTTGATCGTTCCGAACGGTGGGATCGCCACAGGCTTCGTGTCTTCGTGGCTTCGTGGTGAAAAGCAGCGCACTGAAACGTGTCCGGGGCGGTCCAGAGGAGACTCGATTCAATTGGGGATCAGGTCATGACCATTCTGCAACCGTCTTCGGCGATCGTTGCCGCCAAGGCCTCGCCCGTTGGTGTCTCGGTCCCGCATGACAGCGCGTCGAAGCATGTCAGCGGCCGAGCGGTTTATGTGGACGACATGCCTGAACCGGCGGGGCTGCTGCATGCTTTCCTTGCGCTGAGCCCGCATGCGCATGCGCGCATCAAATCGATGGACCTGGGCGCGGTGATCGCGACGCCGGGTGTCGTGGCGGTGATGACGGCCAGGGACGTGCCGGGCGTCAACGATGTCGGCCCGGCGTTCATGGGGGATCCGATTTTCGCTGATGGGCTGGTCGAGTATCACGGGCAGTCGATCTTCGGCGTGGCCGCCACCAGCATGGCGCTGGCGCGGGAAGCGGCGTCGAAGGCGGTGATCGACTATGAGATTCTGCAGCCGATCCTGACCATTGATGAGGCGCTGGCGGCGCAGACTTTTGTGCTGCCGACGCAGGTGATGCAGCGGGGGGATGCGGATGCGGCGCTGGCCAAGGCGCCGCTGCGGCTGGCCGGGCGGATCGATGTCGGCGGGCAGGAGCATTTCTACCTGGAAGGCCAGGTGGCGATGGCGGTGCCTGGCGAGGACGGGGATATGCTGGTGCACAGCTCGACCCAGCATCCGACCGAGGTGCAGCATCTGGTGGCGCGGGCGCTGA
>DATARX010000380.1:0-1775 GCA_036263955.1 Rhodopila sp.
TCGGCCAGCCCCCAGTCGGCCAGCCCCCAGTCGGCAAGCCCCCAGTCGGCCAGCCCCCGATCTGCCTGTCCGGTCGGAGAGGTCTGCTTCAGTACCGGCATGACAGGCTATCAGGAAACCCTGACCGACCCGTCCTTCGCCGGGCAGATCATCACCTTCACGTTTCCGCATATCGGCAACGTCGGCACCAATGTCGAGGATATCGAGGCCACGACAATCGCCGCCCGCGGCCTGGTTGTGAAGCAGGACATCACCGAACCGTCCAACTGGCGCTCCACCCAGAAGCTACAGGCCTGGCTGCGTACGCAAGGCATCACCGGCATCGCCGGCGTCGACACAAGGGCGCTGACCATCCGCATCCGCGATGGCGGCGCGCCGACCGGGGTGCTGTGCTTCCCCGCCGACGGCCGTTTCGATCTCGCCGCCCTGCGCGCCCAGGCCGCCGCCTGGCCGGGGCTGGAGGGGATGGACCTGGCGAAGGAGGTCACCTGCCGCCAGACCTATAGCTGGGAGGAGGCGACCTGGGCCTGGCCCACCGGCTTCGGCCGCCAATCCGAAGCCAGGCACCACGTCGTCGCGGTCGACTACGGCGCCAAGCGCAACATCCTGCGGTGCCTGGCCTCCGCCGGCTGCCGCGTCACCGTCGTGCCCGCGACCGCCACCGCGGACGACATTCTGCGCCACAAGCCCGACGGCGTGTTCCTGTCCAACGGCCCCGGCGATCCCGCCGCCACCGGCGAATACGCGGTCCCCGTCCTGCGCCAGGTGCTGGACAGCGGCGTTCCCATCTTTGGCATCTGCCTCGGCCATCAGCTTCTGGGCCTCGCGCTGGGCGCCAAAACCTACAAGCTGGAGCGTGGCCATCGGGGCGCCAACCAACCGGTCAAGGACCTGGCAACCGGAAAGGTGGAGATCACCAGCCAGAACCACGGCTTCGCGGTGGATGCCGACTCGCTGCCGGCAAACGCGAAGGTGACCCATGTCTCGCTGTTCGACGGCTCCAACGAAGGCATCGCCAGCACCGACCGGCCGGCGTTTTCCGTGCAGTACCATCCGGAAGCCAGCCCGGGACCATCCGACAGCCATTATTTGTTCAAGCGCTTCGTCATGATGATGGAGCAGGGCGCCGCGTGATCCCGGACCTGTGCCCGCTCATCCCGTCGTTGACCAGCGACGGGTGCGCCGCCTGGTCGTTTCGGAGCCAGGATATGGACGCGGCCTCGTCGTTTCGGGGATGGCGGCCGCCCTTGAAGCCGGATCACGGTCAGGAATTTTCAACGCGGAGCAAGGCCGCGGGCCGCGAAGGGCCGCGGAGCGGTGTGAACGCGTCCCCGCGTAAGCTTTTGCACACCCACCACCTTGGACGGCCTGATCATCCCGGACGGCCTGATCATTCCGAACAGCAGGATGTCCCCTGGCGGACAGCGATCTTCTCCGCGGCCCTTCGCCGCCCTCGTTCTTGCTCCGTGTTAAACGTCATAAGCGCAGATCCACGGCGGGACGGCGACACGGTGGCGCCCATGTGCCGACGATCGCGCCCTTCACGACACGGCGCAACTCCGGCACCGATGCGAACACATCCGCTTCGACGTGGCCGCTCGCCCACGACTAGGACCCGCCCCGATCCGCGACCCACCGTTCAAACATCGAAGTAAAATCATGCCCAAGCGCACCGACATCCACGCGATCATGATCATCGGCGCCGGCCCGATCGTCATCGGCCAGGCCTGCGAATTCGACTATTCCGGCGCCCAGGCCTGCAAGGCCCTCCGCGC
>DATARX010000411.1:0-7750 GCA_036263955.1 Rhodopila sp.
GAAGCCTATCGCAAAACCTATCCGGCCTGACCGACCGGCCACCCCACCGACACCAGGCGCGGCAGCCCTCATAGCGTTACCCGTGGGCGCCACGTCCCAAAGAACCAGCGGCCGCCCGTCAGGGCCGAAGCGACGCGCCCCCATCAAACGGTCGAGACCGCTGCCATGCTCCAGGCGGCAACGCAGCGGGCGGACCCGTCCCTGTCCCTGCATGCGCCCAATCGTCTCGATCCGAAATCGAGTTTGCGCATTCTTCCACCATCGTAACGCGAAGAAAGAACGAGAACCGCGAGGGGCCGCTGGGACGTGCGCTGTCTCAGGCGACCAGGCCCGAATATCGATACCGGATCGCACTATACCCGCCCGCTTCGACAGCAACCCGGATCGGCGACCGAAGGCATTTATTTGCCTTTTGGCAACATTCCATTAAGTCCCTTGCCATATCCCGCTGGGGATGCTCGGATCGTTACCAGAGGGGCATCCGAGATAATCACGTGAACGGCGATTCAACACCAAACGGTTCGTGCATGCACGCGGCATCGGGCATCCACCAGCCTGGCATCGAGCACGCCGTCAGCATCACGCCTTCGCGGAAAACGACGGGTGGACCTCTCAGTTTCAGGCCATCGCCAAGCCCCAAATCCGCCGCCGCCGATCATCGGCGAGGGATCGGGCCGCGGCAAAGCCGTTCCCAGGAGGAAACATGAATTCCGCGCGTTTCATTATCAACAGACTAATGCCGCTGTGGCTTGTGGTGTTCGGTGTCGTTGCGTACCTGATGCCGTCCCCGTTCACCGTGCTGACGCCCTATGCCGCCTACATGCTGGGCGGCGTGATCATGCTCATGAGCCTGACGCTGACCATGCGCTCACTGGGGGAGGTGTTCGCCCGGCCGAAGGCGGTGATCGGCGGATTCGTCATAAAATGGATCACCGTGCCGCTGGCCGCGGTGATCGCCGCACAGGTATTCTACGCCCACCAGCCCGACCTCGCCGCCGGCACCATCCTGGATGGTGCGGTGCCGGCCGGAGTTTCGTCGAACCTGTTCACCTTCATCGGCCACGGATCGGTCGCACTGGCGATCAGCCTGACATTCATCCATACGCTGCTGTCGCCGTTCCTGACCCCCGCCTTCACATCGGTGCTGGCCAGCAAATACGTGCCGGTGGACTTCATCGCCATGCTGAAACAGATGCTGCAGCTGGTGATCGTGCCGGTGGTGCTGGGCCTGGCAATCCGCTACGGCGCGGGTGAGAAACGGATCAAGCAGGCCGAACCAATCCTGCCGATCTTCTCGGCGATATTGCTTTACTGCATCGAACTCGGTCTGATCAGCCATGCCGAACCGGCAATCCGCCAGAACCTGGACTGGGTGCCGGTGGTGGGCGCCGTCACATCGCTGCTGACCCTGGTGAACCTGGCGGTCGCCTACGTGCTGGCCAAGGCCCTCCGGCTGTCGGAGCGTCAGTCCCGCGCGATCATGTTCGACGTCGGCGTCTATAATTCCGGGCTCGGCGCAGTGTTGGCCGGGCTGAATTTCGGTCCGCTGGCGATTCTGCCGCCGTTGTTGAATTCGGTGATGAACATGATCATCGGGGCGTCGCTGGCGGCTTATCTGCATAACCGCGTGCCGGCGCCGGAGGGAGTCGAACCGGAACCCGCATTCCAGCCGCAGCCCGCGGGCGAGTAACCAGCCCGTAGCAAGGGGTGCCGCACCCGATCCGCGGCACCCCGATCCCCGCCGCCCACCACCCATGCCCGCAACGCGTCACCGACAGGACCCGCCCCAGCCCCGGCGCCTGTCCGCCACGCCCAGCCGGAAGCAATCAAACAGACACGCGTTACAAGGCGCAAATAATAATCCCCCCGTGCGCAGGTAGATCATCCAGACCACCCAAAGAAACCAAGAAAAACCCGCGCCAAGCGCTATACCCTGATCTCCGTGCAACTCCCTGTGCACGCGGTGCAACTCCGTGTCAGCTTGATAACCCAAAACCGCCGCCAACCGAAGCAAACAGACCTCCCCATTCCGCACCACCCCGCCACGCGCTAAGCTGCCAACAAGCAAATCAGGGAGGAAAACGAATGCACCAACGCCGGCGAATGTCCGTCGCCTACGACGAGATCTCGATCGAAGTCATCCTGGACGGCAAGGACACCGCCACCCCCCTGGTCCTGCTCCCCTCCTCCTCCCGCGACTCGGAAGACTTCGACGAAATCGCCGAACGCTTCGCCACCGAGGGCTTCCGCGTCCTCCGCCCCCAGCCCCGCGGCATGTGCGGCAGCACCGGCCCGATGGACCACCTCACGCTGCACGACTACGCAAGCGACGTCGCCACGGTGATCCAGCGCCTGGATGCCGCCCCTGCCTTCGTCCTCGGCCACGCCTTCGGCCAATGGATCGGCCGCTGCGTCGCCGCCGACCACCCAAACCTCGTGCGCGGCGTCATCCTCGCCGCCGCCGCCGCCAAATCCGCCAACCCGGCCCTGCGCGAGCATCTGGCGAAGTGCATCGACACCACCCTGCCCGACCCGGTCCGCATCGCCGCCCTGAAAGTGGCGTTCTTCGCCCCCGGCCACGATCCCTCTTCCTGGCTGTCGAACTGGCATCCCGTCGCCTCCAAAAGCCAGCGCGCCGCCAGCGCCGCCACGCCACAGCAGGACTGGTGGGGCGCCGGATCCGCACCCGTGCTGGACCTGCAGGCCGAACACGACCCCTGGCGCCCGCCGGAAACCCGCGACGGCATCCGCAACGACCTCGGTGCCGACCGCGTCACCGTGGTCGTGATCCCGGATGCCAGCCACGCCTTGATCCCCGAACAACCAGAAGCCGTGGTCCAGGCCGTTCGCGACTGGACCCGGACCCACTAACCGAAGGAAACGCCGCCATGACCGCCCCCCGCACCACGCCCCCGTTCCGTGCCGACCACGTCGGCAGCCTGCTGCGCCCGAAAGCCCTGCAGGAAGCCCGCGCCAAATGGAAAGCCGGCACCCTGCCCCACGACGCCCTGCGCGAGGTCGAAGACCAGTGCATCGCCGCCGCCATCGCCAGGCAGGAAGCCATCGGCCTGCGTGCCGCCACCGACGGCGAATACCGCCGCGCCTACTGGCACTACGATTTCGTTGCCGGCCTGGACGGCGTGGAGATCTACGAACCCGCGGAGAAAATCCAGTTCCACGGCAGCGTCCCGCTGCAACACAAACTGCGGGTCAACGGCCGGATCGCCTGGACCCAACCGACAATGATCGACCACTATCGCTTCCTCGCCGGCCACGTCCGCACCGCGACCCCGAAACAAACCATCCCCTCCCCCTCGGTGGTCCATTTCCGCGGCGGCCGCGAAGCAATCGACAAATCCACCTACCCGACGCTGGAACCTTTCTTCGCCGACCTCGGCGTCGCCTACAACAAGGCGGTCGCCGCCTTCGGGCAAGCCGGCTGCCGCTACCTGCAACTGGACGAGGTCAACATCGCCTATCTGTGCGACCCCGAACAGATCGCCATGCTGAAAGCCCGTGGCGAGCACGTCGACAATCTGCTGACCATCTATGCCGACATGCTGAACCAGGCGATCGCCGGCAAGCCCGACGGCATGGTCATTTCGATGCATCTCTGCCGCGGCAATTTCCGCTCCACCTGGGTCGCCTCCGGCGGCTACGAACCGGTCGCCGAAGTGTTATTCAACCAGATCAATTCGGACGCGTATTTCATGGAATACGATACCGATCGCGCCGGCGGCTTCGAACCCCTCCGCTTCGTCCCCCGCGGCCACAAAATGGTCGTGCTCGGTATCATGACCAGCAAGACCGGCGAACTGGAATCCAAGGACGAACTAAAGCGGCGCATCGACGAAGCCGCCAAATTCCTGCCATTGGAACAACTAGCATTGTCCCCGCAATGCGGCTTCGCCTCCACCGAGGAAGGCAACACGCTGACCGAGGACCAGCAATGGGCGAAACTATCCCGCTGCGTCGAAGTCGCCCGCGAAGTCTGGGGCAGCGTTTGAACTGACCAATGTGTCTTGGCCAGCGTTTGAACTAACCGATGTGTCTTGGCCGGGCTTGTCCCGGCCACCCACGACTTTTCCATACTCGGACCCCATCCAAGACGCGGTTGCGGGACGAGGATCGAACCGATCTCAGCGCGGCTTCTCACCCAGCAACCCGTCGGTCTCGCGCCGCGGCACCACGAAATCCGCCGCCGAGAGAATCCGGGCATCACCCGCCGAAACCAGCTTCAGGCTGACATACACCTTCTCGAATCCCACCGCGTAGGTCCCGGTGACGATCGCCGCCGCGTCCGGTGCCGGCATCAGCGCGCGCCGGTCCCGCGACAACAGGAACTCCCCGCCGTCCTTCTGTAGACGCACCGAACTGCGAAGCCGCATCTCAGCCGTCGTATGACCCGTCTGCGCCAGCCGGCCGCGGATCATATCGGCAACAATATTCCCCAATGGCGTGCTGGCATCCAGCTTCTCCGCATTGGCGACCGACGCGACCACCAGCTTCGTGGCATCCGTCACCTGCGGCGCGCCGGCCATCATCAGATCGACCGCACGGTACGTCAGCGTCCCCAGATCGCCGTCAGTCGCGGGCGCCGGCGATGTCGTTACGGAACTGAACGCCTGTACCCGCGGATCGGTGACGCAGCCGCCCAAGCTCACGGCCAGCGGCAGGACAACCGCCAGGCACCGGATCACAGGCATCGCCCGTCCCGCCGCGCTACGGGTCATAACGGATGGTCCGGACACGCAGCACTCCCCCCGTGCCCGGTGATGAAACCGGCCCCAGATCAGTCGTTTTGGCGTACAGCGGAATATCGTTCGGACGGACATAAACCGGCCGCTGGATCTTCATCACCACATCGTCGCCCGAAAGAATCGTCGCCTGCCAGATCGCCTCGGCATTCATCGTCGGCGTCATTGCAATTGCCGTATCCGCCAGCATCCCGACGCCCACCGCCGTAAGCGCCGCCGCATTGGCCGCCGTCCAGGTCGACATCGGTTGCGACGCTCCAATAACGATGCCCGGAATCGCCAACACGCCAGCCGCGGTGAACAGCAACCCCGGCGGCTTGTCCCGCGGACTCCATTGCACGAAGTCCACATCCAGGTTCACCACCGTCGCCCCGTTCGGCGTGCGCGCCACGGTGCCGCCGCGACGCAAAATCTCGCTCTCCAGTTGGTCGGCCACGGCCCGAACGAACGCCGAGTCCGGCGCCTGCGCCCGCACGAAAAACGGTCCCGGCGGCCGCCAACCCGGTGCCTGCCCCGGCACCTCCGGCGGCAGCAAACCCCGGTTCGTCATTCCATCCGCCACCGCGTGCGCGACATCCGCCCAGTCGCGTACGGTATCCTCGCTCGCCTGGAAGGCCGGTGGCTTCGGCGTCACCGCGGGCTGGTTGCAACCCGCCAGACAGCTCGCCGCGACGATCAGGCAACACGCGGAGTATCGTCGCATCCAGCCCCCTGGAGTGAAGTCAATGAGTTCACAATAATCACGATCCGATTACAAAATGGTTGCAGTCGGCAGGCGCGCCATAAAGCGCAGGCCATCCCAATAATTTGCTATATCGTAATCAATGGCGCAGCCGACGGCCGGCTCGGCGCGCGCCGTCAGCCCACCGCCGGCAGGCTGTAAAAGCGTTGCGCCGTCCGATGGAACAGCGCCGCCTTCTCATCCAGGGAGCACCCCGCCGCCAGCCGCTTGAACGCGTTCCACAGCACCGGATAGCTGCACATCCCCTTATCCACCGGGAAGTTGCTCTCGAACATGCAGCGATCCGCGCCAAACAGTTCCACCGCCGTTTCGACATAAGGCCGCCAGGCCGTCGCCATCTCCCCCGAAGAAGGCGGCAGCACCTCATGGTGGAACCCGAACCCGTTCACGTTCATCGCCAGCCCGCCCAGCTTGATCCGCAGATTATCGCACGTGGAAAGCTCCTTCATATGCGCCCGCCACTGCGCGAACACCTCGGGCCGCCGCCCTTCATACGGACCCACACCCAGCGGCCCGCCCAGGTGATTCAGCACGACTTTATGCTCCGGAAACGCCCGCAGCAGATCCAGCAGATCCCCCAGTTGCGGATGATACAACCAAGCCTCGAACGTCAGCCCCAGCCGACCCAGCCGAGCAAACCCCGCTCGGAATCCCGCATCCCGGTACAGGCCAGGCGGCGCCCCCGGCGGCGCCGTCGGCTCGATCCCCGCGTCATAAGTGCCGCTGTGCCGGATGCCCTTGAACCGCCCGCCCCCCGCTTCGACATGCGCCTCCAGCACCGCATCGATACCGTCCCCCAGCAGGCAGTCCGCATGCCCGACAATCCCCGCGCAAGCCCGCAACGCCCCATAATCGCCGCTCTCGCATGCGCGCGCCGCCGCCGCAACGAATTCGGTCTCGCCCACCGGCCGCATTGCCTCCGGCCCGTCGGGCCGGTACTCCGAACGGCATTGGATGAACACCGTCGCCACCACGTTGTGGCCGGTGCGCAGATCCGCCACCAGGTCCTCCAGCAGATACCGGTCCGGCCGAGCCTTCCACAGATGATGGTGCGGATCGATGATCGGCTGCTCCGGGTCGATAATGGCCTCGTTCAGCTTCACCAGCCAGTCCGGACGAACCCGCGGATGATGGAATGGTTTGCGCTCCGGTGACGGGCTGGCCATGGCAGTTTTTCTCCCCTCGATCAGGGTGCCATCCAGCCACGAGACACACGGTCTGGCAATGCGGATCCACTACCGCGACAGCGACAGCGCACCCAAAAGTGACACCGCCAGCGCCTCCCGCGAGAACCGCAGACGCGCATAGTCCACTTGCGCGCGACTGCGCTTTTCCCATTCGCCATCATCCCGCAGCAGCGTAACGACCCCACGGGCGAACGAAACCGCATCCGCCGCCACCGTCACCACCTCGCTCAGTTCCGGCAACCCCTGGACGCCCACCGGCGTGGTCACCAGCGGCAGCCCCGCCCGCAGCGCCTCCACCACTTTCAGCTTCACCCCGGCGCCGCAGCGCAGCGGCACCACCGCCACCCGCGCCCGCTCATACGCGGCCGTCAGTTCCGCGTCGCTGACATCGGCGAACACCCGGACCCCATCCCCCGCAAGCCCTCGCACCCGCGCGCTCGGATTCGAACCGACGATCGACAGCACCGCGTCCGGCGCCGCAGCCCGGACCAGCGGCAAAATCGCCTCCACGAACCACACCGCCGCATCCACATTCGGCGGATGGCCGAACCCGGCCACGAACACGATTTCCTGCCCCTTCGGCACGCCCCGAGGCGCCGCGAAGTCGGAAAAACCATACGGCACGATGGCTCCGACCGCCGCCTCCGGCGCCAGCCCGCGAGCCACCCGCGCCTCCTCCTCCGACGGATACAGCGACAGATCCGCCTGCCGCCAGATCGCGCACTCCCGCTCCCGCATATGCGCCGCCGCGTGCAGCAGGCGGCCATCGCCGGTCACCTCGGCTTGTTGCCGCATGCGCTCAAAATGGAGGTCATGGCCGTAATACACCACCCGCGCCGAACAGTGCCGTCGGATCGCCGGCAACACGTCTTCCGTCACGTCCGGCCGCCCCACCAGGACCGCGTCGATCTCGCCACCCACGGCTTTGATCCAGCTACAGAACGACTCCTGCGCCGGCCCATACAGCACCTCGATCCCCATGCCCTGCAGCGCCTCGGTATATCCCGGGCTGTATCCCATGTTGTGCGGCCAGAATTTCACCACGAACCCGGCCTCGGCCAGCG
>DATARX010000416.1:0-2387 GCA_036263955.1 Rhodopila sp.
AGTCGCAGCCCCTGGGCCCGATGCGCCGACAGCACCCAGCGCGCCTGGTTGGCGAGCAATCCCGCCAGGATTGCCGTGCCGCCGGGTGCGAGGTTGAACGCGAGATCACGCGCCATCAGGCAAAGCGGACGCGCGAGGATATTGGCGAACACCAGATCATAGGGGCCGTTTGCGCGGACGAACGGATCGCGCCAGCCGTCCGCGAGCCGTGCGGTCACCAGATGGGCGACGCCATTCAGCGCGGCGTTTTCGCCGGCCACACGGACCGCCCAAGGTTCGATATCCGTCGCCAGAACCGGGCGGTTCAGCAGGCTCGCCGCCGCCATCGCCAGGATGCCCGACCCGGTTCCCATATCCAGGATTTGGCGCGGCCGCCGGCGCGCCACGGTTTCCAGTGCGACGAGGCAGCCGCGGGTGGAACCGTGCTCGCCGGTGCCGAAGGCCAGCCCGGCATCCAGCGTCAGCGTGATGCGGTTCGGCGTTCGCGGGCCGGTCAGGTGCGTGCCTCGGACCGCGAAGCGCTGGCCGATCAATTGCTCCGGGAATGAGGCGTAGGTCCGAGCCAGCCAGCCGTCCGCCTCGGTCGCGGATCGCTCGAGCACTGGGGAGACGCCGGTCATGATCGCGGCGACCGCCAGGGACGACGCCAGTTCGGTTTCATTGACGCCGACCGGTTTCACACCTTCGACGCGCCAGATGCCGGTGTCGTGGTTGCGGAAGAAACCAACCGTTTCGCAGGCGGTGGCAAGCGCGGCTTCGTAGGCTTCCAGTGCGTCTTCGGTGACGCTGACCGCGACGGTTTCAAGCGGAATTGGATGATGGGCCATGGGAGTCTCTTAGTTGATCGCGTGATTCACGCGTTGCGGCCTGCGGCCTCCAGCGATCACGCTTTGATTTGATCGCGTGATTCACGCCTGCGGCCTGCGGCCTCCGGCGATCACGCTCATGCCCGCTCCACGAAGCGATCGAGCACGCGCTTATCGCCGGAGGTTTCGAAATGCACGTCCAGTTTGTCGTCGTCGACCGACCTGACGGTGCCGTAGCCGAATTTCTGGTGGAAGACCCGAGCGCCGACGGGGATTCGCTCGGCGCGCGCGGGCCGTGCCGGCTGCTCCCACGCGTCGATCACCCGCGGCGCTCTGGCGACCAGCGGGAACTGGCCGGAGAACGATGTCGCCGCCGCCACCCGCTGCTGCCGGGCGCCGTTGCTTTGCTCGACATGGGCATCGGGCAGCTCCTCCAGGAACCGGCTGGGGATGCTGACCTGCCAGTTGGCGTAGATGCGACGGTTGGCTGCGTGGCTGACGATCGCCAGTTTGCGCGCGCGGGTCAGGCCGACATAGGCGAGGCGGCGTTCTTCCTCGAGACCTTTGTTGCCGCTTTCGTCCATCGACCGCTGATTGGGGAACACGCCTTCTTCCCATCCCGGCAGGAATACGGTGTCGAACTCCAGCCCCTTGGCGCCGTGCAGGGTCATCAGGCTGACTTTGTCGGTGTCGGAGCGATCCTCGTTTTCCATCACCAGGGCGACGTGATCGAGGAAGCCGGCCAGTGTCTCGAAATCTGCCAGGGCGCGGACCAGTTCCTTGAGGTTCTCCAGGCGGCCGGGGGCTTCGGCGGATTTGTCCTGCTTCCACATCTCGGTGTAGCCGCTTTCGTCGAGCATCGTGGCGACGGTGACGACGTGGCCGTCGACCTCCAGCATTTTTTGCCAATGGCCGAACTGGCGCAGCAGGTTGCCGATGGCTTCCTTCAGCTTGCCTTTCAGGCCGCCGGTTTCCACCAGTCGTGCAGCGGCGGCCTGCAAGGGGATGCCCCAGGTTCGGGAGGCCTCGTGCATCGTTCGCAACGCGGTGTCGCCGACGCCGCGGCGGGGCACGTTGACGATCCGTTCGAAGGCGAGATCGTCGGCTTGCTGCACCATCGCGCGCATATAGGCGATGGCGTCGCGGATTTCGGCGCGTTCGTAGAAGCGCAGGCCGCCGACCACGCGATACGGCACGCCGACGGTGATCAGCCGTTCCTCGAACGCGCGGGTCTGGAAGCCGGCGCGGACCAGGACGGCGATTTCCGCCAGGGCGTGCCCGTCGCGGCGGAGTTCTTCGATCTTTCCGGCGACCATGCGGGCTTCCTCGTCCGAGTCCCAGAGTTCGACGACGGTGACTTTTTCGCCGGTCTGTGCGTCGGCGCGGCCGGGGCGCAGGGTCTTGCCCAGCCGGCCCTCATTATGGGCGATCAGGCCGGATGCGGCGGCGAGGATGGAGGCGGTGGAGCGATAGTTGGATTCCAGGCGGACGATGCGGGCGCCTTCGAAGTCCTTTTCGAAGCGCAGGATGTTTTCGACCTCGGCGCCGCGCCAGGAATAGATCGACTGGTCGTCGTCGCCG
>DATARX010000155.1:0-7468 GCA_036263955.1 Rhodopila sp.
CCCGTCGGCAGCACATGGTTCGGCCCGGCGACGTAATCGCCCACCGCTTCCGGGCAAAACCCGCCCAGGAACACAGCGCCCGCATGCCGCACCCGCGCAAACATCGCTTCCGGATCGCGCAACATCAGTTCCAGGTGCTCCGGCGCCAGCCGATCGACCAACAAGGCCGCTTGCGCCCAGTCATCCACCACGATCACCGCCCCATGCGCCGCCCAGCTTGCCCCCGCGATCGCCGCTCGGGGCAGGGTAGGGAGTTCGGCCAGCACCGCCGCCGCCACCGCATCGGCGAACGCGGCGTCGTCGGTGATCAGAATCGACTGCGCCGCCTCGTCATGTTCGGCCTGCGCCAGCAGATCCACCGCGATCCGCCGCGGATCGTTGTCCGCATCCGCCAGCACCACCACTTCGGATGGTCCGGCGATGCTGTCGATCCCGACGCGCCCAAAAACCTGCCGCTTCGCCTCCGCGACATAGGCATTGCCCGGCCCGACAATCCGGTCCACCGCTGCGATGGATGCCGTGCCGTAGGCCAACGCCGCCACCGCCTGCGCCCCGCCGACCCGATAAATCTCGGTCACGCCCGCCCGCCGCGCCGCCGCCAGGACCAGCGGGTTCAACACCCCGTCCGGCGTCGGCACGCACATCGCAATGCGGGAAACCCCGGCCGCCCGCGCCGGGATCGCGTTCATCAGCACCGAGGACGGATACGCCGCCTTGCCGCCCGGCACATACAGCCCGACCGCATCCAGCGCATTCCATCGCATGCCCATGGTGACGCCGGCCGCATCCGTCATCCGCATGTCGGACGGCAGTTGCGCCCGATGAAACGCCTCGATCCGCGTCGCTGCCAGATCCAGGGCCGCCGCCAGTTCCGCCGGGATGGAAACCGTCGCCGCCTCGATCTCATCCGCCGAGATCCGCAACCGGTCCGCCGTCAGCACCATCCGGTCGAACCGCGCGGTATAGTCGATAACCGCCGCATCCCCACGCGCCCGCACCGCCGCGATGATCTCGGCCACCGCTCGATCCACGGTCTCGGTCGTCGCCCGCGCCTGCCCGAGCAGCGCGGTGAACCGCGTCTCAAAATCGGCGTCGCGAACGGAAAGCCGGATCATGTTGGCTCCAACGCCGCTCGGAATCGCGCGATCCAGGCGCCGACGACCTCCGGCTGCGTCTTCAGGGCGGTGCGGTTGACGATCAGCCGGCTGGTCACCGGCGCGATCACCTCGGTTTCCACCAGTCCGTTGGCCTTCAGCGTGGACCCGGTCTGTACCAGGTCGACGATCATCCGGCACAGCCCCAGGCCGGGGGCCAGTTCCATGGCGCCGTTCAGATGCACCACCTCGGCATGAATGCCCCGGCTGGCATAATGCCGCCGCGTGATGTTCGGATACTTGGAGGCCACGCGCACCTGGCTCCAGCGCGAGGGATCGTCGGTCCCCGCCGTGTCCCGCGGTTCCGCCACCGACACCCGGCACTTGCCGATGCCCAGGTCGGGCGGCGCGTAGATCTCCGGATAGTCGAACTCCATGAGCACGTCGGCGCCGCAGATGCCGATCTGCGCCGCCCCGAAGGCGACGAAGGTGGCGACGTCGAACGGCCGTACCCGCACCACGTCCAGCGACGGGTCTCCGGTTTCGAAGCGCAGCCGGCGGCTGTCCTCATCGGCATAGTCGGGCGCCGGCACGATCCCGGCACGCGCCAGCAACGCGCCGCATTCCGACAGAATGCGCCCTTTCGGCAGCGCCAGGATCATCGGCGTCGTGGCGTCCGACCCCAGGGCGGGGACAAGGGCGGAAGCAGGGAACGGCGCGGTCATAGAGGCTCCAGCTTACAGTGGCAGGGCGTTTACATCAGCGGGACGCAGACCGGAAGCCTGCCCCGGGTAAGGCTGGGTTGTGTTCGCCGAGGCCCCCGAGGCCACGGCCCACTTCTCCCGCGGGTGCATGTCACGGTGACCCCGGAGGACGGCACGACGTCGGGGCGAAACCGCCGAAGCCGAACGCGACGACCGGCAGGACGTGACTGGCAAGCGCCGCAAGCTTGCGTCGCGGCGGATCGGTTCGGCCCAGGTCGATGCGATCATTTCTCATGTGAAGGAGGTCGAACCATGGACAGCGCCGCGTCCTTGGCCGGGCTGCCGGGAGGTGTCGTTTGAACCTTTCACCGTTTCACGGAGAGATTGACCGCGCGGTGGGCGTGGCCGTAGACCGGCGCGGACGGTGGGGCGACGCGAACCATGGCGGATAAAGTACTGATCCTGCGCTGGCCGGGCAGCGCCTACGACTCCCTCGGCGGTTTGCTGGAACTCATGGCCAAGGAGTTCACCGCGCTGGGGATCGACGTCACCGTGTTCGTCGCCGATGGCCCGGACTGGTTGAAACAGCTGGTAAAGACCCTCGGGCAGGGCGGGATCTCCTTCGCGCTGACCCTGTCCGGCATCGGCGTCGACCTGACGGTCGAAGGCAAGCCGCTGTGGGAAGTAGCCAAGGTTCCGCTGTTCAACTGGAACTGCGACCATCCTTGTTACTTTCCCGTGCGCCATGCCATCCGCAGCCCCTATCTGCTGCATGGCTACGTTTTCCCCGACCACGCCCGCTACAACATCCGCCACCTGCATCCGAACGGCACGGCCTTTGCCGCGCATCTCGGCATCCCGCCGCGCACCCTGTTCGCCGGGGCGCCGTTGCCGCTGGCCAACCGCAACGGCCGCGTCATGTTCACCAAGAGCGGCGCCGACACCAACAGGATCGAGGCGCAATGGCGCGGCTACGGCCCGGATATGCAACAGATCCTGTTCGCCGCCGCCGAGGCGCTGTTCCTGTCCTCGACAGCGGATTTCCTGCCCACATTGCAGCGTATCGCCGAACCGCACGGGATATTCATCGACGGCAGCAGCCAATTGACCATGCGGCTGATCCGCGAGATCGACGGCTATATTCGTTTCAAACGTGCCAATCTGGTGATGCAAGCGGTGCTGCGCTACCCGGTCGACGTATTCGGCGCAGGCTGGGACCACATCAACCCCGACGGCGTCGCCGCTCGGTTTTATGGCGCAACAACATGGCGGACGATGCTCGAGCGGCTGCCCGGTTACGTCGGTTGCCTTTCGACTAATCCGTTGGTCGAGGAGTCCGTGCATGATCGGGTGTTCTTCGCCCTGGCCGCCGGCGTGACGCCGATCAGCGACGACAACGCCTTCGCCCGCGCGAACCTGCAGCGGCTGGAACCATATCGTTTCGGCTTCACCGCCGACCGGATCGCGCAGGCGGTGGACGCGGTCCTCGCCAACCCGGCCGATGCCATCGCCAGGACGGAGGAAACCTGGCACGCCCTGGCGCTGCCGTTCGGGATGCGGCGGGCGGCCCGGCAGATCATCCAGTTCGTCATGCTTCATGCCTTGAACGCGCCCTGCGCCTGATGGTGGAAATGTCCAGAATACTGATCGTCGGTGCCGGATTTGCCGGTGCCACCTATGCCAGGTCTTTGGCCGAGGCCGGCTATACCGTCCAGGTCATCGACCGGCGCGATCATATCGGTGGCAATGCGGCGGATTTCGTCGATGCCAACGGGGTTCGGGTGCATCGTTACGGGCCGCATCTGTTTCATACCAACACCACGCCGGTGTTCGAATGGCTGCGGCGCTTCGGGACCTGGACGCCGTACCTGCACCGGGTGCGGGCGATCCTGCCGGATGGGCGTTTCGCGCCGCTGCCGGTCAATCTCGATACCATCAACATGGTGTTCGGCGAAACCCTGCGGTCCGAGGCGGATGCGGCCGGCTTCCTGCGCCGCGTCTCGGTGCCGATCGCCGATCCGCGCAACGCCGGCGAGCACTTGCGGTCCCGTATCGGCGACACGCTGACGGACCTGTTCTTCCGTCCCTACACACGCAAAATGTGGGGACTGGAACTAGAGGAAATGGACGCCAGCGTGGTCAAGCGGCTGCCGATCCGGTTCGATACCAACGACCAGTATTTTCCCGGCGATCGCCACCAGGCGTTGCCGACGGAGGGCTACAGCAAGCTGTTCGAGACGATACTCGCACATCCGAACATCACCGTGGCGCTGTCGGTGGACTATGTTCCGGGAATGGAGCGGGACTACGATTTCTGCTTCAATAGCATGGCGATCGATGAGTTCTTCGGCTATCGCCTGGGCGACCTGCCATATCGTTCATTACGGTTCCATCAAAAAACCGTGACGGCATGGGATGATCAGCCGTGCAGCGTGCGAAACTACACCGACGACGGCAAATTCACCCGCGAGGCGTGGTGGCACTGCCTGCCGAACCATCTGCACGCGGAAACCGGCCGGCGCACGATCACGGTCGAGGAGCCGTGCGACTACCGGGAAAACGATAACGAACGATACTATCCGGTGAAGACCGCGGATGGGCGATACCAGGCGCTGTACCAGGATTATCGCGCGCTGGCGGAGGAACTGCCGAACATGGCTTTCATCGGACGCTGCGGGACGTACCAGTACCTGGATATGGATCAGGTGATCAACCAGTCGCTGTTGGCGGTTCGGCGGTGGATCGAGGGCCGCAGGGTTGGCTGAGGTGGCGTTCAGTCGGGAGCCTACTCCAGGCCGGCGCGGTTGCGGGCGACGGTCCGGGTGGTGGGGTGGTCGGGGCCCAGGACTTTCATGTAGATCGACAGCGACCAGTCCAGCGCCTCTCGGGCGGCGAAGCCGTCGCCCAGGTCCTTGAGCACGCCGGCGAGGTTGTTGGCGTCCCGGGCGACGTTGGGATGATCCGAACCCAATGCCGCCTCATCGATCGCCAGGGCCCGTTCGAACGCGGTGTGCGCGCCCTCCAGGTCGCCGATGTCGTGCAGCAGCAGGCCGATGTGATTGATGTCGGTGGCGGCTTCCGGATGCTCCGAACCCAGCGCCTCGGTGTGCAGCGCCAGGGCTCGGCGCAACTGCGCCTGGGCGTCCATGACTTCGCCGAGTTCATGCGACAGGCGCCCCAGGTCGCGCAGGTCGTTGGCGAGGTCCGGATGGTCGGTGCCGAACTGGCGCTGCCGGACCTCGATGCGCTGCTCGAGGGTGTCGCGCTGGGCACGCAGATCCTCCAGGCTCGACAGGATCGTGGTCATTTCGCCCCCCCTGTGTTCGCGGAACGTTACCGCGCCGCCCGCGGTTACGCTACATCAAATCGAGGCGTCGTACTCGGCGGAAATATCCTTTCCGGTGTAATCCGGCATCAATGCGGTGGCGATCAGGGAAACCACGGCGCAGGCGGCGATGTAGATCGCCACGGCGTAGCCGCTTTGATAGCTTGCAATCAGCGCCGTCGCGATCAGCGGCGCCGGGCCTCCGGCGATGATCGAGGCAAGCTGGTAGCCGAGCGAGGCGCCGCTGTAGCGCAGCCGCGGGGTGAACGCCTCGGCGATCAGGGCGGCTTGCGGTCCATACATCATGTCGTGCGGAACCAGCGACAGCACGATCGCCACGAACACCAGCGCCGGCGCACCGGTACCCAGCATGGCGAAGTAGATGAAGCCGAATACCCCGGTGGTTGCGGCACCGATCAGATACATCTTGCGGCGGCCGATCAGGTCGGAGATGTGGCCAAACAGCGGGATGCTGACGAAGGAAACCAACGACCCCGCCAGCACCGCCGACAGCACCAGTTCGCGCGACATTTTCAGCGCGCCGGTGCCATAGGCGAAGATGAACGCGGTGAAGATATAGAAGGGTGCCTGTTCCGCCATGCGCGCGAAGGCGGAGAGGATGATTTCTTTCGGTTGTTTCTTGATCACCTCCAGGATCGGGGCCTTTTCGATCTTCTTGGTCTCGACAAGTTGTTTGAAGACCGGGGTCTCCATGATGCCGATACGGATCCACAGGCCGACGGCGATCAGCACGATGCTGAGCAGGAACGGCACCCGCCAGCCCCAGCCGATGAAGTCGGCGCCGGACCAGGCGCTGAACGCCAGGATCACCAGGTTGGACAGGAACAGGCCGCACGGCACGCCGAATTGCGGCCAGGAGGCAACCAGCCCACGGCGTTTATGGGTGCGCGACCATTCCATGGAGATCAGCACCGAACCGCCCCATTCGCCGCCGACACCGATGCCTTGCAGGGTGCGCAGCACGGTCAGGATCACCGCGCCCCAGATGCCGATGGAATCGTAGCCGGGCACCAGGGCGACCAGGAAGGTCGCAATCCCCATCAGCAGCAGGGTGGAGATCAGGGTCGCCTTGCGGCCGATGCGGTCGCCGTAATGGCCGAAAATCGCTGCCACGATCGGGCGCCCGACGAAGCCGATGAAATAGGTGCTGAAAGCCGCGAGCGTGCCGGTGACCGGATCGGCGTTGGGGAAGAACAGCTTGGGGAAGACCAGCCCGGCGGCGGTGCCGTAGATGAAGAAGTCATACCACTCGATGGTGGTGCCGACAGTGGCGGCGATGACGGCTTTGCGCAGTTGGGCGCTGTGCTCGAGGTCGGTCAGGCCACCGGATGCTGTGGTGCTGGACATGTTTCGTGCTCCCTGGACCACGCCTGTTCTGACGACAGGTCATTGATCGACCAGGATCAGCCGATTCGGCCGCGAGGGCAACTGATTTGTAGAGGGCAACTGATTTGTAGAGGGCAACTGATTTGTAAAAGCGCAAGGCGGGCGACCGGGTTATGCCGGCCAGCCGCGCCTCATTCGTCGGTGCGCGGAAAGCCGGGACGCCTGAAGCAGGCGCCCGGCGATGACGGTTCCGCAAGCGTTAAGGTCAACGGCCCTTGGTAGAGATACCACGGGCGTTAAAGTCAACGCTGGTGCTCGTTAGAGCTGGGCTTCGGCGTATTCGTAGTTCGCCAGGTTATCCAGCCAGTTTTGCAGGTAGTTCGGGCGGACGTTCTTGAAATCGAGGTAATACGCATGTTCCCACACGTCGCAGCCGAGCAGCACCTTGCCTTCGCCGGTGGCGAGGGGGTTGGAGCCGTTCGGGGTCTTGGTCACCTTCAGCTTGCCGTCGGTGCCGAGAACGAGCCACGCCCAGCCGGAGCCGAACTGGCTGACGCCGGCGGCCTTGAACTCATCCTTGAACTTCTGCACGCCGCCGAGGTCGGCGTTGATCTTGGCCTCCAGCTTGGAGGGGATCTTGCCGCCGTTCGGGCTCATGCACTGCCAGAACACGATGTGGTTCCAATGCTGGCCGGCGTTGTTGAACACCGGACCGCCGGCGCCGGCGGTGGACTTCACGATGTCCTCGAGCGACTTGCCCTGGAGGGAAGCGTCCTTCTCGACGAAGCCGTTGAGCGCGGTGACATAGGCCTGGTGGTGCTTGCCGTGGTGCAGGTCGAGGGTTTCCTCGCACATGCCTTTCGCCCCCAGGGCGCTTTTGGAATAGGGCAGGGTCGGCAGTTCAAAAGCCATGATATTCCTCCTGAGTTGCGATGCAGCGGCAGATATGCAGCCGGGAACGCCCCGTTAGCTATGGCCAGCCCGGCGGGGCGTCAAGC
>DATARX010000489.1:0-5706 GCA_036263955.1 Rhodopila sp.
CACGTCATCAGGTGGCGTCCGGACTCCGGTGATACCAGGCAGCGTGCGGCGACAATCCGGCGGAGCACGTGCCGGCTCTTGGGGATCAGCGCCAGCCACCCGAACGCCTGGTCCATGCGCGTGATCTCCGCGGCGTCCGGCACCGCGGTAAGCGTCGGCTCATCGGTCCACCCGTACGCCTCGATGGCTTCCCGCAGGACCTCCGGCAGCGCGCAGCGGTAAGGCGCCGGATAGGGCGAGGGAACCCGCATTGCCAGCAGCGTCATCCCGGCCTGCTCTAGCCGGTGGCTCACCACCTCGGCGTCGATCCGGCACACGCCGGCCGCGGGGACCGCACACGCGCCGTCAAGCCCGGCTCCGCACCGGTTGCAGGCCCACGGCGCCGGAGCGGCGACAGGCGCCTCCGTGCGGGCAGGACGCCGCGCGAGAACCAGGTCACTCATCCGGTGGAACCCTCCTGCGTCAAATGCGTCATAAGCTGCGCCGTAAACCGGCTTCGGAAGGAAGGCTGTGCGTCATAAAATGGGGCCGTAGGCCCCTTTTGACGCACCAGCTTCCTTCGCCGCCCTTCGCCGCGTCATAAACGCGTCATAACGCGCGTCATAAGACGGCCTAACCATGGACCGCTCCCGGCCGCTTCGTTGCGTTAACCCACAGGCCCATGCGGTCGTGCCGTTGGATCGGGTCGCGATAGGACCTCACCTCAAGCACGCCATTCTTGATCCACGTCTTGATCATCGCCGCTGCCTGGCCGTCCTGTAGGTTGCAAAGGTCCATCAGCACGGTGCCCGCCCATCGCTCGTTGGATTCGCCGCGCCGCGAGTTGGTATAGCGGGACCCGCCCGGCAGTCCGGCATCGATGCGGTCCAGCGCCTCGTTAAGCGTGGGGACCGGCGTTGCGTCCCATACGCTCGTCGGCTGCCAGGACTCGATCACGCCGACCCGGTCGCCCTGCGGATAGGTTGCATCCGCGTTATCCAGCGTCACCGTCGCCAGCCGGAACCAGGACGCCTTCGGCGCCCGCGCGCTCATGTTGGCCTTGGCGTCATCCAGCCGGACATATTGCAGCCGGTCCTCCGCCGGGATGCCGAGGTCGGATGCGTCGGCCTCCGTCATGCTCGACAGCAGCAGCCCGATCCGCGCGCTGTCCGTCAGCGCCTTGGCGCCGCGCGCCGCCTCGATGCTGTCGACCATCCCCTTGCGGACATGGTGCGCCAGGATCACCGAACAGTTCCCCGACCGCGCCACGCGCCGCCAGGCCGCAGCCGCCTTAATCATGGCCGGGTTGGAGTTCTCCTCCAGCGTGTGGGATTCGGCGAACGGGTCAACGCCCAGCACGCCGATGTTCTCATCGCGCACGCGTTCGATGATCTGCTTTTCGTCCGGATGGACCACGGAAAACCCATCGTCGCCGATGCCCGCTATGTTAACCACCCGTTCCGCCGGCGAGGCAAACAGCCGCCCGGCGATGTCCTCGTCCGTGACGCCATAGTGCATGGCCAGCGCGGTCAGCCGCCGGTCAATCTCATCCTGCGGGTCCTCCAGGTTGAGGATGGCGGCGTTGCATTGCTGATGTATCCGCGTCCCCAGCAGCGCCCGCCCGGTCGCAATCGCCATGCACATGGCCAGCAACAGGGACGACTTGCCGGTGCCCCCCGGCGCCACAAGCAAGGTGACGAAGCCCCGGATGAGGTGCGCGCCATAAATCCATTGCCTGTGGGGGATGCTGCGCTGGTCGGCGATCCGGAGCGGACGCAACGCGAACGGCTCATCCGAGCGCTGCCCACTGTCGGCCGAGCCATGCACCAGCCGGGGACGAAAGCCGCCCTGCTCATAGGCTTTGCGGATTGCGTCGGGATTATCCTCCATGGCGTGCCCCCCGCGGCGGAGCCGGCAGCGCAAACCAGACCTCCTCCTCGACCACCACGGAGACAGTCTCCTCGGCAAGCGGGAACCCGGCCGCGGCATTGACGTCGTGCGCGGTGGCCATCAGTTCGCCCCACCGCGCGCGCCTGGCGATCAGCGGCGTCAAACTGCGTCGTATCCGATCCGCCAAAATCTTATGACGCAAATCCTCGGCGTCCAGCCGTTTTCGCAGGAAAAACCGCAGAAGACGGACGATTTCCCCGGCGCGATATGGCGCAAGCGTTCCGGCGCGTTCGGCGCGCAGCGTCGAAACCAGGAGGCTGGCGTCGGCGACCGCCTCCGGCATGTAGCCGCGACAGACCGGCCGGGCGAGCGTCGCCGCCAGGCCGAATAGGTTTGTGAGCGTCATATTAGCAACGTCCCCGCTTGCGTTGGCGGGAGCGACGTGCGACAAAAGGGGTGGTAGAAGGTCCCCTGGTTGTCGCACGGTCCGCGCCGCGCCCAACTCGTTAAGTTCCACGCCCGCCGCGCTTCCAACGTGGCGGGCGTTACTATTTGGCCTGCGACTCGGCGTCGTGTCCAGAAGGGTCGTCACAACCGGACCCGCCGCGCCCGCGGGATCGCCCAGGCGTCCAAACAGCCCAGCAATTCCGCGGCGTCCCGCGCCACGCCGACCCGGCCACCGGCGGCCAGCAGCGCCGTCCCGACCGACCGCTGGTGCTCAGACAGTTCGGCGTCCGGCGCCTCCGTCTTGATCTCGATGAAATGCGCGGTGCCGCGATAGAGCACGAACGTATCGAGGATGCCGGCAATGATCCCGCGGGCAATCCGCACGCCGGGGACCTCACCGGCGTAGTTGGCGTGGTCGATGGAATACCAGACGACGCCGGCCGCCGAGACCTTGCCCGGCGGTCCGATCTCCAGCCGCAGGACTTTCGCCAGTTGCGCCTGTAGCGGATGCTCCGCCACAACCGGCGGCGTCAGCCGAAACTTGCGCGCGACCGCCGTCATGGCAGCAACCGGTAAATATCGATGGTAGCGGTTGCGTGGTCCTCGCACCGCAGCGCCAGCTTGGCCGCACCCTCGGCGACCGCCTCCGCAGCCGCCCGGCGCAGCGCCTCATGCCCGGCCCGCAACGTGTCAAAGCCGATCAGCGGCGTTGATCCCGGCGTGCCGTCCGCCTTGCGGTAAATCAGCGACATGAGAAGCATCACATCGCGTCCGCCATCGCCATCCCTGACTCAAAGGTCGCGGTGGCGGTGGCGGTATCTATCTCAATCTGCCGCGGGTCGCGTATCCGTTGGTCCGACGTCCGCGGTCCCTTGCGCTTCAGGATGCGCCGCGTCTGCGTAACCTCCACCAGGCCCAGCGCCACCAGTGCCGCCACGACCGCCTCGGCGCCCGCCTTGCTGGCGACCACCCCCTCATGGCCGAGGTCCTGCTTGTCCTCCGGAATGCCCGCCTCGATCGTGATCTGCACCCAATTCTTCATGCTGCGGCCTTTTCGTGTAGGCGATTTTTCGATGCGCGGCGCAATAAGGGTCACGGCGTTCGACCTGGTCGCCGCAGAAACGGAACCCGGCCGTGCCGGGATGGCCGATAGGCCAGCAGCAGGCCCGCGGCTCACACGGCGGAGGCGGAGGCAGCGGGACCGGAGGACGCCGCACCATCGGTTTCGGCTGCGCCGGAGCCTCCGCCAGAACGATCATCGTGCCGTTCGGCAGGCGCTTGATCGGCGACGGTCGCCCAGGCAGGCGCAGCCGGTGAGCCTTGCCGACGATGCTATTCTTCGACCGCCCCAGCGCGCTGGCAATCAGCGGCGTCGCATCTCCGCGGAGCCACAACCGCTCCAGCGTGGCCATCTCGTCCGCCGACCAGGGCTGGTCCTCCATGGCAACCGGTCAAAAAAAGCCGGACGCAGCGTGCGCCCGGCAAGGTCCGGCAGGGGAGTCAACGCGCGCCCTGTTACCCGCGGTGCGGAGCGGGATCGCCGGCGAAGGGTCAGAGCGCCGGCAATACTGTGGGTCCGTCATCTATATGCTCCCTGGCGGTCGGCGTCTGACGGATCAGCGCGGCGAGTGTTTCAATCGGAACATCGAGTTCGTGACTAACCTGGAACATCCTCCCGGCCGGGATGCTCCCCGACCGCCGCCAGTCGCATATCGTCGGATGCGACACGCCGAGGCGCCTTGCCAGCGCATTGACGCCGCCGGCCTGCTTAATCAACGTCGTAACATCCATCGCACCATTGTTGGACATGCCAACCGTAACCGTCAATGCCTATTGCGCTGCGGGACAGTTGCCGTTACCAACTTGACCCATAATGAGCGCGGCCAAAGGCACCATCGGATTCAGACTGAAGACGTTGCGTCATCGCAACACGCAATTACGTGTTGGCGACGTCGCAGAGGCCTGCGGGATCAGCCGCGCCTATCTGTCGACCATGGAAAATGGACACGACCTGCCCGGCCGCGATGTTCTGGCCCGGCTGGCTGACTTTTATCATGTTTCCTCCGAATTTTTGCTGACGGGCCGCGAGCCGCTGAAACAAGGCGGTGAGTTCGTGGAAGACCTCGACGAATTGGCCCTGTTGGACTTCTGGCGATCCCTCCTGCCGGAATACCGGCCGATGGTCCTGACAATGTTGCGCGCTGCCGCCGGGACCGCGATCGACGCCGCGGCGTAGCATCGGGATAATTTCCGCACTCACAGCCGCCACGACTCCTTTTCGTCCGCCAACGTTCATCTGATTCGGCCTCCGTCAGGCAAGCCGATTGACGCGCGCTGTTGGAAAGGCCAACTTCAGGCGCGGCCCGGACGAGGCGCCTATTCAGCCAGACCTCGCTCGATCCTCACGCGCCCGTCAGGGTCAATAATGCTTCATGCGGTAATGTCCGCGCAATACCGGTTGAAGGCTCCGACTACAAAAAACGAATCGGCACCACCGAAACCAAACCCGGCGGAACGAAGAAATGCCAGATTGCAACAGGAAAAAAACCAACCTCACCGCGCCAATGCTTACCCTTTTTGCAACGATCAATCGCGCGGATGCAGATGGGGACCCGATCCCTGCCGAGGTCGCGGTGCATTTCAGTCTGGATGCCTGCTGGCCCGGCACGCCGGCGCGCACCCTCGGTGATCCGCTAGAATGCTGGCCAGCCGAACCGGCGGAATACGACCTTAGTTTCGTCGGTGCCGAACTGATTGACGCCTGCGCCGGCAATCCGCCGCTGACGGATACCGAGGTCGCCTGCCTCCGCGCTTGGTTCGACGGCCAATACCAGGAAGCCTGGGAAACCGCGGAGGAGGCGCAGCAATGAGCACCTATCTCGCCGACAGTATTCGCGCCATCGCCGCCAATCCGGACCCGATGGCACTTCGGCGCCTGCCTGGCCTCGCGAACCAGGTTGAGCGCATGGAAACCTGCCTCGATCAGATCGTTGGCGGCAAGCGCCGGGACCTTTTGCCCAAGCCAATACGCCGCCCGAACGAGAAGCGCGTGCCATGACAAAAGCCAGAAAGCTCCCGATGAAACGCCGGTCGCTGGACGAACGGATCGCGGCCGCCTGGCGTCTCCATGAGTCCAGCGAGCCGGACATCAGCGACGCACGGCTCATGCAGATGGTTGCGGACGATACCGGCGCCGATATCCCGCGGATATGCAACGCGCTGCGCCGGAGCGGAATGCTAAGCGAGGCCAGCGAATGATGACCGCGCCACCATCGGCTTATCAAATCGCAAAAGTCACGAGCCTCGCCCGCCAAACCGCTATCAGGCTGCGGGAGGAGGACGGCCTGGTGTTGGATACCGAGGACGAAATCATCGGCGCCCTTAAAGAAG
>DATARX010000008.1:0-5254 GCA_036263955.1 Rhodopila sp.
GCGATCGCCTGCCGCAAGGCAGGCAGCAGTTCCTCGCCGAACCAGGGATTGCGGCGCTCCCATGCTGTGGTGCGCCAGGACGGATGCGGCAGAGGCACGGTTGCTGGGCCGAGGTCGCGCCAGCGCGCCACGCGTTCAGTCATCGCACCCCTGCCCAATCGATGCGTGAGTGCATAGGACCCGACCAGCAAGGTCAGCCGCACCTGCGGCATCAGCCTGACGAAGCGATCGAGCCAGAGTGGCGCGCATTCCGGCCTGGGCGGCCTGTCGCCGCCGTTTGGCAGGCGGCCGGGATAGCACAGGCCGGTCGGGACGATGGCGATGCGCGCGTTGTCGTAGAACAGGTCCGGCTGCATCAGCAGCCAGCCGCGCAGGCGGTCGCCGGATGCGTCGTTCCATGGCACCCCGGTCATATGCACCTTGGTGCCCGGTGCCTGCCCGATTATCAGGATCCGGGCGGTGCCGGAGACGCGGAAGACCGGTCGGGGACCGAGTGGCAGGACAGCTTCGCAGCGGCGGCAGCCGAGGGCGTCGCCGATGGCGGCGTCGAGTGTGTCGTCCGACGCGGCCAACTCAACCAATATTTCCCCTTGCACGCAGCGCCACGACCACCTCGTCGGCCAGCCGGTCGGGCGTGAATTCCAGCGTGTGCAGGCGAATTTCCGGATCCAGCGGGGGTTCGTATGGGGCGTCCACGCCGGTGAAATTGCGTATCTGACCGGCATCGGCCTTCTGATAGAGGCCTTTGGGATCGCGCCGCCGGCATTCCTCCACGGGCGTATCGACGAAGATCTCCAGGAACTCATCGTTGCCGACCCGGTCGCGCGCCAGCATGCGTTCGGCCCGGTAGGGCGAGATGAAGGAGACCAGGACGATCAGGCCCGCCTCGACGAACAGGCGGGACACCTCCGCGATGCGGCGGATATTCTCGACGCGATCGGCTTCCGAGAAGCCAAGGTCGCGGTTCAGCCCATGACGAACATTGTCGCCGTCCAGGATCATGGTGTGGTGACCGAGCGCGTGCAGGCGCTTTTCAACGAGGTTGGCGATGGTCGATTTGCCGGCGCCCGACAGCCCGGTGAACCACAGTACCGCCGGCTTCTGCCCCTTCAGCAGCGACCGCGCCGCCTTGTCGACGTCCAGGCGGTGCCAGACGATATCAGCGTTGCGGGTGCGGATCGCGGTCACCATTCCGGCGCCGACGGTGCCGCGGGTCAGCCGGTCGATCAGGATGAAGCCGCCGAGTTCGCGGCTGGCCTCGTACGGCTCGCATACGACCGGATGGGTCAGGGAGATCGAGACGCGGCCGATTTCGTTGAGTGCGAGTTCGCGGATGCTGATTTCTTCGAGCGTTTCCATATCCAGGCGGGTGGTGATTTCCGTCACCGTCGCCACCACGGTCCGGCTGCCGAGCATCAGCAGATACGCTCGGCCGCGGAACAGCGGCGTTTCGTCCATCCAGACCACCCAGCAATCCAGCCCATCGGCGGCGGCTGGCGCCGGATCGGTTGCAAGTACGTCGCCGCGGGAGATATCGATCTCGTGATCCAGCACCAGAGTGATGGCATCGCCGGCTCCCGCTTCGGCGAGGTCGCAATCCATGCTGACGATCCGCGAGACCGAGGCCGCGGTGCGGGCGGCGGCGTTCACCACGCGGTCACCCGGACGCACGCGGCCGGTCGCAATCGTACCGGCGTAGCCGCGGAAGGTATGGTCGGGGCGGTTCACATACTGCACCGGCATGCGGAAGGGGCCTGCCTGGGCCGACGCCAGGTCGGCGGACTCCAAGGCCTTCAGCAGTGAAACGCCGGTGTACCAGGGCATGCGGGTGCTGGCGGTGGTGACATTGTCGCCGTCCCTGGCGCAGATCGGGATCGGGGTAATCCGATCAAACTCGAGCTTGCCGAGCAGAGCGCGAAAATCGTGGCGGATGCTGGCGAAGACGGATTCCTCGAAATTGGCGAGGTCCATCTTGTTGACTGCCAGCACCACCTGGCGGATTCCCAGCAGGGAGGCGATGGCGGCGTGCCGGCGGGTCTGCGGCAGAATGCCCTTGCGGGCGTCGATCAGCAGGACGGCCAGATCGGCGGTCGAGGCGCCGGTGACCATGTTGCGGGTGTATTGCTGGTGGCCGGGCGTATCCGCCAGGATGAAGCGGCGGGCGGGTGTTTCGAAGAAGCGGTAGGCGACGTCGATGGTGACGCCCTGCTCGCGCTCCGCTTCCAGGCCGTCGACCAGCAGCGCGTAGTCGGTCGCGCCCTCGACCGTGCCGAAACGTTTCGAATCGCGCTCCAGCGCCGCCATCACGTCGTCGGGGATGGTGCCGCACTCGAACAACAGGCGCCCGATCAGGGTCGATTTGCCATCGTCGACGCTGCCGCAGGTCAGGACACGGAGGACTGAATCGGGCATCAGAAATACCCCTCGCGCTTTTTGCGTTCCATCGAGGAGTCCTGGTCCTGGTCGATCAGCCGTCCCGCCCGTTCCGAATCGCGTGTGGTGCGCATTTCCGCCAGCAAGGCATCCATGTCGTCGGCATCCGAGGAAACGGCGGCGGAGAGCGGGTAGCAGCCCAGCGAACGGAACCGCACCATGCGGTCGACAGGCTGTTCACACGGCTGGAAGCGCATGCGGTCGTCGTCCACGACGATGATCTGGCCGCCCCGCATCACGGTGGGGCGCATGGCGGCGAAATACAGCGGGACCACGTCGATGTTTTCCGCCGCGATGTAGGTCCACACGTCCAGCTCGGTCCAGTTCGACAGCGGAAAGACGCGCATGGTTTCGCCGGGGGCGAGTTGGCCGTTGTACAGGTGCCAAAGTTCCGGCCGCTGCCGTTTCGGGTCCCAGGCGTGGCCGGGCGCCCGAACGGAGAATATCCGTTCCTTGGCCCGCGAGCGTTCTTCATCGCGACGGGCGCCGCCAATGGCGAAGTCGTATTTTCCCTCGGTCAGCGCCTGCTTCAGCGCGTCGGTCTTCATGATCTGGGTGTAGGCGCCGCCGTGGTCGAATGGATTGATGTTGTCACGAATGCCGTCGGGATTGGTGTGGCTCCGCAGGTCGAGGCCAAACCGGCGCACCGTCGCGTCACGGAACTCGATCATCGCCCGGAACTTCCAGGTCGTGTCGATATGCACCAGCGGAAACGGAGGCTTGGCCGGATAGAAGGCCTTGCGGGCCAGATGCAGCAGAACGGAGGAGTCCTTGCCGATCGAATAAAGCAGCACCGGACGAGCGGCCTGGGCGGCGACTTCGCGGAAGATGTGGATACTTTCGGCTTCCAGGGTAGCCAAGTGGGCCGGCCGCTGTTCAGTCATGCTTCATTCCCACCACCCCTTATACTTGCCGCGTTTATACTTGCCTGACGATGTAGGTTTGTTCCAGCGCCTCGACGATGGCATTTGCGTGCAGCTTATCGCGGGCTTCGACCATGACTTCCAGTTCGGCGGCCTGGACCGAGGACGAGGCGAACAGCTGCTGGTGCGACACTTCGATGATATTGCCGCCGGAGTCGCCGATCTTGCCGGCGATGTCTGCGAGCACGCCGGGCCGGTCGGGGATCTGCAGATGCAGGCGCAGCAGGCGTCCGTCCCGCAGCAGGTCGCGCAACAGGACATTGGAGAGGATGCGGGCGTCGATGTTGCCGCCGGTGATGGCGACGCCGACCTTTTTGCCGCGGAAACGTTCGGGATGTGCCAGAAGCGCGGCGAGGCCTGTGGCGCCGGCGCCTTCGGCCACGGTTTTCGCGGATTCGATCAACAGACCGATCGCTTCCTCGATGGCGCGTTCCGGCGTGACCAGAATCCCGGCGACCCGGCGGCGAACCATCTCGAACGGGATTTCGCCGATATCGCGGACGGCGATGCCCTCGGCGATCGTCGCGCCACCGACGGAGACGGAGCGGCCGGCGACGCGTTGGGCCATGGCGGCGTAGGTTTCGACCTCGGCACCGTAGACGGCGATGCTGGGATGCAGGGCGGTCGCGGCAACCAGGCAGCCGGCAAGCAGGCCGCCGCCGCCGACCGGGATGATCACGGCGTCGAGATCGGGGACGTCCTGGAGCATTTCCAGCGCCATGGTGCCCTGGCCGGCGATGATGCCGAGGTCGTCGTAGGGGTGGATGAACACCAGCGACTGGGCGGCGGCCAGTTCCTGGGCGTGGGCGGCGGATTCCGCCAGGGTTTCCCCCACCAGCACGACGTTCGCGCCCCAGGACGCGGTGCGCGTGACCTTGGTGGAGGGGGTGAATTTCGGCATCACGATGGTGGCCGCGACCCCCAACAGGCTGGCGTGGCGGGCAACCGCCTGGGCGTGATTTCCGGCCGACATCGCGATCACGCCGCGGGCGCGTTCGTCGGCAGACAGCAAGGAGAGGCGGTTGGCCGCCCCGCGTTCCTTGAAGGCGCCGGTGACCTGCAGATTGTCGAGCTTCAGCACGACTTCGGCGCCGGTCAGGCGGGACAGCGCGTGGCTGGGGACCATCGGGGTCCGCACCACGCGGCCCTTGATCCGCTCCGCCGCCTGCTCGATGTCCTGCAGCGTGATCATCGGATGTCCCGGGTTTTCGTGAGGGGCGTTCGCCGGTGTGTGGTCGCTGCCTGGAACCCTGGCGCCCGGACGGCGGCCAGGGGTGGTCTTTGCCCCCTCACCCGCGTAGCGACGATAGGTACCGCACCGCCGGGGTGGCCCAGGCCGTGTCGATGAAAGGAAAGCGGCCTGGCCATGACGGTCAGGTCATAACGTCAGATGAATTTCACTTCCAGGATTTCGTAGGACCGGTCGCCGCCGGGCGCGGGGACGGAAATGGTGTCCCCCACCTTCTTGCCGATCAGCGCCTTGGCGAGCGGTGACGAGATCGACAGACGGGCGGCCTTGATGTCGGCCTCATAGACGCCGACGATCTGGTAGGTGGCTTCCTTTTCCGTCTCTTCGTCCACCAGCTTGACGTGGGCGCCGAACTTGACCTGGCTGCCGGAGAGCATGGACGGATCGATCACCTCGACCGCGCCGACGATCTCCTCCAGTTCCTGGATCCGCCCCTCGATGAAGGATTGTCGTTCTCGGGCCGCGTGGTATTCGGCGTTTTCGGACAGATCGCCATGCGACCGCGCTTCCGCGATCGCGCGGATGATCGCAGGCCGCTCCTGCGACTTGAGAGTCCGGAGCTCCTCTTCCAACCGCTGCAGCCCAGGGGCGGTCATCGGAAACTTCTGCACGGCGTGGTCCTTCAATCCTCGGTCGACGCAAATCCCAT
>DATARX010000064.1:0-6157 GCA_036263955.1 Rhodopila sp.
GACCCGAGGAGGGCCAAGCGAAGGCGCATCTGTCCTGAGCGTCATCGTGCCCTGCTACAACGAACGCCCGAACGTGGCGCCGATGATCGCCAAGCTGGACGCGGCCCTCGCCGGCATCGCCTGGGAAGTGATCTATGTCGACGACAACAGCCCCGACGGCACGGCGCAGGAGGTGCGCCGCATCGCGCAGCACGACCCGCGGGTGCGCTGCATCCGGCGAATCGGCCGGCGCGGCCTGGCCTCGGCGGTCATCGAGGGCGCGCTGTCATCCTCGGCCGACTACATCGCCGTCATCGACGGCGACCTGCAGCACGATGAAACCCGCATGCCGGTGATGCTCGCCGCCTTGCGCGCTGGCGGCTATGATATCGCCGTCGCCAGCCGCCATGTGGAGGGCGGTGACAGCGCCGGATTGTCCAGCCGCTTCCGCCACGTGCTGTCCGATGGCGGCATCTGGCTGGCCCAGGCCTTCCTGCCGGTGCGCCTGACCGACCCGATGAGCGGCTTCTTCATGCTGCCCCGCCCGCTGTTCGAGGATCTCGCGCGCAACCTGAACGGGCAGGGGTTCAAGATCCTGCTCGATCTCGTGCTTAGCAGCGCCTCGCCAATCCGCGTTCTTGAAATCCCGGCCCGGTTCCGCGAACGCGCCGCCGGGGAGAGCAAGATGGACGCCCTGGTGCTGATCCAGTTCGCCGGCCTGTTGCTCGACAAGGTGTTCGGCGGCCTGCTGCCGCTGCGGTTCTTCTCCTTCGCCATCGTCGGCGCGCTCGGTGTCCTCGTGCATCTCGCCGCCCTTGCCCTGCTGCGGCAGACCACGATGCTGGGGTTCGAAGCCGAACAGGCCTGCGCCACGGTTGTCGCGATGGCGTTTAACTTCCAGCTCAACAACGTGATCACCTATCGGGACCAGCGGCTGAGGGGACCCAGGCTCTGGCGTGGCCTGATGCTGTTCATGGTGGTCTGCGGCTTCGGTGCCGTCGCCAATGTCGGTATCGCCAAAGTTCTGTACGACCAGCACACCACCTGGACCGTCGCCGGCGGCACCGGCGCGATGATCGGCGTGGTCTGGAACTACGCCGTCTCGGCGACCCTGGTCTGGCGCGCTCGGTGAAGCCGCTCGCCGTCGCGCTGGCGGCGGTCACCCTGGTTCGCCTGACGGTGGCCGCGACGGTGCCGCTCGCGCCGGATGAGACCTATTACTGGATCTGGTCACACGCGCTCGCCGGCGGCTACCTGGACCACCCGCCGATGGTGGCACTGTGGATCAGGGCAGGGACCCTGCTGGCAGGCCAGACCGCCCTCGGCGTCCGCCTGCTGGGCCCGTTATCGGCCGCGCTCGCCTCCTGGATGCTGTTCGACGCCGGCCGTGTGCTGTTTCCCGGTAGCAAAGCCGGCCTCATCGCCGTGCTGCTGCTGAACGCCTCGCTGCTGCTCGGCGTCGGTACCGTCATCATGACCCCGGACTCGCCGTTGCTGTTCTTCTGGACGGCCGCGTTCTGGGCCGTCGCGCGCCTGGCCGCCGGCGGCTCCGGGCTGTGGTGGCTGGCCGCCGGCGTCGCGGGCGGCCTGGCCATGGACAGCAAATACACCGCGCTGTTCCTGTGGATCGGGATCGGCCTGTGGGTCCTGCTGGTGCCCGCCGTTCGGCCCTGGCTGCGGCGCTGGCAACCCTGGACGGCAACCGCGATCGGCCTTGTGCTGTTCGCCCCCGTGCTGCTCTGGAACGCCGGACATCACTGGGCTGGCCTCATCAAGCAAGGCGGCCGCGTCAATGACTGGCGCCCCGCCCGAGCGGTCGGCTTCCTGGGCGAGTTGGTGGGTGGCCAGATCGGTCTGGTGACCCCGCTGGTCTGGGTCCTGTGCGTCGCCGGCCTGGCGGTCGCGCTGCGCCGGTCCTGGCGATCGCGCGATCCAGCCTGGTCGCTGCTGGTCGCGCTGTCGCTGCCGCCGATCCTGGTCTTCGTGCAGCATGCCTTCGGCGACCGCGTGCAGGGAAACTGGCCGGCGATCATCTACCCGACCCTGACCATCGCGGCCGGCGCCATGGCGATGCGCCGCCGCTGGTGGATTGGCGCCTCCGCCCTGGGTTTCGCAATCACCGCCCTCGCATACGTCCAGGCCGCCACCTTCCTGATCCCGCTGACACCGCGCCTCGATCCGATCGCCATGCGACTCGCCGGGTGGGACGGTCTTGCACGCCAGGTCGAGGCCTTCCGCGTGAACGCGAACGCGGATTTCGTGGCCGCTGACGAATACGCCCTGACAAGTGAACTCGCCTGGTGGATGCCGCCCGGGGCCAACGTCATCGGCAGCGAACCGCGATGGCAGCTGCTGAATCTGCCGCGCACCCGGATCGCCGGAAAGGTCGGGCTGCTGATCCAGGACGCCCGCCACGCCGGCACGCCGAATCCAGCCCCATGGGCCCAGATCGAGCGGATCGGAACCGCCGAGCGCCCCCGATCCGGAACCGGCGTCGTCGTCTACCGCGTCATCGCGGGTCCCGAAACCGAATCCACCGGGCTGACTCCGCGCTGATCGCGCCCACCGCCCGCCTTTAAGCCGCGGGCGAACTCTGGCATCTATCCCGCCCGCACAATTCGGAGGAAGCAACATGACCGGCAACACCGCGGCCCCTCAGGGCGATCCCGTTTCCGATCGACGGGAAATCCGCGAGCTGCTGGAAAACTGGGTCATCTGGCGGGACGCCGGCCATTGGGATCGATTCCGCACCGTCTGGCACGACGACGGCGTGATGATGGCGACGTGGTTCCAGGGCACCGCCAACGAATTCATCCGGGTCAGCAAGGAAGGCTGGGAAAAGGGCGTCAGCATCCTGCATTTCCTCGGCGGCATCGCGATCGACCTGGTCGGGGACCGGGCAGTGTCGCAAACCAAAATGACGATCTCCCAGCGCGGCGACGTCGAAGGCGTGCTGTGCGACATCGTCTGCACCGGCCGCTTCTACGATTTCCTGGAAAAGCGCGATGGACGGTGGGGCATGGTCCTGCGCCAGCCGATCTATGAAAAGGACACGCTGGTCCCCGTCAGCCCGTCCGCGAAGCTGCAACTGGACGCCGACCTGCTGGCCCGCTTTCCCGCCGGATACCGTCACCTCGCCTATATCCAGACCCGCATCGGCTACAAAGTGAAGCCCGACATGCCCGGCCTGAAAGGCCCCGAAGTCGAGCGCCTCTACGCCCGCGGCGCCGCCTGGCTGGCCGGTGCTCCGCTGTAACGCACCCGATCCCCGTCCCTGCCGCACAGACGCTTTGCGGCAACACCGCGCAACCGTTATCCAGGATTCGATGTCGCCGCTATCGCCCCCGGGCCCAACCCGATGGCAGAATGCACCCGTCGAAAAAACAAGTTAGGACCACCATGGAAGTCGGTCGTAGCGGGGGCCTGATGCGCCTGCGCCGTATGGGCAGAATGCCGCTGATCTCGCCGCGCCTGTGGTGGCGGCGCGTGGTCTTTTGGGTAGGCGCGATTGTAGTGGCAACGGTCGCCGTCGCGTTCGCCAAGGCGGCCGACTGGGCAGGCGGCCTGTTCCTGCATTTCGCCGCCGGCCATGCCTGGCTGCCCTACATCATCGCCCCCGCCGGCCTGACGATTTCCTTTCTGCTGACGAAACATGTCTTCCCCGGCGCCCAAGGCAGCGGCATTCCCCAGACCATCGCGTCGCTGCATATGCACGACCAGGGCATGGTCGATCGCGTCCTCTCGCTGCGCATCGCCGTCGGCAAAGTCCTCCTCACCCTGCTCGGTCTTGCCTCCGGTGCCTCCATCGGCCGCGAGGGACCGACGGTGCAGGTCGGCGCATCCATCATGCATGCACTCGGCAAGCTGCTCCGCCTGCCGCGCCTGGAACTGCGCCGGGCGCTGGTGCTGGCCGGCGGCGCCGCGGGCATCGCCGCCGCGTTCAACACCCCGCTGGCCGGGATCGTGTTCGCCATCGAGGAACTGAGCCACTCGTTCGAGGCCCGCACCTCCGGCACCGTATTCACTGCCGTGGTCGTTGCCGGCGCAACCACCTTGGGCCTGGTCGGCAATTACACCTATTTCGGCCAGACCGCGGCCGAACTCACCAATGGCCCGGCCACGCTGGCGGTCATCGTCTGCAGCGTCACCGGCGGGCTGGCAGGCGGGTTGTTCAGCCAGGCGCTGATCACCGCCGCACGCGGCCTGCCGGGGCTGGCCGGCCGGCTGATCATCCGCTATCCCGTCGCCTTCGCCGCGCTATGTGGCTTGTTGCTTGCGATCATCGGCACGCTGTCCGGCGGCCAGACCTACGGCACCGGCTATGCCCAGGCCCGCGCCATGGTCGAGGAGCATTCCAACCTGCCGGCCGTCTACGCGCTGCTGAAACTGGCGGCGACCGTCGTGTCCTATGTCAGCGGCATTCCGGGCGGCATCTTCGCCCCCTCCCTTTCGGTCGGCGCCGCGCTCGGGTCCGTCCTGGCGCCGCTGGTCCCCGGCGCACCCGTCGGCGCCATGATCCTGCTGGGCATGACAGCCTATTTCTCGGGCGTCGTGCAGGCACCGATCACCGCCGCGGTCATCGTCATGGAGATGACCGCCAACCAGAGCCTGATGATCCCGCTGATGGCGACGTCATTCCTCTCGTTCGCGATTTCGCGCCTGATATGCCGGCGACCGCTCTACGGCGCCTTGGCTCGGCGTTTCCTGCAAGTGCAGGGCGCGCATTAGAGCAGTTTCAGGCACACGGCCACCATAGCCGATCCCGTTCGGCACCCGCCCAGACCGCGCAGACAACGGACCTGTTTCGACCGTCCGTCCGATTACCGACCCGTCCGTGCCGGTTCATTCCACCAAAATCATGCACGGAGAAAATCGAAGAGCCACGGTGAACACGGAGACGATGCGGTATTGAAATATAGCGCGCTCGGCGGACGCCTGATCCGTCAGCACCCTCCGTGCTCTCCGATCGCCTCCGACCAACGCCGTGCATAAATGCGGACGCCACACCCGCACGGACCCCTGATATTTAACCCGCCGCGTGTCCCAGCCACCCATCCCGTGCTCGAACACAAAAAAAGAGCCGCGGTCTCCCGCGGCCCCTTCCGAACGATGAAGCCGGCCGTCAGCGCTTGCTGAACTGGAAGCTCCGGCGCGCCTTCGCCTTGCCGTATTTCTTGCGTTCCACCGCGCGCGAGTCACGCGTCAGGAACCCGGCGACCTTCAGGATGCCCCGAAGATCCGGCTCGTAATACGTCAGCGCCCGGCTGATGCCATGACGCACCGCGCCGGCCTGGCCGGACAGCCCGCCACCGGTCACCGTGCAGAACACGTCGAACTGGTTGTAGCGATCCGCCACCAGGAACGGCTGCGTCAGCAGCATGCGCAGCACCGGCCGAGCGAAATACTGCACGACCTTCTTGCCGTTCACGATGATCTCGCCCTTGCCCGGCTTGATCCACACCAGCGCGGTGGATTCCTTGCGGCGGCCGGTGGCGTAGGACCGCCCCAGCTCGTCCCGCTTCGGCTCGCGCTTCGGCTGCGTGGAGACGACAACCGGGGCAGGGACGCCGGTCGCCTCGGCTTCGGCTTCAGCAACGGCCTGGCGAGCGGCGAGCGCTTCCTTCAGGTCGGCGAGCGTGCCGGTTTGAATTCCTGACATCGATCTCAGACCCTCTTGTTCTTCGGATTCATGCCGGCAACGTCCAGCGACTTCGGCTGCTGGCCATCATGCGGGTGTTCGGGACCGCCGTAGATATGCAGGTGCTTCATCTGCTTCCGCTGCAACGGCCCACGGGTGATCATCCGCTCCACCGCCTTCTCCAGCACCCGTTCGGGATGCCGCGACTCAAGCCGCTGACGAATCGAACGGCCCTTGATCCCACCGGCATAGCCGGTGTGGTAGTAGAACACCGATTGATCCAGCTTGTTGCCGGTAACCTTCACCTTGGCGGCATTGATCACCACAACATTGTCGCCGCAATCGACATGCGGGGTGAATTGCGGCTTGTGCTTGCCGCGCAACCGGTTGGCGATGACAACGGCGAGGCGGCCGAGAACGACGCCTTCGGCATCGATCAGCACCCAGCCTTTCGTCACCTCCGACGGTTTGATGGAGGGCGTGCTCTTGAGCATGTTCTTGCAAGTGTCCGTGGTTCAGAAGGCGCGGTTTATGGCCGCG
>DATARX010000100.1:0-7352 GCA_036263955.1 Rhodopila sp.
CCGGAAACGATGCCCCAGGTGATCATGATGCGGGCGATCCAGCGACGGGCGCCGACGCGCTCCAGGATCAGGTTGCTGGGAACTTCCAGCAAAAAATAGCCCCAGAAGAAAGCGCCCGCGCCCAGGCCGTAGATATAGGAACTCAAGCCGAGGTCCCGGTTCATCGTCAGGGCGGCGAAACCAATATTCGCTCGGTCGAGATAGCAGATCAGATAAAGCGCGAATGTAAAAGGCAGCAGGCGCAGATAGACCTTGCGCATGGTCTGGGTTTCGATCGTCGCGGGCACCGGGCGTTTCGCGGCTGGGCGGAGTCCATGCTGCTGTGCTTCTTCATACATACGCGGCGGTCCTTTCCCGAACAGGAAGCCCAAGCCGTCGAACAAATAAGATAAGTCTGGAACTGGAACCCTTGGGTTATCCCCGCCGCCCGTCTGTCGCTCCGCAACGTGTCGTCGTATCCAACGCAACAACCTGTGGCGGTGCGTTACCGCACGGGTATCATCAGGTGCGCATAGGGACTGTCCGACCACATGACATAGGGCTTGGTGGGGTCCGCGTCCTGTGTCTTCGCATAGCCGGGCATCGATGTTGCCGCCGCGCCCACGATCATCACGTGCGGCCCGGTGACCACCCAGTGATTGTCAGCGGTCTTTCCTTTCGCCCATGGGTCGGTATTGCTGGCACCGTCGTCGCCGGCAAGCATGTAGATAAAGCCGGTCTTATCGGTCGGCGCCCCATGGGTCTGCCATGCATGGGCCCATTCCATCGCATTGGGATCCAGGCACATCGGGACCCCGTTTGCCTCCATGCATGTCCAGTCGTTGGTTCCCTTTTTCAGGGTCTCCATCGACGATCCGGCCATGCGAACCACCGTCGCCTCCTGCACGATTTGCGGAGGCGCCGCCTTCATGACCCGATTCATATAGTCCTGGCTGGAAGCCGCTGGCGGCGTTGGCTGTGCTTGAGCGAGTCCGACGGTAGCCGCGGCGACACAGGCGATCGCAATGAAGCATCGCATCTCGTCCTCCCTTGGCTTCGCGGCATCGCAGCACCAAGCGCCGCGACCTCAACTCTACACGGGCGGGGAAGTGAAAGCGAATCTATTAATGGAGAAGCCAAATAGGGAAGCGAGACGACAATTCAACGCGACCACCAATCGTCTGCCTCCGCGACGGACCATTCTCGCCGATTGGCGAGGGCGCCCCGGGATCGAGCCGGTGAAGATCCCCCCCGCGAGGGTTCTCGCAAGGCCTGGTGCGACACCCCAGGCCCGCTTATTCCTCCGAAATGGCGGTGACCTGGGGGGTAAAGAAATACCCACCATAACGAACCGTCTTGATAAACGACGGATCCTTCAGGTTGGTCTCGATCTTGCGCCGCAACCGGCTGATCTGCACATCGACGCTGCGATCAAACACTGCCGCCGCGCGGCCATGCAGCAAGTCCAGCAAATCGTCTCGCGACAGCACCTTGCGCGGGTTCTGGCAGAAAATCGCCAGGATGTTGAACTCCCCGCTGGTCAGCGACCGCGGCGCGCCCTCCGGCGTGAACAACTGCCGGCGCGCCATATCCAGGCGCCAGCCTTCGAACGCCAGAACCTGCGGCGATTGCGGCTGCGGTTGTTCGATACCGGCGCTGCGCCGCATGACGGCGCGCACGCGGGCCACCAGTTCCCGCGGGTTGAACGGCTTCGGCAGGTAATCGTCGGCCCCTAGTTCCAGCCCAACGATCCGGTCCGTGTCGGACCCACGGCCGGTCACCATGATGATCGGCACGCTGGATTTGCCCCGCAAGCGACGGCAGATGCTCAATCCGTCTTCGCCGGGCAGGCCGACATCCAGGATCACGCAATCGATCTTGCCGCCGGACATCACTTTATCCAGGTCACGCCCGCTACGCGCGGCAGTAACCTCGAATCCATGATCGGTCATGTAGTTGGTCATCATCCGGCTGATCTCAGGATCGTCCTCGACAACCGCGACGCGGGATACAGAGTCCATGGCCTACCTTTCGAGCCGGACACTGCCACCGTGCGCCACTCACAAACAAGTGTTACATTCATTCAGACATAAATTGACATGTTCATGATCCCGAACGACCGGCGAACCGCAACGAACCCGCCCGCGGCCGGCGTGTCGGTGGGCTGGGGTAGCCGTCCGGCTACCGATCAGTATAATCCGGGCGTTGGAACCGGGTCGCCGCAAGCAGGCGAGCGCAAGGGGGAATGAAGCATGAGTTTACGAGGCGCGGCCTATATCGTGGGGGCCTGGGAGCATCCCACCCGCAAGGCACCGGATAAGTCCATTGCGTTGCTGCACGCCGAATGCGCCAAGGGCGCCCTGGAAGACGCCGGCCTGACCAAGGACGATGTGGACGGCTATTTCTGCGCCGGCGACGCGCCGGGCAGCCTCGGCCCGCTGTCCATGGTCGATTACATGAACCTGAAGTGCCGCCACGTGGACAGCACCGATGTCGGCGGTTCCTCCTACCAGGTGGCGGTCGGCCATGCGTTGGAGGCGATCGCCGCCGGCCGTTGCAACGTCGCACTGATCACCCTGTCCGGCCGTCCGCGCAGCGAAGGCCAGGCCACCGGAACCGCGCCGCGCCCCGGCAACCCCGCCGTGCCGGAGATGCAGTTCGAATTCCCCTACGGTCCCGCCACGGCGAACCTGTACGGGATGTGCGCCCAGCGGCATATGTACGAATACGGCACCACCAGCGAGCAGCTCGCCTGGATCAAGGTCGCCGCGTCGCACCACGCCCAGCACAACCCGCACGCCATGCTGCGCGACGTGGTGACGGTGGAGGACGTGGTGAACTCGCCGATGGTTTCCAGCCCGCTGCACCGGCTGGATTGCTGCGTCATCAGCGACGGCGGCGGCGCGCTGGTCCTGACCAAGCCGGAAATCGCCAAAAGCCTGAAGCGCCCGCTGGTGAAAGTCATCGGCGTCGGGGAATCACCGAAGCACCAGATGGGCGGGGAGGTCGACCTGACCTACACCGGCGCCCGTTGGTCCGGTCCACCGGCCTGGGAAATGGCCGGGATCAAGCCGTCCGACATCAAATACGCCAGTATCTACGACAGCTTCACCATCACCGTGCTGATGCAGTTGGAAGACCTGGGGTTCTGCGAAAAAGGCCAGGGCGGCAAATTCGTCGCCGACGGCAACCTGATCTCCGGCGTCGGCAAGTTGCCGTTCAACACCGATGGCGGCGGATTGTGCTCCAATCATCCGGCCAACCGCGGCGGCATCACCAAGATCATCGAGGCGGTGCGCCAGTTGCGCGGCGAAGCCCATCCGAAAGTCCAGGTGCCGAACTGCGACCTCGCGATCGCGCACGGCACCGGTGGCGCCCTGGGAACCCGCCATTGCGGCAGCACCGTGATTCTGGAACGGGAGTAATCGACATGGCTTACGTGGCAAGAAAAATCCCGTTTGTCGGCACGCCGGATACCAACCCGGAAACCAAACCCTTCTTCGAAGGCGCGGCCGAGGGCAAGCTGATGGTCCGCCGCTGCACCAGCTGCAAGAAGGTGCACTGGTATCCGCGCGAACTGTGCCCGTTCTGCTTCGGCACATGCGCGTGGGAGCAGGCATCCGGCAAAGCCAAAATCTATACCTTCAGCGTGATGGAGCGCGCCAATCCGCCCTACGCGATCGGCTACGTGAAGCTGGCGGAAGGCCCCAGCGTGCTGACCAACTTCGTCGACTGCGACTTCAAGGACCTGAAAATCGGCCAGGATGTGAAGGTGACATTTATAAAGACCGAAGGGGAGGGGCCAACCCTGCCGTTCTTCACCCCAGCATGACCGACACCGGCTGACCGACGACAACGGCGCCGGCCTGAATCGGCGCCGTCGTCCAACGATAAGGAAACGACCCAAATGATCCTGACAAGGCGTACCATCCTGGGTGCGACGGCTGCCACCGCACTACCTCGTTTTGGCTTCGCACAGACGCCGACCATCAAGATTGGTGTTCTGAACGACCAGTCCGGACCCTACCGCGACGACGGCGGCCCCACGGGCGTGGTTTGTGCCAAGCAGGCGCTGGAAGATTTCGGCGTCTCCGGGAAGGGTTGGAACGTCGAGGTCATCTCCGCTGACCATCAGAACAAGCCCGATGTCGGCGTCTCCATCGCTCGCCAATGGTTCGACCGCGACGGCGTGGATGTGATTGTCGATGTGCCGACATCCTCGGTCGGCCTGGCGGTCAACACGGTGTGTCGGGAGAAGAACAAGGTCTACCTTAATTCCGGCACCGGTTCATCCGACCTGACCGGTCCGCAATGCAGCCCGAACACCGTGCACTGGACGTATGACACCTACATGCTCGGCCGGTCGACCGGTGGCGCAACGGTAAAAAGTGGTGGCGACTCCTGGTTCTTCATCACCGCCGACTACGCGTTCGGCCAGACGCTGCAACGCGACACCTCATCCGTCGTGACCAAAATGGGCGGCAAGGTGCTGGGCAGCGTCGCCTACCAGTTCCCGGAAACCACGGATTTCTCCACTCATCTGCTCCGGGCCCAGTCCTCCGGCGCCAAGGTGCTGGGGCTGGCGATGGCCGGCGCCGACACCGAGAACTGCATCAAGCAGGCGCATGAATTCGGCCTTCACACGACGATGGAAATCGCCGCCTTGCTGATCCAGGTGCGTGGCGTGCGGGCGCTGGGACTGGAGACTGCCCAGGGACTGCGCTGGAGCGAATCCTATTACTGGGATCTGAACGATCGAACCCGAGCCTGGAACGATCGAGTGAAGACCAAGACGCCGAACGGCGTGTGGCCGAACATGACCCAGGCGGGCGACTACGGCGCGACGCTGCATTACCTGAAGGCGGTGAACGACATGGGTGTCGCCGCGGCCAAGGCTGACGGCAAGGCAGTGGTGGACCGCATGAAAGCGATGCCGACCGATGACGACTGCTTCGGCCCCGGACAGATCCGGATCGACGGCAGGGCGCTGCACCCGGTTTACTTGCTGGAGGCCAAGAAGCCGTCGGAAAGCAAGCAATCCTGGGACGTCGCGAAAGTGATCGCGACAACGCCGATGGATGAGGCATGGCGGCCGCTGAGCGAAGGCGGTTGCCCACTGGTGAAGGCCTGAACCCGGCGGCCTGGAAATGCCGGCCGTCCTCCACCGCGGCCGGCCCCACCGGTGTTGCTAATCCATTTTATTCCGAGTAACCGAAAGTCGGAAAATGCACCGCGCTTCAGGCGCGGCTGAAAATAAAAAATGCAGGAGGAAACGAATGACCGAGCCGACAGCCACCCCGCCGAGGTCGCGGCGTTTCGCACTCAAAGCCGGCATGGCAGCGGCGGCACTGCCGCTCGCCACGCGATTCGCCGGTCAGGCGGCGGCGCAAACCAGGCCGGTGACGAAGGTGCTGGACTTCACGACATCTGCCGATGTCGCCAAGGCCGAACAGGAAGGTTCGTTGCTGTTCTACACCCATGACGGGCAGGCCGGCGCGGCGGCGGCGGTCGATGCCTTCAGCAAGGATTTTCCAAAGATCAAAGCCAACTACGTCCGCCTGCAGACCGGTGCGCTGTTCAGCCGCATCCTGGCCGAGCGTTCCGCTGGCCGTTTCGATGTGGATGTGATCCAGTTCTCCGACGTCGGCACCGCGATCGACTTCCAGAAGCGTGGCGGCTTTCAGCAATACCGCGATCCCCCGGAAGCGGCGGCGTACGCCCCGGAATATCTCGGCGACGGCTACTACTTCTGCAGCGGCATGACATTCGCCGGCATCGCCTACAATACCGACAGGGTGAAGCCCGAGGACGCGCCGAAAAACTGGAAAGACTTGCTCGATCCGCGCTGGGCCAACGTCACCAGCACGAAGCAGGCGACGTCCGGCATGCAGTTCGTCGCGTGGTACGAACTGCGCAAACTGTACGGCGATGAATACTGGAAGGCTTTCGCCAAACAGCGCCCGCATGGGTTCGATTCACGCGCACAACTGTTCGACCGGCTTGCCAAGGGCGACGACAAGATCTGCGGACTCGCCGAGTGGGCGGCCTATGTCCTGTATCACGACCGCAAGGCCCCGATCGCCTTCGTGGCGCCCGCGGACGGATTGCCCGCCACGGCCCTGGCGACCGGCATGGTGGACAAGGCGCCGCACCCTGAAGCCGCGCGCCTGTTCGTCGACTGGCTGATGTCGTTGCGCGGCCAGGCAGTGTATCAGGAAAACCCCGACCTGCTCTATGGATCCGTCCGCAAGGATGCTCCACCGATGCCCGGCGGCGTGCGCCTGCGCGACTTCAAGCTGCTGATCCCAACCGACATGACCGACTTCCTGGGCAGCCGCAAAGCCTTCAATACCGAATGGAACGGCATGCTCGGGCTGTAGTCGCCGATGCGAGCCAGCAAGCTCCGGGCACCGTCGTCCCAGACGGTGTTCGGGATGGCCGTTGTCCTGGTGACAGCCGCTTTCGTCATCTACCCGATCTACTACCTGCTGCAGGCGTCGCTCGACGTCGGCGACCCAGACGTACGGCCGCCGACGGCCTATGGTTTCGACAACTTCGCGGCGCTGCCACGCTATTCCGAAATCATGCTCAACACCCTGTTCGTCGCATTCGCGGCGACCGTGATGGCGCTGGTGTTCGGGTTCCTGACGGCATGGATCCTCAACCGGACCAACGTTCCGTTTCGGCGCACGCTCGAACAGGCGATGGCGGTGCCCTACTACGTCACCCCGCTGCTCGGCGCCCTGGCCTGGAGTCTCCTCGGCGCCCCGGAAAGCGGATTCCTCAATCAGATTTGGCGCGCCTGCGGCGGCAGCGGTGCGATCCTCGACATCGCCACGCCCCTCGGGATCGCTTGGGTCATGGCGCTGTTCGAAGGATCGGTCGCCTTCGTCATGATCGGGGCCGTCATGAAGTCGATGGATCCATCACTGGAAGAAGCCTCGCAGATCAATGGCGCCGGCCGCTTCCACACCATGTTGCGCATCACCCTGCCGCTGGTGACGCCCGGCGTGCTCGGCGCCGCGATCTTCGTGTTCGCGGAAATGCTGGGCTCGTTTTCCGCTGCCCTCGTCCTCGGCACCCCGGTTCGATTCTATGTCATCACGACGGCGATGTATCAGCTCGTCGCCCAGTTTCCGCCACGCATCCCGCTGGCGGCGGCGATGGGCGTGTCGCTGTTCGCCGTCATGGCACTGATGCTGTACGTGTACCGCCGCATTATCGCCCGCCGCAGCTACGTCACGGTCAGCGGCAAGGCATTCCGCCCGCGCCTGACTGATGTGGGCGGCCTGCGCTGGGTGCTGTTCGGCGTCTGCGCCGCCTACGTGCTGCTGTCGGTGGTGCTGCCTGTCCTGACCCTGGTCTACGCCTCG
>DATARX010000135.1:0-7554 GCA_036263955.1 Rhodopila sp.
CGGGTCGGTACTGTAACGCCCGATCACCTGTTCCAACGCCGCGATGGTGTTCTCCTCGCCGATATGGCCCTCGCGCTTGCCGCCGAAATTGATCGCCCGGCCGCCCGGATCGTTCGCCTGGTCCAGCATCGGGACCACAACGATCGCCGGATGCCGCGTCCGGAACGCAACCGTGTTGAACCAGCCGTCCACCTGCTTCAGCAGGCCCTCCGGATAATTTCCCATGTCCAGTTGGTGCAGGTACAGCACAACCGGATAGCGCGTGGCCCGATCATAGTGCTCTGGCAACAATACCGCGTAGTGCAGGCCGTTGACCTCGAAGCCCGTCCAGTCACGCGTCCGCGCCACCGCCTGGCGCCAATGCGCAACCCCCACCCCCACAGCCGAGGCGGCAATCACCGTCGCGCAGATCAGCACAATCAGTCTGCGATGCATCAGGTCACTCCGGTCGTCCGCCACGCCGCCCGCTCCGCCGCGGCATAGCCCAGTTCCGCCAGGATCTCATCGGAATGCTCCCCAAGTTCAGGAGCGGAACGCCGGACCCGGCACGGCGTTCCCGACAACTTGATCGGAAATCCCAGCATCCGCACGATACCGTGCCCCGGGTGGTCGACATCCAGCACCATCTCCTGTGCTCGAATTTGCGGGTCCTCGAATACCGCCGCCACGCTGTTCACCGGCCCGCACGGGACCCCTGCCCGATTCAGCGTCTCTACCCAATGCGCCGTGGTATGGGCCGCCAGCTTTCCCGCGACGATCGCGTTGATCCGCGTCCGATTGACGACCCGCGCGGATTGCGTGGCGTATAGCGGGTCGGCTTTCAGCCCAGGCTCGTCCAATGCATCCGCGAGCCGCCCGAAGAACGCGTCGTCGGCCGGGGCCAGTGCAATCTGCCCGTCGCGCGTCGGAAACAGCCCGTAGGGCGCGGCGATCGGGTGATCATTGCCGCTGCGCGCCGGCGCGGTCCCAGTGGCGAAGGTATTGGTGGCGATATAGCTGAGCAAGCTGACCAGCCCGTTCGTCAGGCTGACCTCGGCCCGCTGCCCCTGGCCCGTCTCACGGGCACGAACGACGCAGGCCGCGACACTGAACGCCGCATACAAACCCGCCACCAGGTCGCTGATCGGCAGGCCGGAGCGCAGCGGCGGGTCGTCCGGCCCACCATTCACGCTCATGAAGCCGCTCATGGCCTGGGCAATGAAATCGAACGCCGGCCGGTCCTTGTACGGCCCGGTGCTGCCGAACCCGTTGATCGAGCATATCACCAGGCTGGGACGCAGCGTCCGCAGCCGTTCGTCGTCGAACCCCAGGCGCGCCAGCACGCCGGGCCGAAAATTCTCCACCAGCACGTCCGACCGCTCGATCAACCGCGCCAGGATCGCCTTCGCCTCCGGCCGGCGCAGATCCAGCCGGATGGAGCGCTTGTTGCGATTGAACTGTGCGAAATACCACGACAGCCCGTCCTTGATCGCCCCTTGGCCACGGACCGAGTCACCCTCCGGCGCCTCCACCTTGATGACCTCCGCCCCCATATCGCCCAGCAACGCGGTGCAGAACGGGCCGGACAGAACGCGCGTCAGGTCGAGGACCTTCACTCCAGACAGCGGCATGGACGCTTCCCATCGGTTGATCCCGCCACTGTCTCACCTGCGAGCCGTTCTGCGAAGATGGCGGCGTTTTAATGCAACTTCGCATCGTTCGCCGCATTTCCGCCGCAGCGCCATCGCGCCGGGGTCATAATCCTGTGGCCTTATCCGTCTCAGCCGGGAGCAACCGAAATCTCCTCCCGGCGCATAGGAAAACGACCATGACACGCATCTCCAGCCTGTTCGTCGCCGCCTCCCTGGCGATCCTGCCGATCAGCGCGTTCGCCCAGCAAACCGCGACGCCGGCGCAAACGACCGCGCCATCCAGCACTGCGCCAACCAGCACTGCGCCAACCAGCACTGCGCCAACCAGCACTGCGCCGACGGCGAGCGCATCGACGACCAACAAGCCAATGACCAAGACACACGGCATGGCCGCCATGGCGCATAGCCATGCCAAGCCCAAAACCCCCACCAAGACCGCCGAACCGGCGAAGTCCTGACTTCAGATGCCTTACGGGCGGCGGGGACGCATCCTCCCCCGAGCCGAAACGCCGCCCGTGACCGATGGGGCCTGGCTCGGTTAGGGGCCAGGTCCCATTCGCGTCGCGCCAAACACCCCGGTACTTGGTCGTTTCGCAAGATTCGGGGGCACGACGAACATCTGGTTCGTGGCATAGGACAACCAGATCCGACGCGAGCGGGCATAGTCCGCGCCCAGCAGCATCCCGACTTCCTGCGTGTGCAGGTCCGCGACCTGGATGTGGACGGCATGGAATGTTTCCCCACCGACCCGAAACGCTGCGAACCGATGCACCCGAAACGTGTTTTCGTTTCGGTCACTTCCCCAAATTCTGCCGGACCTGTCCCCCGCCAGCATCGCCGGCGTAACTCCGATTTCGGCTGCCGTGGGGCTACTGATGATCGATGCCTCGACCCCCCAGGCAATTTGGGCTTCCACCGGATGACCGTCAATTTCGACAGGCGCAACCAGCCGGTCCGGGCGACGCCGCTCCAGCGCCACCCGATAGTGCGGCACGCCCCGCAGCGCGAAATTGCCTGCGCAGCGCTCGACCGACCACAATGTCATCCGGCCGTGCGGGATATCGAGTTCGACATCGAAATCAGAGAGCCGATCCGCGCCAAGGATACCCGCGACCGGCATCGCTTCATGAAACGCGATCGGGAGGTGGCTCGTGGCGAAACTCAGCGATTGCCATTCCTGGCCACCGACTTCGAACGATTCGACCATCGTATTTTGCGCTTCGACCTGACCGCCAACGCCGTGCACGATCGTTCGCCGGTGCGGGTCTGGCGGCAATCCCAGCCGGACCGCCCCTGACTCATCGATCATGGAGTTGGTCGAGCCGGTATCGACCTGCATCTCCACGTCGGTCTGATTGATCCGGGCGGGAACAAGGATGGCTCCCCCCACGACCCGCGCCGGCACCTCGGCGACACGCGTCATCCGGCAAGCGGCGGCAGGCTGACCCGCTGGGGGTTCCGGGGCGGTCGCACAGCCAGTCAGGCTTGCAAGAACACAAAACAGGCCAAACCGGAGGTGGACACGCATGACAAGCCTGTGACGCGAAGGAAACACTCCAGCAATGTAGCCGTGCCGATTCCAAAATGACAGGCCGGGGCGGCCCTTGCGAGCGTCGGCGATCAGCGTATCTCTGCGCTGGACAAACAAAGGAGTTCCCCCATGCGCGCCGTCGGATACCAGGAAACGCTCCCTATCGACGCCCCTTCCGCCCTGGTCGATATCGACCTGCCGCAACCCAGGCCATTGGGTCGGGACCTTCTGGTCCAGGTCCATGCGGTCTCGGTCAATCCGGTCGATACCAAGATCCGCAAACGCGCCAAGCCGGAAGCCGGCCAGTGGCAGGTGCTGGGCTATGACGCCGCCGGCATCGTCACCGCCGTCGGCCCGGACGCGTCTCTGTTCAAGCCGGGCGACGCGGTCTGCTACGCCGGCGACATGACCCGTTCGGGCACCAATGCCGAATTCCACCTGGTGGATGAGCGAATCGTCGGCCACAAGCCCACCACCCTGGACTGGGCGCAAACCGCCGCCCTGCCGCTGACCGCGATCACGGCATGGGAAACGCTGTTCGACCGCCTGGCCGTCAAAACGCCTGTGCCGGGCGCCTCTTCCATCCTGATCATCGGCGGCGCCGGCGGCGTCTCCTCCATCGCGATCCAACTTGCCAGGCAACTCACCGGCCTGACCGTCATCGCCACCGCCTCCCGCCCGGAAACCCGGTCCTGGGTCCAGGACCTCGGCGCGCACCATGTCGTCGATCACGCCCAACCACTGGCCGAACAGGTCGCCGCACTGGGCGTCGGTGAGCCCGGCTTCGTGTTCTCAACCACCAACACCGGCCAGCATCTCGAGGAAATTGCCAGGCTGATCGCCCCGCAAGGCCGCTTCGCGCTGATCGACGATCCGGCGGCTCTCGATATCATTCCGTTCAAGCGCAAGAGCGTGTCGGTGCACTGGGAACTGATGTTCACCCGCCCGATGTTCCACACCGCCGATATGGACGCCCAGGGCAAGTTGCTGAACGAAGTGGCGCGCCTGGTCGACGCCGGAACATTGCGTACGACGCTGGGCGAGAATTTCGGCCCGATCAACGCCGCGAACCTGAAGCGCGCCCACGCCCTGATCGAAAGCGGCCGGGCACGCGGCAAGATCGTGCTCGAAGGTTTCAAATAAAACGATAGGCTGCCCGAAGCAGTTGTCTAACCATTACGGATCGCCATGGCCTTCTGGAGCACCGGGCCATCGACGCGGACTCTTGCGTTACCGTCATGGACGGGCGCCTGCTTCAGGCGTCCCGACCATCCACGCAGCGAGGGACGAACCCAAGATGGCCGGGTCACGCATGGAGCGTGCCCGGCCATCACGGCCTCCCGCAGCCGCCACCAACGACGCCTGGCATTACCCCTGCCCGGCCGACGCGACAGCCTCCGGCCAATACAGGCGCATCGGATTGTCCACCAGCAGCTTGCGTTGCAGGTCCGCGGTCGGCGCAATGTGCGGAATGAAATCGACCAGCAACCCATCGTCGGGCATATGCCCCTGCAAATTCGGATGCGGCCAATCGGTGCCCCACAGCACCCGGTCCGGAAATCGCTCGACGATACGGCGCGCGAACGGAACCACATCGCGGTAGGCACGTCTCTCTCCGTTCAACGCCGGCGGCCCGGCGACCGACAGGCGCTCCGGACAGGTAACCTTGCACCAGACGTTGCCCTGCTCACCCATGAACTTTTCGAACAATGCGAACGCCGGCCCATCGATCGGCTCGGTCACGTCGGGGCGACCCATGTGATCCACCACCACGATCGTCGGCAACGCCCTGAAGAAATCCCGGAGTTCCGGAAGATCAACGGCCTCGAAGTAGATCACCACATGCCAGCCCAACCCGGCGACGCGACCGGCAATTTCCAGCAGTTCCTCCTTCGGCGTGAAATCCACCAGCCGTTTCACGAAGTTGAAGCGCACCCCGCGCACCCCGGCCGCATGCATCGCCTGCAGTTCCGCATCGGCCACATCCCGCCGCACCGTGGCGATTCCGCGCGCCCTGCCGCCGGAATGCGTGAGCGCATCGATCATCGCGCGATTATCCGCCCCATGACACGTCGCCTGCACCACAACGTTGCGGGCGAAACCAAGATAGTCGCGCAACGCATATAGCTGTGCCTTGGATGCATCGCACGGCGTGTATTTACGTTCCGGCGCGAACGGAAATTCAGCACCGGGACCGAACACGTGGCAGTGAGCGTCCACCGCGCCATCCGGCGGCCGGAAACGCGGTTTGGACGGGCCGGCATACCAATCCAGCCAACCAGGCGTTTTCTCGAATCGCATCGGTCTGTCCCCTTCGCCGCAAAGCAGGAGAGTCACGAAGCTGAATCACGGCCGGACCCCGTCCGGCCGTGCCACCAGGGGGCGTTACTTCCCCTTCGCCTTCAGGGCCGCATCCAGGCGCGGAAACACCCGCCGGGCATTGCCCTCGTACACCGCCGCCTTGGCCTCGGCCGACAGGATCGTCGAAGCCTCGATGTAGCGCCTGGTATCGTCGTAGTAGAATCCCGTTTCGGGATCGATCCCGCGCACCGCACCGATCATCTCACTGGCGAACAGGATATTCTTCGTCGGGATCACTTTGGTCAGAAGATCAATCCCCGGCTGATGATAAACACACGTATCGAAATAGATGTTGTTCAGCAGCAGATCGGTCAGCAGCGGCTTCTTCATCTCCTGCGCCAACCCGCGGAACCGTCCCCAATGATACGGCACCGCCCCGCCACCATGCGGGATCAGGAACTTCAGCGTCGGAAAGTCCTGGAACAGGTTGGAGGTCAGGCACTGCATGAACGCCGTCGTGTCGGCATTCAGATAATGCGCACCGGTGGTGTGGAAGCATTCGTTACAACTCGTGCTGACATGCACCATCGCCGGAATGTCGTATTCCACCATCTTCTCGTAGATCGGATACCATTGCCGGTCCGACAATGGCGGCGACGTCCAATGCCCCCCGGACGGATCCGGGTTCAAATTGATCCCGACAAACCCATAATCCTTGATGCATGTCTCCAACTCGGGAATGCAGGTCTTCGGATCCACACCCGGCGACTGCGGTAGCATCGCCGCGCCGACGAAATGATCAGGAAACAACTGGCTGACCCGGTAGCATAACTCATTGCAAATCGCCGACCAGGTCGAGGAAACAGCGAAATCCCCGATATGATGCGCCATGAAGCTGGCACGCGGACTAAAAATCGTCAGGTCGCTGCCGCGCTCGCGCATCTTCGCCAACTGGTTGTTGACGATGCTTTCGCGCAATTCGTCGTCGCTGATTTTCAGCTCGCGCGCCTTTGGCATCGCGGACGGATCCTTGATGCCGGCAATCTGGCGGTTGCGCCATGCCTCCAGCGCTTTCGGCGCGGTCGTGTAATGGCCATGGACGTCGATGATCACTGGCTTCCTCCCCTATCACGTGCAGCCAGTTTCACCCGTTTGGCGCGTCACGGCCATAGGGGGGGCCACATGAGGGACCGGTCAGCAGGCCATCAATCGTCCCCAAGGCCCGCCTGTTCCCGCGATCCCGGCCTCGCGCACAGCGTGCCAGACCATCACTTGGTTGCTGGTAATAACCGGCCGGCCCAGTTGCGCCTCCAGCGGCGCGATCAGTTCGGCGGTTCGCAACGCCGTGCAACTCAGGAAATACCCGTCCGCCCGATCGTCGCGATTGGCCAGCGCCCAGGCCGCCAGCGCGTCCGGCGTCAGCCGAGCCATCTCCTCGTTGGTGTCCACATCCAGCGCGGCGTTCCGGATCACGTTAAGACCAAGCCCCTCAACGAACGCGATTTCCCGCTGATGCACCGCCGCGATGTAAGGCGTCAACAGCACCAGCTTGCGCAACGTCAGCGCCCGGAACGCCGCCTCCAGCGCATCCGACGTCACCAGTCCGGGAATACCCGTCGCGGCCGAAATCCGTTCCCGGATCGCCGCGCCGGTCTCCGGGGAGAACGTGGTCACCGCCGTGCAGTGAAACACGATCCGGTCCACCCGCGCGTCGGCCAGCAAGCCGGCCGCCCCTTCGACACCCTCCATCATCCGCCGCAGCTCCGCCTCGGAGCTGCTACGCAACGCCAGCCGCGTGAACAGCGCGCTGACGCCCGACGGCAGCATCGCCCGGATCTGCGGCTCCGCGATCACATTGCCGGACGGAACGATGATCCCCAGCCGCAAACGATCGCCGTAATCGATGCTGGCACCCGTCACGCCGCCTGCCACAGACTGGCCCGCGCCTCCCGCAGATAATCCCGGTTGATATAGTCCGCCGCCCGAGTCTTCGTACGGTGCGGCAGCGCCCGGATCAGCCCGCTGATCTCGATCAGCGCCTGCACCGCGGCGTCACTCGCATCGCCGTCACGAGGGAAAATTTCAGCCTCG
>DATARX010000159.1:0-16821 GCA_036263955.1 Rhodopila sp.
CTCGCCTACAACGCCTTCAGCACCGTCGTGGTGGACTCGTTCCGCAAGGTCGGCCTGAACATCGATGAGCAGATGACTGACTGGGGCACCGTCGTGCAGCGCCGCCCGTCGAAGGAACCGCTGGACAAAGGCGGCTGGTCGATGTTCCCCGCCGGTGCGCCCGGCCCGGAATATGTCGATCCGCTGCTGGCCAACACCCTGCGCAGCAACGGGGCCAAAGCCTGGTTTGGCTGGCCTGACGACCCGGCGCTGGAAGCCGCCTACGAGGGCTGGATCGACGCCCAGGACGACGCCGAGCGCCACAAGCAGGAAATCGCCTTCCAGACCGCCGCCTTCGCCTCGGTACCGAGCATCCCGCTGGGCCAGTATCTGCCGCACGCCGCCTGGCGGTCGAACATCACCGGCCTGGTAAAAGGCTCCGCCCCGGTCTTCTGGGGCGCTCGGAAGACGTAAGCCGAGGACGGCGCCCCATCGGCGTCAGGATCGGCTCCGATGGGCCTGACTGTGGGGCAAGGCCGCGCGCCTTGCCTGCGGTTACCCTGGCGCTCCCCACAGGAACGTCAGCTCGTGCTTGTTGTGGAACAGATGCACGACGCGACCGTTGGGAATGGCGGCGAATGCCTCGGCCGCGGCGTGATCGGTGGGGCCCTGAAACTTGATCGTGCACACGATATAACGGGCGGCGCCGGCCTCGATCCAGCGGCGCACCAGGGCGAGCAAGCGTTCGGGATAGGCAATTACATCGCTGCACAACCAGTCTACCGGCTCCGGCGTCAGCGCAAACGCGCTGTCCAGCCGCTGGGTGACGCCCGGCATGGCCGCGACGGCCGGATCCAGCGGGGACTTGTCCACCGCCATGACGTCGGCACCGAGCCTGGCCAGAACCCAGGTCCATCCGCCCGGGGAGGCGCCCAGGTCGAGGCAGGTTTCGCCTGGCACGGGCCAGCGTCCGAACCGCACCAGCGCCTCCCACAGCTTCAGGTACGCTCGGCTTGGCGGACCGATATGGTCTTCGACGAACTGGCACTCGCCATTGACGAACGGGCTGGACTTGACCGGGCTGGCGAGCAGCCGATCCGGCGCCAGCAAGGTCCAGGCGCCCAGATGCGACGCCGGGGCGGACTCCGGGAACGACAGTGGGCGTGCCTTCACCGGAGGCAGCCGCTCCTGGATCAGTGCCATGCGCCGATGATGGCCCGCGCCGTATGCTCCCCAGTTGCGTTGCATGGCGCGCAGGGCGTCGGCGGCGGCCTTGACCGTTGGGGCCGGCATCTCCCGTGGATCGGTCCAGACGTCCAGCGCCCAGGCAGCCATCACCGGCGGATCGGGCGACAGGGCCAGGCGGTCGTGCCAGTCGCTGATGGCGACGCCGCACCGGGACAGTTCTTCGGCCAGCGCCTCCTGAAACCCCTCGGCCGCCAGGTACGCGGACCCGATCATCGGGCGCGCCACGCCGACGCGCCGAGCAACAGCCAGCCGATCATCAGCAGGGTGCCACCGGTCGGCGCCAGGATCCCCCAGGACAGGCCGGCCAGGCCCAGCGAATAGACCGCGCCGCAGAACAGCACCAACCCGACGGCGAACGCGAACCCCGCCGCATGCGCCAGCCGTCCGCCGCGCGGCGCCCACAGGCCGGTGCCCAGCAGCGCCAGCGCGTGCCAGCCTTGCATCTGCACCCCATTGCTGACGATGCGCAGCGCCTTCGGGTCGGCGATCCCATGCGCCGCGTACGCCGCCAATGCCACGGCGGCGAATCCGGCCAGCGATCCCAGACCGATCCAAATGCGTTGCATGCGCTCTCCATTGCCGCCGCCATCGCCGGCGATGGCACCGATTATCCCGATGTTCGCCGCGTCGCTACCGCATCTGACAATGGGCCAGGATCAGGCCCGCATCGTCTTGCCGGTCTCGCGCATCAGAATCGCCGCGTGCGCATTGGTCACCGATTCATGATAGGCTAGCGCCCGCGCCGACATATCGGCATCGGGACGCTCCTCCGGCTCGAAATGGCCATAGGTGTCGACGCCTCGCACCAGGGTCGCGTGATCGTGCGACCCTGCCACCTGCCGCACCATCGTCGGGATGTAGCGAATAGCGAAGCCGATGCGCCGCAGATCCGACGGATTGGGATCCGACCCATGGATCAGCCGTACATGGTGCAGCGACATCTCCCCGGCCGACAACGTCAGCATCGCCGCCCGGCGCTCGTCGACATCGACCATGATCTCCTGCCCACGGCTGAGCAGGTTTTCCGGCCGGAACGTGTCGTGGTGCGGCACCTGCTCCAGTCTATGCGTGCCAGGAATGACCCGCATCGCGCCGTTGGCCGCGGTGCTGTCCGACAGCGCCACCCAGGCCGTCACCACATCGGCGGGATCCAGGCCCCAGTAGGTGGAATCCTGGTGCCAGGACACAAATCCTGGATTGCGCGGTTCCTTGATGAAGAATGAGGATCCCCAGCACAAAATGTTCGGCCCGATGATGTCCTCCACCGCGTCCAGGATGCACGGATGGCGGACGAGGTCGTTGAGCCAGGTGAACAGCAGATGCGATTTGTGCCGCAGCTTGCCGGCCAGGATACCCGCGCCGGCCTCGAACGTTTCCAGCTTGCGGCGCAGGGCATCCGCCTCTTCCTGCGGCATCACGCGGATCGGCGCGTAGTATCCCTGTTCCTGGTACTGGTGAACCGCCGCCTCGGTGAGCATTTTCATGACGTCCTCCGCTTGGCCGTTGCGGACGAGCATGAGAAACGCCACCGATGAAAGTCAACCCGCCCGCCTCTTCCCAGTCCACCTCGCCTCCGACACCGACCCCGACCGCCTCAACCCCGACCGCGCCCGACGCGGTCATCATCATCTTCGGAGCGGCGGTGCGGCCGGACGGCGAGCCGAGCCAGACGCTGCGCCACCGGGTGGAGGCGGCGGCGCGGTTCGGCAGGCGGTTCGTGCGGCCGCTGTTCATTCCCACCGGCGCCAGGGGCCGATTCGGCGATGCGGAAGCGGCCGTGATGGCGCGCCTGCTGAGGGACGCCGGATTTCCGCAGACTGCAATCGTGCTGGAGGAAACCGGCACCGACACGCTGTCGTCGGTGCGTGCGGTCACCCGGCTGATCGGCGGCGGTTCGCCGGTTTACGCCTGCACCAGCGCTTACCACCTGCCGCGGTGCCTGCTTCTGCTTCGCCTCGCGGGCATCGCCGCTCGGCCCTGCCCGCCACCGCGGGTTCCCGCGGCGACCAGCCGATGGCGGCGCTGGTACTGGCGCCTACGCGAAGCGCCAGCCCTGCCCTATGACGCGCTGCTGATGGCCTGGTTGCGCGCCACGGGGCGGGCCTGACCCACGGATCACCGACCCACGGATAACCGCCCTGCCGGTAACCGCCCTGCCGATGACAGCAACGAGCGGTTATCGCTCGTTTTCGTCGGCGTCGCTCTCGACCTCGATGTCGCCGCCGATCACGTCGGTGTCGTCTTCCAGGTCGTCAGCAGCTTCCAGGACGTCTTCCTCTTCGACGTCCTCCACGCCTTCAACCTCCACATCCACGTCCTCCGGCGCGGGCGTCACCTTCTTCGGACGCTTGTCCTCGGCGACATTGCCGCCGGTGCGACGCGGACGCGGTTGCTCGATCGGCTGTTCCGTCCCGCATTTGGGGCAGATGGCGGGCGACTTGGTCAGGTCGTAGAATCGCGTGCCGCACGCGACGCAGACCCGCTTGGTGCCGAGTTCAGGCTTAGCCATGGGAATATAAGGCCCTTCGTGACAGTCTTTGGGCTTGAAACAAGAGCGGGCGCCCATGCCACCAAGGCGCCGCCCTGTCAAATGGCTATTCGCATTTTGAAGCGGTATCCGTTGTGCGCAAACTCCGTTAACAACCGGCCAGTCATGTCATCGACCGGACCCGCCCCATGCACGAAGCCGCCCGCCGCCCGCTGATTTCAGGCCAAGCCCCCGCCCCATTGAGCGGCCGCATCGCCGCGCCGGGCGACAAATCGATCAGCCATCGCGCGTTGATGTTCGGCGCCCTGGCGGTCGGCGAAACCCGCATCACCGGCTTGCTGACGGGGGAGGACGTGCTGCGCACCGCCGCCGCCATGCGGGCCCTCGGCGCCGAAGTGACGCATGATCCGGATGGACTGTGGCGTGTCGCCGGCCGCGGCATCGGCGGCCTGACGGAACCCGCCGACGTGCTGGATATGGGCAACTCCGGCACTGCGGCCCGCCTGCTGTGCGGCATCCTGGCCACCCATCCGTTATTCGCGGTGATGACTGGCGACGCCAGCCTGCGCGGCCGCCCGATGCGGCGCGTCATCGATCCGCTGACCGCGACCGGCGCCCGTTTCACATCGCGGGAGGGCGGCCGCCTCCCCCTCGCCATCCAGGGCGCGCGCGACGCGCTGCCGCTCGACTACTGCGTTCCGGTGCCCTCGGCCCAGGTGAAATCGGCGGTGCTGCTGGCGGGTCTCAACGCCCCCGGCATCACCCGCGTGGAGGAACCGGAAGCCACCCGCGACCACAGCGAAAACATGCTGCGCCATTTCGGCGCCACCGTACGGGTGGAGGTCCAGGGCGCCGGCCGGATCATTGAGTTGCAGGGTCAGCCCGAACTGCAGGCCGCCGACGTGCTGGTGCCGGGCGACCCGTCCTCGGCCGCCTTCCCGCTGGTCGCCGCCCTGTTGGTTCCGGGCAGCACCGTCACCATCCCCGCCGTCGGCCTGAATCCGTTGCGCACCGGCCTGCTGCTGTGCCTGGAGGAAATGGGGGCCAGCATCACCGTCCGGAATCGCCGGGTCGAGGGCGGCGAGCCGGTCGGCGACCTGGAGATCACCGGCGGATCGCTGCGCGCCGTCGATGTGCCGCCCGAACGCGCCCCCAGCATGATCGACGAATATCCGGTCCTGGCCGTCGCCGCGTCCTGTGCCGCCGGCACCACGCGGCTGCGCGGGCTGAGGGAACTGCGGGTGAAGGAAAGCGACCGCCTCGCCGCCACCGCTGCGTTGCTTTCGGTCAACGGCGTCAAGGTGGAGATCGAGGGCGACGACATGATCGTCCACGGCACCGGCAAGCCGCCCTCGGGCGGCGGAACAGTGGCGACCCACATGGACCACCGCATCGCCATGTCGGCCATCGTCCTGGGGTTGGTCACCGCATCGCCGGTGACGATCGACGATGCCGGCTTCATCGACACCAGTTTTCCCGGCTTCGTGGACCTGATGAACGGTCTCGGTGCCGCCATTCGGCCCGCCGCGTGACGATGAAGCCGATCATCGCGATCGATGGTCCGGCCGCCGCCGGCAAGGGCACCCTCGCCCGCCGCCTGGCCGCCACGATCGGCTTGCCGTACCTGGACACCGGCTTGCTCTATCGTGCCGTCGGGCGTCGCGTGCTCGACCTGGGCGGCGATCCGGGTGACCCGGAAATGGCCGAAACCGCGGCACGCGCCCTGCAGCCGATCGACCTGGAGCGACCGGACCTGCGTGGTCCTCAGGCCGACGCGGCGGCGGCGGCGGTCGCTTCCATTCCCGGCGTGCGATCCGCATTGCTGGCGTTTCAGCGCGACTTCGCCATGCGGGACGGTGCGGTGCTGGATGGCCGCGACATCGGCACGGTGATCTTCCCCGATGCCGCCGCGAAGCTGTTCGTCACCGCCAGCCTGGCGGAACGTGCCCGCCGGCGCTGGCTGGAACTGCGCGCCAAGGGCCTGGACGCGGATATCGCCACGGTCGAGGCCGATATGCGCCAGCGTGACGCCAAGGATGCCGCCCGGGCGGCGGCGCCGCTGAAGGCGGCGGACGATGCGTATCCCCTCGATACCAGCGAGATGGACGCCGAAGCCGCTTTCAAGGCGGCGCTGGCGTTCGTGCGACAGCGGATCAATATCCCCTGATACCGGTGGGGATAGTCTTTAGACCCCAGGGTATGGCGCCCGCCGACGGTACGCTTTACGGTACCGCCATGGCTCGAGGGAAATAATGACGGACTCTCTCAACCGGCAGCCGGCGCCCTGCGCGCCAACCAATGGGCTCGACCATGTCGTCGTAAGGCTGCGGTTGATCGGCCAGATGGAAGCCTGGACGATCCGAAGCGAGAGTGTGCTGCCGGTCGGACGCAAGACCCGTGCGCTGTTGGCGAGTATCGCAATGGCCGCCCCCAGGCCGGTCTTGCGCGGCCGCCTCGCCGAACAACTCTGGAGCCGCCGCCCCGAAGAGCAGGCTCGGGCATCCCTGCGGCAGGAAATCCACCGCCTGCTGGAGGCGTTGTCGCCCGCGCGGACCGACATCCTGCTCGTCACCCGCGACAACCTGGCGGTGCGACCGGGCGCCGTGTGGATCGACGTGGAGGAGGTGATGCGGGCGACCGCGGCGCAGCCGACGTCACTGGCGCTCCTGGACGGCGACTTGCTGGAGGATCTCGACGGGATCGATCCGAACTTCGACGCCTGGCTGAATACGGAACGCGAACGGCTGCGCGACCGTGCCCGCGCCATCGGCGAGACGATGCTGCGGGAAAACCTGGAACCGGAGGCCGCCATCGCCGCGGCGCAACGGCTGCTGACCATCGACCGCTCGCACGAAGGCGCCTGGCGTTCCTTGATGAAAGCGTACGCGTTGCGCGGGGAGCGAGGCCTGGCGATACAAGCCTATGACCGCTGCCGCGCGGTCCTTGCCGATATGCTGGACGCGGTGCCGTCGGTCGAGACGCAAAGACTGCTGCACGAAGTCAGGGGACCGTCGCACAGCCGCCAACCCTTGCGACCGGCGCCTCCGGCCGAAGCCCAGCCACCGACTGACGACGCGGCCCCGCCCGCTGCCGCCACGCCCGCTGCCGCCACGCCCGGTGCTTCGGCGCCCGGTGCCCCCACGCCCGCCGCCCCCACGCCCGGTGCTTCGGCGCCCGAAGCATCCCCGGCGCCGCGCAGGCGCGACACCAACGCGCCCCGCGGCGGCGCCCATATCGGCGTCATGCCATTCCGCCTGATCGGCATGCCCGCGGAAGACGCGCATCTGGCGCCCGGCCTGGCGGACGAAATCACCAATGCGCTGTCGCGCTTCCGCTGGCTGTTCATCGTCTCCTCCAATTCATTGGGCCGGTTCGCCGCCGATAATCGGGACGAGGCGGCGATCCGGCGGGAGTTCGGCCTCGACTTCCTGCTCGACGGGTCGGTCCAACGGGCCGGCGGCAGGATCCGTATCAGCCTGCGCCTGCTCGACCTGCGCGCCAGCAATCAGATCGTCTGGGCCAGGCGCTTCGATCGGGAGACCAACGATTTGCTCTCCCTGCAGGACGAAATCGCCGCCGCGGTGGTGGGGCAGATCGATCCGGAAATCCTGCTGATCGAAGCCAGGCGCAGCAGCAGCCGCGGCCAGATCGATGCGACCGCCTACGACTACATGCTTCGATCGATTCCGCTGATCGGGCGGATGGAGCACGAGGCCTTCGTGCAGGCCGGCGACTACCTGTCGAAGGCCATCGCCCTCGAACCCGACTATGCCGCGCCCCATGCCTGGTATGCGTACTGGCACATCTTTTATGTCGGGCAAGGTTGGGCGGAACAGCCGACCGTCATGATGGAACGCGCCGGCGACCTGGCGGAGCGAGCCGTCATACTGGATCCGTTCGACGCCCGCGGCCTGGCGATCAGCGGACACGTCCAGGCATTTCTCCACCGTCGCCTGATCGAGGCCAAGGTGCTGCACGAACGCGCCCTTTCGCTGAACCCCAACCTGGCGATGGCCTGGGCACTGTCGGCCATGGCCCACGCCTATGCCGGCGCCCCGGATGAGGCGCACCGACGCATGAAGCGCTACAAGATGCTGTCGCCGCTCGACCCCCACGCGTTCGTCTTCGATGGCTTTTTCGGCGTGATCCATCTGATGCAGCGCGACTACGAGCGCGCGGTGGAGGTCGGACGCAGCGTCAGCCAGTTCAATCCTGCGTTCTCGGCCACCTACAAGCCGTATCTCGCCGCGCTTGGACATCTGCGCCGAAGACAGGAGGCGGCGACGGTTCGCCAGCGGCTGCTGGGGCTGGAGCCCGAGTTTACCATTGAGCGCTTTTTGGCAACCAACTCCATGGAGCGGGAAAGCGACAAGCTGCACTATGCCGAAGGCCTTCGCCTCGCGGGGGTCCGCGAGCGCGACCCGTCCATGGCGGATGCGCCGGCTATCCTGCGGCCCGTACTGGGTTAGCGGACTGGGCCAGCGGACTGGATTAGCGGACTGGGCCAGCGGACTGGATTAGCGAACTGGGCCAGCGGACTGAATTAGCGTCCCCAGCTTGGCGCGCGATGCCGCGCGCGTCAGCGGCTGGCTGAAACCGACACGGGTGCGCTCACGGCGGTCACGATCTGGCGCGCAAGCGCCTGGGTGACGCAAAGATAACCGAGATCATTTTGATGCAAACCGTCCGAGGCGATGAACATGCCCGGCTTGGCCCCTTCCTCGGACCAGGCGTCCATCAGGTGACTGCGGGAAAACAGGCTGGCGTCGGTTTCACGCGCCACCCGCGCCAGCGAGTCTTCCAGGACGATATGGTCCACCGCCGCCAGCACCCTGGGTGAGCGCTGATTATCCATCAGGATGACATCGATCCCGGCTTTGACCAGGCGCTCCACGCCTGCCTGGACCCGGGTGTGGAATTCGGCCGGATCGGCATGGCGCATCGCGCCGTTGGCGCCGACCTGCCAGATGACGAGTTGCGGACGCACGGCAATGACGTCGGTATCGAGGCGGGCCAGTTCCTCGGGTGCGTCCTGGCCACCGATGCCGCGATTGATGACGGCGAAATGTGCGGCGGGCAGCGCCTTGTTCAGCGCCGCCTGGAGGATCGCGGGGTAGGTGTGTGCACTATCCGACGCCATGGCGCCCTCGGTCGAGGAAGAGCCGAGGGCAACGATCACCCCTTCCATCCGACCGGCCACCGCCGCCCGCAAATGCGGCAGAGCCAGCTTTTCCATCGGCGGATCGCCCGGACAGGCGCCACCGGCGTGACTGACCGCCGGAACCGACAGCCAGACAGCACAGAACACCAAGGTGAAAATCCGGCCGGAGCGGAGACCCTTTTTGGCGCGCAGGCGTTTCATCATGTTACATTCATCGTGGAAAGTTCGCGGACTGTCCAGCACACGATTAGTTTTTCGGCTGGTCGTTTGCCGACTGGTCGTTTTCCGGCTGGTAGCTTTCCGAATTGGTAGCTTTCCGATTGGAAGCTTTCCAAATGGAAGCTTTCCGGTTGGGTTCAATCCGTTGTGCCCTCCACACTGCGCCGCTTCCGCGCCGCGGCGGCATACTGGCCGCGTGGGCGCACGACCTGGGAATTCGGACGCACGACCGTGTCGTAGTAATCGTCCCAGTCCTCCGGCGAGAACTGCGTCAGTTCGGGCACGATCTCGTAGTTGTTGAGCGTCGAATCCTCATAGACGTGGCGAGGGATCGGCTGCACCTGCAGCAACGGATAATCCGGTTTGAAGACGATTGGCACGTTGGTCTTGGTCAGCCGCAGGTTGGTGATCAGCGGACCGAACCAGCGGTCGCTTTCGACGATGCCTTCGAACGGCTCCCACCCGCCGCTGCGCGGCAGGTTGGCCGGTGCTCGGACCAACAGGCTCCAGTTCGGGGCGGTGCGCACGACCAGTCCCATCCATACCTGAAGCAGCCCCGGCTCCTGCAGCGCGGCAAGGAAGGGCGGGGAAAATTCCTTGATCTCCGGCGGGGCGATGTCGTCGAAATAGTCACGGTAGCCTGGGAACTGGGCGGCGCCGTTCAGCGGAATCCAGTCGCCCGCCCCTTCGAACGTCCACACGATGTCATGGCCGTCCCATTGGACAGAGAAACCGATCGGCGGGAACAGGTAGTAACCGAAGGCGGCGGCGGAGGTCGCCGCCTCACAGTAACGAAATGCCCGTGTCGGCAGCGAACCGGCCGCCGAACGATCCGCGCGTTGCGGCATCCGAGCGGTGGGGATCATGCGGTGAAACGTGACCAACTTTGATTTCGCGGCGGGCTTGCCGTCGGAGGTATCGGACGGAGGGGTAGTATTCACGACGACGGATCCTCCAGAGAGCCAACAAACCCACGGGCCGGCCCCTGGGGAGCGCGGCCTGTCCGTTATAATGCATGACGGGATTTTGACTCAGCAGTTGACGCCCCATTGGCCAACAAGCCAGCCGATCGGGATTTAACCGGCGATGCGGACCTTGGACGCGTCGGCGGTCGCCAATGTCGGGGCATACCCGCCCAGGCGGACCTTGGACGCGTCCGCGGTCGCCAATGTCGGGGCATACCCGCCCAGCCGGACCTTGGATGCGTCGGCGGTCGCCAATGTCGGGGCATACCCGCCCATGCGGACCTTGCCAGCGGCGTTCGAGAGAGCCTGAGCGGCAACGGTGATGAAAGTGGACATTGACCTGACCTTTCTGTGGCAGTTTTCCCGGCTCGCGAACCGCTCAGGAAATGACCTGCGATCCGTCGATGGAGACATGTTCACAGAATGGAATTTTATTATCGTTTTTTTGACGTTATCCTAACGTCAAATCGTCGCCGATTGACCGATCCGCGCGGAATAATGATGCGCTATGAATTGCCCCTCGGGACAGTCGATTTCGCCGCCTTCATGATTCAACAAGATCACCATCGCACAACGGCTTAACTGATAGAATCCGGCACGAAGTTGATCTGTCGGGACGCTGCCTGGCGAGCGAGGGGCAGCGCCGGCCATGATGGACGGGAAGCGTCGCCGTCGACGCCAGCGGCGGTATAATCTAGCCGGTATAATGCGATACAATATCGATATTTGCGCAAGGCAACACTCCGCGGCCCTCGTTCTTCCTCCGCGTTGAAATGGAGGAAGAATCGGCGAACGCGACTTTGGATCGAGGCAACCGACCGCAGGCGCGGACCGGGCGGTCACGGCCTGAACGTCGATTTAAGCGGCGGTGCCGCCGATCGTCAGGCCGGACAATTTCAACGTCGGCTGGCCGACGCCGACCGGCACACCCTGCCCGCTCTTGCCGCACGTCCCGATGCCGGGGTCCAGTGCCATATCGTTCCCGATCATCTCCACCTTGGTCAGCGAGTCCGGTCCATTCCCGATCAACGTCGCGCCCTTGACCGGCGACGTGACCTTGCCGTCCTCGATGAGGTAGGCCTCGCTGGCCGAGAACACGAACTTCCCGGACGTGATATCCACCTGCCCGCCACCGAAATTGACCGCATACAGGCCCCGTTTGACCGACGCGATCATCTCCTCCGGCGTGTGCGATCCACCCAGCATCACTGTATTCGTCATCCGCGGCATTGGTGCGTGCGCATAGGATTGCCGGCGCCCGTTGCCCGTCGCCCGCATGCCCATCAGCCGCGCGTTCAGCCGGTCCTGCAGATAGCCGACCAGAATGCCGTCCTCGATCAACACAGTCCGGCTCGATGGCGTGCCCTCGTCATCCACCGTCAGGCTGCCGCGGCGGTCCGGCATCGTGCCGTCATCCACCACGGTGACCCCCGGCGAGGCGATCCGCTGGCCCATCAGGCCGGCGAACGCCGACGTCTTCTTGCGGTTGAAATCGCCTTCCAGCCCGTGGCCGATCGCCTCGTGCAGCAGGATACCCGGCCAGCCAGCCCCCAAGACCACCGGCATTTCCCCGGCCGGCGCCGGACGGCTGTCCAGGTTCACCAGGGCCTGGCGCAGCGCCTCATCCACCGCGCCGCGCCATGTGCTTTCCTGGGTCACGAAGTCGTAGGCGAAGCGCCCGCCGGTGCCGTGGCTGCCGGTCTCGCGCCGCCCCCCTTGTTCCACCACCAGCGATACGTTCAGCCGCACCAGCGGCCGCAAGTCGGCGACGCGCGTGCCGTCTGGCCGCATGATCTGCACCGCCTGCCACTCGCCGCTGATCGAGGCCATCACCTGCTTGACGCGCGGATCCTTACCGCGGGCATAGGCATCGATCTCCCCCAGCAGGGACGTCCGCGCCGAGAAGTCCATCAGGCGCAGCGGGTTGGCGTCGGAATACAACCGAGCATTGGTCGCCCGCGGCGGCTCCGCGACGGTTCCCGCATGCCCCGCGGCAATCGCCGAAACCGTCGCCGCCGCCCGGCGCAGCGCCTCCTCGGAGATTTCACCCGAATGCGCGTAGCCCGTCGCCTCGCCGGCCACCGCGCGCAGCCCAAACCCCAGCCCGGAGTCGAAGCTGGCGGATCGGATATTGCCGTCGTCCAGGCTGATCGATTCGCTCTCGCGGTACTCGAGGAACAGCTCCCCGTCGTCGCTGCCGCGCAGCGCTTGATCGACAATATGGGCAGCGGCGGCCTGGTCCAGCGCGGCGTCCGCACGCTCGAAAAACAGCTTGTCGGTAGCAGCGATAGCGCTCATGGCAGCAATTCCTCAATGTTCGCGAAGCGATAGATGGTACGCCCGGCGGCGTTTGACCACCAGTGTCGTGCCTCCGAAGTTCGCCGCGCCAGGTGACGGATGCGGGGGATCGGCTGGCCACCGACAACAACCGGCCGAGGTCGCGTTTCCATCATCCGTTAAGACGGTGGACTCACGAACCTGTCGTCTGGAGAACTGGCTTGGCATCCTGTCGCGGGCGCGGCGCATAGGACAGCCGATGCACCAGGACCAGCACGACGGTCAGCAGGATGACGGCACCGCCCTGATGCATCGTTGCGATCGAAACAGGCACCACCAGCAACAGGGTGGTCACGCCAAGGAGGTATTGGCCAAGGACCGCGAAGCCGAGGCAGCCCATCAGCGGCCAGGGCAGGCCGGCACGCCAGCCAGCCGCGGCAAGGGTCGAGACGAGGACCAAGGTGATCGTGGCGGCCAGCCGGTGATCGAACTGGACCGCTGCGACGTTCTCCGTGATGTTGCGGAGGAATGGGTGCAGCATCGCGTAGCCGTCCGGCACCAACCGGCCATCCATCAGCGGGAACGTGTTATACGTCAGTCCCGCATGGGTTCCGGCGGTAAAGCCGCCGGCCAGGATCGTCAGGCTCACCATTGTCAGGGAGGCGATCGCCAGGCCGCGCAGCAGCGGCGAACCCGGCGCGCGGTTGCGCACCGGATGCAGCGCCGCCAATCCGGTCCAGACGATCGTGCCATACAGTACCAAGGCGAACGCCAGATGGATGACCAGGCGATAGGGTGATACCGCGGTTGCATCCGGAAAAAAGCCCGAGGCGACCATGAACCAGCCGACCGCGCCCTGCAGGCCACCAAGGACGAACACCACACCCAGGCGCGGCAGCAGCCGGCGCTCGATCCGGGCGGTCGCCCACAGCCAGAGCATCGGCAGCAGGAACACCACGCCGATCAGCCGGCCCCAAGCCCGGTGGGTCCATTCAAGCCAGAAAATATGCTTGAAGCCGGCCAGGCCGAAACCTTCGTTCACCAGCGCGTATTGCGGAATCTCTTGATACAGGGCGAAAAGCCGATGCCATTCCGCATCGCTGGTCGGCGGCAGCACCCCCCTCAGCGGCGCCCACTCCATGATCGACAGGCCGGAACCGGTCAGCCGCGTCATCCCGCCCAGCATGATCATCACCATGATCATCGCCGCGACGGTAAACAGCCAGACAGCCACAAGGCGACGGCTCTGGCGCGTCGCGGCGCGATCCTTTCGCGAGGCTTCCGGAAAATCATGCACGTCGAAGGGCATCCCCCGACTATAGAGAATGCGGTCGCGTTTAAGAAGCCTTTCGCACCGATCCCGAGACAGAACCGTTTTGAGCGTGGCGCCGAGGGCGCACCGGTCAGACCGAAGCGGCCACTTCGGTGACCAGCCGCGCCGCTTCCGCGCCACGCACCTTGGCGATGTCGTCCTGATACTTCAGCAGCACGCCCAAGGTCTCGTCGACATCGCCGGCCGTGAGTTCGGTCTTGTTCAGATACGTCAACGCCTGCGCCCAGTCGATCGTCTCGGCCACGCCGGGCAGTTTGAACAGTTCCTCGCTCCGCAGGCGCTGCACGAAGCCGACCACCTGGTCCGCCAGGTTTGCCGGAACGCCAGGCGCTTTCGCCGCCAGGATCGCCCGTTCGCGGGTCGCATCGGGATAATCGACCCAATGATACAGGCAGCGCCGGCGAATGGCGTCATGCACCTCGCGCGTCCGGTTAGACGTCAAAATCACCACCGGACGCGTTGCCGCTCGGACGGTGCCGAATTCCGGCACGGTGATCTGGAAATCGGCCAGCAATTCCAGCAGAAACGCCTCGAACGGCTCATCCGCCCGGTCCAGTTCATCGATCAGCAGCACCGCGGGCGACAAATCCGGGTCGATCGCCGACAGCAGCGGGCGCGCCTGGAGAAATTCCCGCGTATAGATGTCGCGGGACAGTTCGTCCCGGTCGGTGTGGCCGGCCGCTTCGGCCAGGCGGATTGCCATCAGTTGGCGTGCGTGGTCCCATTCGTACGCCGCGGCCGACAGGTCCATGCCGTCGTAGCATTGCAGGCGAACCAACCGCCGGTTCAATCCGGCGGCGAGGACCTTGGCGATCTCCGTCTTGCCGGTGCCGGGCTCGCCCTCCAGCAACAGCGGGCGCTGCATGGTCAACGCCAGATGCACGGTCGTCGCCAGTTCCAGATCGGCAATGTAACCGTGATCGGACAGCAGTTTCGCGGTGTCGGCGACCATGGCGGGGAGACGGGTGGCGGGAAGACGAGCGGCGACAAGATGATTCGAAGTCACTAGAGCATGCTTCCCAGTATCAATAGCACCATGATGATGAACACGCCGCCACCGATCCAGGCCACAAGCGGCAGGCCAAACGGCTCACGCGGGATGAGCGACCAGACGGATATCGAGGGCGCGGGCTCGGATGCCATCACGGCCGGGTCAGCCACGCCCTGCCCGCCCGCGACTTCTGCTTCCGCCCCCGTGGTGACGGGCGACATCGCCTGCACCTGCTTGCTGAAGCGATCGAAGAAAGCATCCGCCATCTGCTTGGCAGTGGCGTCGATCAGCCGGCCACCCAGCTGCGCCAGCTTGCCGCCGACCTGGGCGTTGACATCATAACGCAGCAGCGTGTCGGCACCGTCATCTGTCAATGCCACATTGGCACCGCCCTTGGCGAACCCGGCGACACCGCCCTGCCCCTCCCCGCTGATCCGATATCCGTTCGGGGCGTCGATATCGGTCAGTTGCACCTTGCCAGTGAAGCGCGCGGAAATCGGACCGACCTTGATCGAGGCTGTCGCCTTCATCTGGTCGTCTTCCAGCTTTTCCAGGCTCTCACAGCCGGGAATGCTGGCTTTCAGCACATCCGGATTGTTGAGCGCTTCCCATACGATTTGCCGTGGAGCCGGAATACGCCGCTCGCCCGTCATGTCCATGAGAATACTATCCCTTAGTTCAGCGCGGCGGACGTTACCGGTAGGGTCGGAGGGTTGCAACAGACCCACAAGCGCACCGGCCCTGCGGATATGCGCCCGCTTGCGCACCTCTTGCCCAACGCGCCGATGCGCCCGCTGTTCCCGATCCCGCTGCGTCCGAGGCGGCTGATTCTGCCGGACCAAGCGCATCCGTCGGCAGAAATTGCCGATCTTGCTTCCAAAGAGTGTTTTCCTTTCAAAAGCTTAATCTTGGCTCGATTCATGCGTCGCGGCGCGAGCCAGTTATCAGCCAAGGAACACCCACGTGATCCATTCCATAGCCGGGCAAAACGAGCGATGGGCGCGGCCTGACGCGCCGCAGTCGCCGCCCGCCGCGCAATCCGGACAGGATGGCGGAAGGCCTCCCAGCAACGTAGGCACGACCACGGCGGGTGCAAGCGTGGTCAACCCGATTGGGGGCGACACAGCGCAGCCGCTGTCGGGCAACATGAATTTCCTGCTGATGCTGTTCGGCGACGGGTCCGGCGCGACCAACCGGACCGGTTCGGCGAGCGGGACCGGTGGCACCAGTGGGAGCGGGTCGGAAACCCAGACCGCGGGCGCACCGGACGACACATCCGCGGCGTCGGCTGCGCAGGGCGGGGCAAGTCAGGCATCGCTGCTGGCCGATCTGCAATCGCTGCTATCCTCGCTGGGCGGCAATCGCCCCTCCGCCATCAACCCGAATGGGACCGGAACCGCGGGCACCAGCAGCACGCCATCGCCCAACGGCGGAACGTCCACCGGCGCAACGTCCACTGGCACCGCCTCCACTGGCACCGCCTCCATCGGCAATTCGCTGCCGCGGGATCTCGACAGCATCGCGCCGGACCTCGGCACGGTCGTCGCCTCGACGGGCGGCTCGCCGCCGCCACCAGGGGGAGCCGGCGGCGGATGGCCCGGCGGAGGTCGTGCCGATGCCATCGGAAACCCCGGAACGGCGTCGGCCGAACCCGCCTGGCGCCAGAATTGGGACGCCATCCCCGGCGGCGGCTGGCAGCAACGCTATGGACTCGCCGCCTATGCGTCAGGTGGGCAGTCGGGGACGAGCAGCGCGACAACGGCGGCGCTGCAGAACATCACCGCCTGAACAGGGCCGCCCCACCCGGTTCGTCGGCGGCCACCCAACCATCTGGTTTACGGTCCCATTCCCGCGGCACGTTACCCGTGGGCAGCACCGGACCCGGGGGCAGCGCCGAACCCGGGGGCAGCACCGGACCCGTGGGCACGGCCGGACCCGTGGGCAGGGCCGGACCCGGGGGCAGCACCGGACCCGTGGGCAGCACCGGACCCGTCATCCGAAACACCGACCCACCTGCGGCCGAGTCACCCGCCGCGGTCGGCGGATCTCGTGGGTGACGTTGATTTGCCACATTTCTCTCCGTAGTTTGACCGGATGAAAAAGACAATTTCGTTCGGGTCCTCAACGGTATGAGCGACCTTTTCGCACCCGATGGCGGCT
>DATARX010000234.1:0-10587 GCA_036263955.1 Rhodopila sp.
GTTCATGATCACCGGCCCCGGCAGCCCGTCCGTGCTTAGCAACATGATCGTCTCGATCGAGCAGCACGTCGATTGGATCGCCGATTGCCTGAGCCACCTAGTCAGCCACCAGCTTGACTGCATCGAACCGACCCTGGCAGTCGAGGACGACTGGGTCGACCACGTCAATGAGGTCGCCCACACGACCCTGTACCCCTCAGCCGCTTCCTGGTACATGGGTGCCAACATCCCCGGCAAACCCCGCGTGTTCATGCCCTATATCGGCGGTGTCGGCGCTTACCGTCTCAAATGCGACGAGATCGCCGCGGGCGGCTACGCGGGATTCACCCTGTCCGCGGCCGCTCCAACCTCCCCGGCGTCGCGGTCTGGAACGTGTTCGCCATCCAGGTCGGCGCATCCGGATTGAGCTTTTGCGGCCCATGGATGATGCGTCGCGACCCACCGCCCCAGGAGATGAAACCCTGCATGATCCGCACCGCCAGCAGCGCGATTGCCGCCATCCGCCATCCGCCAACCCCGATCATCCGACGCCACCGCCGTGGCCGCCTCGCTCATCGCGCCTCACGCCGCGTAGCTGAAACCAGCGTGCTGCAACTCCACCAGGGTGCCCGCCACCCCCGGTGTCAGCACCACGCCTGGAATCAGATGATTGGTCAGTTCCGCGCCCAACGCCGCCTGGGACAATTTATCCGGATTTACATCCGCAACGATCAGCTTCGCGGCGATCTCCAAAATCGCGTTGTGGCAGGCCAGGAAAGCCACCCCGCGCCGCTGCAGCGTCGGAATCGAGTTGTCATGCGGGGAGAACGGCCCCTCGGCATCCTGGTAATCGTTCGCGTCGGCGTTGGCGTCCACGCGCGCCTCCGCCAGCGTATTGCTGCCGAATTTGCCGCCCGTCAGCGTCCGCAACTGGTACTTCTCCCATACCGCGGCGTCGAACAGGGCCAGGTGCGCCGTCCCATGCGTCGCCGAAACCGCGAGGAAATCCGGATGCCTGAACGCCCAGATCTGCGAATTCAACGCATTGCGCATGCCGTTCAGCCACGGCCCGGCGATTTCGGTGTTGTTCCAAACCTGCTTCGGCCCGCCGCGATACGCGATCACCTCGGACAGGGCGGCGTGATCCCATTGACCGGGATCGTCCAGAATTGTCGGCACCGTCTTGAAGTCCCGCCGGCGTGGTGCCTGGCTCAGGCGCATGGTGAACTCTTGCAGCGATTTCGCGCCCGCCGGTAGCAACGACTCGCCGGCCGCGTGGGCCACCCCGGAAGGCATCGTCGCCAGACCAACCACGCTCGCGGCCAGACCGAGCCCCATCGTCACCAACGTGCTGCGCCGTCCCGCTCCGGCATCCAGCCGATATTCCGGCCGAAACGACTCTTCCTCGCGAACGCTCATGTCGATACGCCTCATCCGAATCACGTCAGGCACCAACATCGGCACACGTGCTCGGGAAACCAACCGACGCACCGTCAGGAATTCGCACCCTCCGCGACATGACGACATGCGAATTCCGAATGAGCGCGCAATCGTTTGGGATTGACGCCCTCATGGGGCGGCGGTCTCAGGCGTGAATCCCCCTCTAAAATAGATTGCTGGTCCCTGGTTGAGTCGACTTGAGCCCGTCACGCGCTGAGCCAGGCTGGCAGATCCACCGAACCTGCGCTTCGCCCGCGCGCCGTGGTAGACCCCCGGACGCCTCAGCTCACCGGCGCGGGCGTCGCGTTGTAGTCCTCTTCCGAAACATGCTCGAACCAGGCCGTACCCTCGCCCTTGTCGTTCAACTCCGACATCGCGAGATGCGAAAACAGCTTGTCCGGCGCCGCGCCGTGCCAATGCCGCACATCCGGCGGAATGATCACGGTGTCCCCGGGGCGAATCTCCTGCACCGGCTCGCCCTCCCGCTGCACCCGCCCCGCGCCGGACAGGCAGAACAGCGTCTGACCCACCGGATGGCTGTGCCACGCCGTCCGCGCGCCCGGCGTGAACGACACCACCGACCCACGCATCCGCGACGGCGGCGTCCCGACCACGACCTCATCGGAAAACACCGTGCCGGTGAAATTGGTAGCCGGCCCGCGATTGGTTTTCCGGGCCGAGGCGCGAAGGATCTTCATTGGCGTTCTCCCATTGACTGTGCCCGACAGCTTGACTGTGCCCGACAGCCTACTGCGTTATCGTCGCAGGCGGAATCGCCGAAGACGTGAATAACACTGTCAAACAAAACTTTAGAGCGGCGTCCACGAGGCACGCGCACGGACACCGCTCCAAAGCCACATCAAGCAAACGCAACCAGGACCCCGCGAGAACCAATCACACCGGAAAACTCAAACAACGATCTCCGCGATCCCCGCCACGCCCTCGTTCTTTCTCCGCACTGAAAACTTTGCTGACGATGTTGCCTAACCCACGCCCGCGGTCAAACCGGCCGCCGCGCCACCTTCTCCTCGATCCGGTCCCATATCGACTTCTCGATATGCACCCCATCGAATCGCGCGATCTCCTGCAGCCCCGTGGGCGAGGTCACGTTGATCTCGGTCAGATAGTCCCCGATCACGTCGATCCCGACAAAGATCATCCCCTGGTCGCGCAACGTCGGCCCGATCGCCGCGCAGATCTCCCGATCCCGCGCGGTCAGCGGCGACTGCTCCGGCCGCCCGCCGACATGCATGTTGGATCGCGCTTCGCCCGCCGCCGGCACCCGGTTCAGCGCCCCCATCGGCTCGCCGTCCACCAGGATGATCCGCTTGTCGCCTTGTCGCACCGCCGGTTCATAGCGCTGCAGCATCAGCGGTTCCCGCGACCGGGCGAAGTGCATCTCCAGCAACGATCCCAGGTTCTCGTCGTCCGGCTTGATCCGGAACACGCCCGCGCCGCCATTCCCGTACAGCGGCTTGACAATGATATCCTTGTACTCCGCCCGGAACGACCGGATCGCCTCCAGATCCCATGTAACCAAGGTCGGAGGCATCAGGTCCGGAAAATGCGTGACCAAAATCTTCTCCGGCGCATTGCGCACCGCCGCCGGATCGTTGACGATCAGCGTGCCGGGCTGGATATGCTCCAGCATATGCGTCGCCGTGATATATGCCATGTCGAACGGCGGATCCTGCCGCATCAGCACGACGTCCATGCTGCCCAGGTCGATCGTCTCCAGTGGCGCGAACTCGTAATGCGCCCCGTGCCGCCGCGCCACCTTCACCTTGTGCCCACGTGCAAACAGCCGTTCCTCGCGCTTGCCGCCCGCCGGCTGCGACACCCCTTCCTTCAGCGCCATATGCCGCACTTCGTAGTGCCACAGCGCATGGCCGCGCGACTGGGCCTCCAACATCAGCGCGAAGGTCGAGTCCGCATCGATGTTGATACTGTCGATCGGGTCCATCTGGACCGCGACCCTGAGCGAGCGAGCCATGCTACCAATCCCCTTGTCCGGTCAGCCTCGATGTCGTCCTTAAGGCGTCAGCCCAACCAGGGGAAGCGATAAGCGGGAAGATCAGGCCGAGATCGCCTCCAGCGCCAACCCCCGCGTGCGCGGGCCGAACCCGCCGATCGACGCCACCACGATCGCCATCGCGAACGCGATGAAGATGAACACCGCATCGGTGCCGCCGTGCCCCAGGAAGAACGCGATCACCAGCCCGGACAGCGCCGCCGACAACCGGCTCCACCCATAAACAAACCCCACCGCTCGGGATCGGATGCGGGTCGGAAACAGCTCCGCCTGGTAGTTGTGGAATGCGAAGGACAACCAGTTGTTGCACAAGGTCAGTCCGACGCCGAACAGGATCAGCAACACCGCATCGGTCTGCGCCGAGAACAGCAGGCCAAAAACCGCGATGCCGATCGCGGCCAGGCAGATCTGCCATTTCCGCTCCATCCGGTCGGCGATCAGCGTTCCCAGCAGCGGCCCGACCGGGTTGGCGATGGCGATGATGAAGGCATATTGCAGGCTGGTGGTGACGTTGATTCCCTTGGCGATCAGCAACGTCGGCACCCAGGCCGCGAAGCCGTAATAGCCGAACGTCTGGAAGAAATTGAACACCGACAGAACGATCGCCCGCCTGGCATAAGGCGGCTCCCAGATCTCCGCGAAACTGCCTTCGCCTTCCTCCCCGATCAACGCCGGCCCCGGCGCCGGCAGAGGTCCGACTTCCGCCCAGACCTTCTCTTCGATCGCTCGCGTCACCGCATCGGCCTCGGTAAACCGGCCGTGGCGCGCCAGCCAGCGCGGCGATTCAGGGATCGGCCGGCGCAGGAACCAAACGAAAATCGCGCCGATCGAGCCAAGGACGACCACGAACCGCCACCCGTCGATGCCGAACGGCTTTTCCGGCACCAGCAGCCACGACAGCAACGCCAGCAGCGGCACCATGCAGAACCCGATGAACTGGTTGAAGGCGAAGGCCTTCCCGCGCAGCAGCCGCGGCACCATCTCCGATACGAATGTATCGATCGTCACCAATTCCACCCCGATCCCGACGCCGGCCATGAATCGCCACAGATCCACGCCGAACCCCGTGGTCTGGAACGCCATGACCGCGGTACACGCTGAGTACCACAGCAGCGAGTAGGTGAAGATCGTCCGTCGCCCGTAGCGATCCGGCACATAGCCGAACAGGATCGTGCCGACGAACAACCCGGCAAACAGCGCGAACACGAACGTTCCGACGCCGGCGACGCCAAACCGCGCCAGGATACTGAACGGCCCAAGCGACTCCGGCGTGAACATGCCGGCCTTGGCCAGGCCGGGCGCGATGTAGGCGGTTAGGAATAGGTCATAAACCTCGAAGCAATGACCCAGTGAGATCAGGGTGACCAGCCACCAGACATGACGAGAAGACGGCAGCCGATCCAGGCGCGCGGCGATTGAGCCCGCCGATGTTGCAGACATGAACGTCCTCCTGCAGGTGCCGGCTCATAAACGGCCAGCTTGCGGGTATCGACGCCCAGTCGCGAGGTTACGTCAAGTGCGCGGCGCTCACGCCGCCTGCCGCAGCGTCGGCGCGATGCCTTCGGCGACCGACCGCAGCCGCCGGCCGACCTCGTTCCAGTCGAACCGCGTCCGGTTACGTTCCAACCCGGCCTGTCCCATCCGCCGCGCGAGGTCAGGCCCGTCGAAAAATCGCTCTAACGCAGAACCGATCGCCGCCGGGTCGTTCGGTGGAACCAGGATTCCGGTCTCTTCATCGGTGACGGTCTCATAGAAACCGCCAATACGGGTCGCAATCACCGGCAGCCGGAACAGCGACGCCTCCACCGCCGCGATCCCCAGGGGCTCGATCAGGCTCGGCATGCAGAACACCGAGGCGGCTTCAAAATACCGCGGCATCTCGGTGCGGGGCACCGGGCCAACCACCGTGATCCGCGGATGCGACACCGCCGGCGAACAGCCGACAATGGCCAGCGTCGCGTCCGGGTGCTTCCGCGCCGCCCGCAGAAATCCCTCCACCAGCGCCGGGCCGCCCTTGCGTTCCCACTCCACCCCGACAAACACCACGCGCTTGGCGGCATAGCGGGACAGATCGGTGCAGACCGGCACGATATCTACATTTGCCCCGACATGCACCGTGCTGACCCGGGACGGATCGCATCCGTACTGGTCGACCAGCGTCCGCTCGACATGGCTGCCGGTTACCGCGACCGCCTCGGCATGTCTGTATAGGTTCGCTTCGTACTCCAGGAACGTCCTGGATCGAAACAGCCGCTTGTCGTGATCCGGATAGGTCAGGTTGTCCAGGAACGTATAATCGGTATAGATCAGCAGGGGTTTTCCCGCGATGCGTGCATTGAACAGACCTTGCGTCTGTATAATGAAGTCGAGGTCGGCCGCCGCGGACCCGACCTCGCGCACCAGCATCTCGTTCAGACGACGGAACATGAATGGGGTGCGGAAGAAATAGGCATGCAAATCTCTGCGATTGCGTAGAACAGACGTACCGAATGTCGCCGCCTCGGCCAGGATATTATAGCCGGATGCGATCGTACTCTCTTTCGCGTATCGCTTGACGTCGACCACCATCAGGTCGTGATCCGGAAAATTCCGAGCGATCTGGGCGGCGACATGGTCGTTGGTGTGGGAAAAATGCCCCAGCTTAGCGAAGAGAATACTGTTTTTGCGGCTCATGGTCCCTCGATGAAAGGCCGTGTCTCGTAACTCGAATGCGACCAGGAGGTGGGGCGGCCATACAAAACCGGCAATGCGATTCGAAGATAATCACGCTTGGTTTATTGCCGGACCTGCACCATCGCGTCACCGCACGCCGCTTCCGGCGCCCGCTCCGGCCCAAGCGATCCGCCTTTGCCCAAGCGATCCGGACTTGCCCAACCGATCCGGCATCGCCATCTTGGCCCGTTATGCAGAACCTCACCCAAGCCGCCGCCGATCCGATCGGGTGGCACGGCACTACCATCCTGTGCGTAAGGCGGGATGGCAAAGTCACAATGGCCGGAGACGGCCAGGTCAGCATGGGCCAGACCATCGTCAAGGGAAACGCGCGCAAGGTGCGGCGGATCGGCGCTGGCGGCACCGTGATATCCGGCTTCGCCGGCGCCACCGCCGATGCGTTCACCCTGCTGGAACGGCTCGAAAGCAAGCTGGAACGGTATCCTAACCAACTCGAGCGCGCCTGCGTGGAACTCGCCAAGGATTGGCGCACCGACCGCTACCTCCGGCGCCTGGAGGCCCTGATGGCGGTCGCCGACAAGGACCGCAGCTTCACCCTGACCGGTAATGGCGACGTCCTTGAACCGGAAGACGGCGTGATCGGCATCGGATCGGGCGGCAACTACGCGCTGGCCGCCGCCCGCGCCCTGATGTCCGTCCCCGATCTCCCGGCCGAGGAAATCGCCCGGCGGTCCATGAAGATCGCGGCCGACATCTGCGTCTATACCAACGGCAACATCATCATCGAGTCATTATAAATATGGATGTCCCTACATACTCCCCCAGGGAGATCGTCTCGGAACTCGACCGCTTCATCGTCGGTCAGGACGACGCCAAGCGCGCGGTCGCGATCGCCCTGCGCAACCGCTGGCGCCGGCAGCAACTGCCGGAGGGCCTGCGCGAGGAAGTCGTGCCCAAGAACATCCTCATGATCGGCCCCACCGGATGCGGCAAGACCGAAATCGCCCGCCGCCTCGCCAAGCTGGCCCAGGCCCCGTTCCTGAAGGTCGAAGCGACCAAATTCACCGAGGTCGGCTATGTCGGCCGCGACGTGGAAAGCATCGTCCGCGATCTCGTCGACGCCAGCCTGAACATGCTGCGCGAAGCCAGCCGCAAGGGCGTGCAGGCCAAGGCGGAAGCCGCCGCCGAGGAACGGCTGATCACCGCGCTGGTGGGCGAGGAAGCCGCCGCCGACACCCGTTCGAAATTCCGCCGCATGCTGCGCAACGGCGAATTCGAGCAGAAGGAGATCGAGGTGTCGGTCAACGACGCCGGCGGCAACCCGATCGGCCAGCTTGATATGCCCGGCATGCCGCCCGGCCAGGTGATCAACCTCAGCGAGATGATGAAGGGGATCATGGGCAACCGCCCGCAGCAGAAGCGCCGCATGACCGTCGAGGCCGCGCGCCGCATCCTGCAGGCCGAGGAAGCCGACAACCTGCTGGACAACGAACAACTGACCAAGGAAGCCGTCGCCCACGCCGAAAACAACGGCATCGTCTTCCTGGATGAGATCGACAAGATCTGCGCCCGCACGTCGGAGGGTGGTTTCCGTGGCGGCGATGTCAGCCGGGAAGGGGTCCAGCGCGACCTGTTGCCGCTGATCGAGGGCACCACCGTCAACACCAAATACGGCCTGGTGAAAACCGATCATGTCCTGTTCATCGCCTCCGGCGCGTTCCATCTCGCCAAGCCCTCCGACCTGCTGCCCGAACTGCAAGGCCGCCTGCCGATCCGCGTCGAACTCCAGCCGCTGTCCCGCGACGATTTGCGCCGCATCCTGACCGAACCGGAACACTCGCTGCTGAAGCAATACGCCGCGCTGCTCGGCACCGAGAACGTGACGCTGGACTTCCGCGATGAGGCGGTGGATGCGCTGGCCGAACTCGCCTCCGACATCAACGACCGCGTGGAAAATATCGGCGCCCGCCGCCTGCACACGGTCCTGGAGCGGCTGCTGGAGGACATCAGCTTCACCGCCACCGACCACGGCGGCGAAACCTTCGTCGTCGACGCCGCCTACGTGGCCGAGAAAGTCGCCCCCCTGGCGCAGAAAGGCGACCTCAGCCGTTTCATCTTGTAATTCCGTCTAACATACGTTATAACGCGTGCAGAATGCCAGAAGGGCAAGCCATGTACGCCTTGAAACTGACCCAGATCGGCAATTCGGTGGGCGTCATCCTGCCCCGCGAAATGCTCGCTAAGCTGGGTATGGCCAAGGGCGACACGATCTACGCCGTCGACCAACCGGACGGCGTACGCCTGACCGTCGCGGACCCCGACTTCGCCGCCCAGATGGATGTCGCTCGGCGCGTCATGAAGGAACGCCGCGCGGTGCTGCGCGAACTGGCGAAGTGACCGTCTGGCTTTCCGAAAAGCTCATCCTCGCCATCCACGACGAACAACTGGCGGAACACGGGGGCTCCATCGGCCTCCGTGACCACGGCCTTCTCGACATCGCCCTCGCCAGGCCGCTGAACCGCGCCGGCTACGGCGAACCGGATATCAGCGAACTGGCAGCGGTCTACGCCCTGGCCATTGCCCAAAACCACCCCTTCATCGACGGCAACAAGCGAACCGCGTTCGTCGCACTCGAACTGTTCCTGCGCCTCAATGGCTGCCTGTTCGGCGTGGGCGACGCCGAGGCCGTCGTCATGATGCTCGCCATGGCAGCCGGCGAACTGCCGGACAACGAATTCACCGCTTGGGTCCGGATGCACGCAACGCCCGAAGGCTGACCGCGGCGTGGCAACGGTTTTTGCCTTGACGCCCGCCGACCCCGCCCGCACATCCGGGATATGACCGATCCATTCGTCCAGCCCGAAGAACCCACCGCCGCTGCCGCGATCGAAGCCATCTCCGAAGATCTCGCTTTGTTCGACGACTGGATGGAGCGCTACGAATTCATCATCGGCATGGGCCGAAAACTCCCGCCATTCCCCGAGGACTGGGCCAACGACGCCCACCGCGTCCCCGGCTGCCAGAGCCGCGTCTGGATGGAGGCCATCCTGCGCGACGGCAAACTGTTCTTCGCCGGCCAGTCCGACGCCGCCATCGTCTCCGGCCTCGTCGCCCTCCTGCTGCGCGTCTATTCCGGCCGCAGCCCCCGGGAAATCATCGACACCGACCCGGTCTTCCTGAAAGACCTCGGCCTCCTGGAAGCCCTTTCCACCAACCGGGGCAACGGCATCGCCGCCATGGCGAGCATCATGACGACGGCCTCGGCGTCGCCGACGGTGAACAGGCAGCCATTGAGACGGAGGAACAGTTCCAGCGCAACGAAGGCGGTTCGCTTGTTGCCGTCGATGAAAGGGTGGTTCTGGGCGATGGCGAGGGCGTAGACCGCTGCCAGTTCGCTGATGTCGGGTTCGCCGTAGCCGGCGCGGTTCAGCGGCCGGGCAAGGGCGCTGTCGAGAAGGCCGGGGTCACGGAGGCCGGTGGAGCCTCCGTGTTCCGCCAGTTGTTCGTCGTGGATGGCGAGGATGAGCTTTTCGGAGAGCCAGACGGTCACTTCGCCAGTTCGCGCAGCACCGCCCGGCGTTCCTTCATGACGCGCCGAGCAACATCCATCTGGGCGGCGAAGTCGGGGTCGGCGACGGTCAGGCGCACGCCGTCGGGTTGGTCGACGGCGTAGATCGTGTCGCCCTTGGCTATACCCAGCTTGGCCAGCATTTCGCGGGGCAGGATGACGCCCACTGAATTGCCGATCTGGGTCAGTTTCAAGGCGTGCATGGTTGCGCTCCTGGAGGTGTCTCGACGTTATAACGGATGTTAGACGAAATTACAAGATGAAACGGCTGAGGTCGCCTTTCTGGGCCAGCGGGGCGACTTTTTCGGCCACGTAGGCGGCATCGACGACGAAGGTTTCGCCGCCGTGGTCGGTGGCGGTGAAACTGATGTCCTCCAGCAGCCGCTCCAGCACCGTGTGCAGGCGGCGGGCGCCGATGTTCTCGATGCGGTCGTTGATGTCGGAGGCGAGTTCCGCCAGCGCATCCACCGCGTCGTCGTGGAAGTCGAGTGTCACGTTCTCGGTGCCTAGCAGCGCGGCGTATTGCTTCAGCAGCGAGTGCTCCGGTTCGGTCAGGATGCGACGCAGATCCTCGCGGGACAGCGGCTGCAGCTCGACGCGGATCGGCAGGCGGCCTTGCAGTTCGGGCAGCAGGTCGGACGGCTTGGCGAGATGGAACGCGCCGGAGGCGATGAACAGGACGTGGTCGGTCTTCACCAGGCCGTATTTGGTGTTGACGGTGGTGCCTTCGATCAGCGGCAGCAGGTCGCGCTGAACCCCTTCCCGGCTGACGTCGCCGCCGCGGAAACCACCCTCCGACGTGCGGGCACAGATCTTGTCGATCTCATCGAGGAAGACGATGCCGTTGCTTTCGGCGTGGGCGACGGCCTGCTTGGTCAGGGCGTCGTTGTCGAGC
>DATARX010000253.1:0-21279 GCA_036263955.1 Rhodopila sp.
GCCGAGCGCGCGGCGGAAACCATCGGCTGGATGGTGCGCGACATGAGCGCGCAGCGGGTCGACGGCAAAGCGGCCTTTGCGGCGTCGGAAGATGCCGACAGCGAGGGTGAGGAAGGCCGTTTCTATGTCTGGACCGAGGCCGAAGTGGAGTCCCTGGCTGGCCCGGACTCCACCGTGTTCAAGCAAGCGTATGACGTGACCGCGACCGGCAACTGGGAGGGCCACACGATCCTGCGGCGGGTCTCCCCGTTCGGTCCGCCCGGACACGAGGCGCGGCTCGCGGGGGTTCGGGATGCGCTGTTCAGGGCACGTGAGAAGCGGGTGCGGCCCGGATGGGACGACAAGGTGCTGGCCGACTGGAATGGCCTGGCCGTTGCTGCGCTGGCGCGGTGTTCGGTGGTGTTCGACCAGCCGGCGTGGCTGGATCGCGCGCGGGAAGCGTTCGACTTCGTCCTGACCGACATGAAGGCGGCCCATGGGGGCGTCGCGCATGCGTGGCGGTTCGGGCGGGTGACCGCTCCCGGGCTGATCGAGGACCAGGCAGGGATGGCGCGTGCCGCGCTGGCTTTATATGAGGTAACGGGCGAGGGCGGCTACCTGGCGGCGGCCGAACGGTTGGCGCATGCGGCCGAGGCGGCCTTCTCCGACGGACATGGCGGGTTTTTTACCACGGCGTCCGACGCGTCGGACGTTCCGATGACCCGACCACGCTCCGCCGCCGACAACGCTACGCCGGCCGGCAACGGCGTGATGGCGGAGGTTCTGGCCAGGCTGTTCCATTTGACGGGCGACGCGGCCTGGAGGACGAGGGCGGAGGCCGTGCTGACCGCGTTTGGCGGCCAGGCGGATCAACTGGCGGGTATGCCTACGCTGCTGGCGGCCGCGGATCTGCTGGCGGAAGGGGCGAGCGTCGTTGTTGTCGGGGATGACCCGGATGCGTTGGTGAAGGCCGGTTTGCGCGCCGCCGATCCGGGTGTGGTGGTGCTGCGACAATCGGGCGCCGGCACGCTGCCGGCTGGGCATCCCGCCCACGGCAAGACACCGGGGACGCACGGGGCGGCGGCCTATGTTTGCCGGCGTAACGTGTGCGGCCGGCCGATCACCGATGCGGCCGTATTGTCGCGGGCGTTATGCACGCGCCTTTGATGCACGGACACGCCGGCCTCCAGACGATCTGGCTCATATTTGGCGAGCAGTTGCATCAGCCTGCGGTCGCTTCGCGATTCGCGTCGGGCTGATAGTCTAGTCACATGCATTGCGAACAGTGCCGCGGCGCGCTGGATCAGGACAAGACGCGGGCACTCCATGCCCTGGAGAGAGTCAATGGATGCAACCGCGACACGAGCCGCGCCGGCGGACGCCTCCCCGGCGGATCGACCCTGGACTGCTGGTGGGGCGCTCGCCGCGCTTGGCATCGTTTACGGCGATCTGGGGACCAGCCCGCTCTACACCTCCCAGACAATTGTCGGTTCGGTTGGTGGCCACCCGTCCGCGGAGGACGCGCTTGGGCTTCTCTCGCTCGTCGTCTGGTCGCTGATCATTACGGTGTCTGTCAAATACTGCGTCTTTGTGATGCGAGCGGATAACCATGGCGAAGGTGGCATCCTGGCGCTGATGGCACTGGTGACCAGACGAGCAGGACGGTCCGCTGGGGCGCTGGTGTTGGCGGGGCTGTTCGGAGCGGCGCTGATCTATGGCGATGGGATCATCACGCCGGCGATCTCCGTGTTGAGTGCCCTGGAGGGTATCAACGTCGTGACGGACGCTTTTAAGCCGTACGTGCTGCCGGCGGCGCTGGTTGTCCTGCTGTGTCTGTTTTGCGCCCAGATGAAGGGAACCGCCAGCATCGGCAAGGTCTTCGGCCCGGTTATGCTGCTGTGGTTCCTGGTGATCGCGCTGCTTGGCCTGTCGGGCGTGCTGCGCCGTCCGGAGGTGTTGCTCGCGATCAATCCGGGGCATGCGATTCGGTTCGTCGTTGCCCATGGTGTCCACACCTTCGTCATTCTCGGTGGCGTATTCCTGGCGCTGACCGGTGGCGAGGCGCTGTATGCCGATATGGGGCATTTTGGCCGTAAACCGATCCGGTCATCCTGGTATACCATCGTGCTGCCTGCGCTGCTGCTTTGCTACGCCGGCCAGACGGCGTTACTGCTCGAGAACCCTGGCCTTCAGGGCAATCCGTTTTTCCGGCTTGCCCCGCATTGGGCTGTCGTCCCCCTGGTGGTACTGGCGACCTTTGCCACGATCATCGCCAGCCAGGCGATCATTACCGGGGCGTTCTCCCTGACACGGCAGGCGATGCAGCTTGGATGGTTTCCCGGCCTCGATATCCGCCAGACTTCCGATCAGGAATACGGTCAGATTTACGTGCCGGCGGTCAATTGGATCATGATGGTCTGCACGCTGTTCCTGACGTTCAGCTTCGGCAGTTCCGACGCGCTGGCGGGGGCGTACGGCACGGCGGTGTCGACCACGATGCTGCTGACCACGGCGCTGCTGTTCAACGCGATGCGAGACATCTGGCGCTGGCCGACGGTGGTTGCGGTCCTGGTGAGCGGTGTGTTCCTGTTGATCGACCTGGCCTTCTTCGGCGCCAATCTGTTGAAAATTCGCGAGGGTGGCTGGATCCCGCTGATGTTGGCGGTGGTGATTTTCCTGCTGATGACCTCCTGGCGCCGAGGCATCGACGCTGTTCGCCGTTCGTTGGTGCAAAAACCCGAGGCGGTCAGCCAATTTCTTGACCAATTGCAGAGGGACACGATTGCCCGCGTGCCGGGCACGGCGGTGTTCCTCAGTCGCAGCGAAAACGCCATCGCGCCTGTTCTGGTGCGCCATGTCGCACAGATGAAGGCGTTGCAGGAGACGGTTATCAGCCTGACGGTACGGTTCGAGGATTATCCCCGCGTACCAATCGAACAGCGGGCCGAGATCGAAAAGGTCGCCGAAGGGTTCTGGCACGTCACCATTCGATTTGGCTTCGTGGAGCGGCCGAACGTGGCCGCCGCGTTGGCTTGTGCCAAGGATAAGGGTTGTCCGCTCGACCTGGACGACGCGGTCTATTTTGCTTCCCGCGACGAGGTCGTGCGTCGCGCGGAGCCACCGCGTCTGCCGGGGTGGCGCCGTGTCCTGTTCGCCTGGATGTATCGCAACGCCGTCCGGACTCCTGATCGTTTCGAATTGCCAGCGAATGCGTTCCTGGAGGTAGGCCGGCAGATCGCGCTGTAGGACGACGATCGAACGCAGTGATCCAGTGGTGCGCCGGCTCAGGCTTGTCGCTGATAACGGTGCATGCGGAGCCGGAGAAAATCCCGAAAATGTGGCCGCATGCGTTCGGTCCATGGTGTGTTGGCGGCCGCTGACCAAGCGTTTGACTGTGACACGGCTTGGTCGCGCAGATGATATATCGCGAGATAACGACGTTCCGAGGCGGAATCGGTTGCGCGGTAGCGCCGCGCGGAAATGACGCCGGGGACAGCACGGAGCTGCGGGAGATGTTCAGTGTTGTACCACTCGGTGAATTCGGCTTCGGCGGCTGGCTCGACATTCATCGATGCGACCAGCAGTGCGCCGGCGTTCGGGGCGGCGGTCAGGTCGCCGGGGACAAGCTGTTCGCCTTCGTAGCGCATGATCCGTCGGCACAGACCGGTGACGCGCTTTGTCCAGACCGACTGGTTATTGCCGCCGACGGCGAGATAGGGAGGCGAGGACAGGACGTTCGCGCTTTCAAGGTCGTAGGTGGCGACATGTATTTTCGGGTTGTCGTCGTCGATCCAGCGTTCGGCGTTCAGGAAGCCGGGGACGCGCAGGCGCTCGGGAATATGTTCAAGATCGTACCAGTCGTGGAACTCATCCGCGTGCGCGGTTGCGAAGTCGAACGCCATGAACAGCAGGCCCTTGGCCATCGGTGTGTCCTCCGTTTGTTATTCCGGGAAGTCTGCACGGGAACTGACGGCGTTGCCAGCCATGTGGGTTTGCGGCATGCATGGTGCCCTTGTTTGGGAGCGTCGCCATGCCTTTCCTGACTGAACCGGAGCCGGAACGCGGCGCTAGTTTGCCGGTGTTGCCGGGTATCAGCCGGATCGTTGCGAACAATCCCGGGCCGATGACCTATTTCGGCACCAACACGTATCTGATCGAGACGCCCGCCGGGCTGGTGGTGCTGGACCCCGGTCCGGAGGGGCATCCTGAGCATGTGGAGGCGATCCTGCGGCACAGCGGCGGCCGCATCGCATTCATTATGGTCAGCCACACGCATCACGATCACGTCGGTGCGGTACCGGCCTTGCAGGCCGCCACGGGCGCGCCGACGGTCGGGTTTCGGAACAGCGCCATCGACGCGTTCGATGCCGATATCAAACTGGATCATGAGGACATGTTTGCCGGAATGCAGGCGCTGCATACGCCGGGGCACGCGTCGGACCATCTCTGCTTTGCTCGGATCGGCGCGGATGGGGACGAGGTTTTATTTAGCGCTGACCACGTGATGTCGTGGTCGACCAGCATCGTCAGCCCGCCTGGCGGCGATATGCGGGACTATTTCGCCAGCCTGAACCTGTTGCTTGACCGTGACGACGACGTTTACCTGCCGGGCCACGGGCCGGCGCTGCAGGAGCCTAGGGCGTTGGTGCGGGAAATGCTGACCCACCGCATGATCCGCGAGCAGGCGATCGCCAGGAAGCTGTCGGACGGTGCGTTCGATACCTTTACCATTATGGACGCCCTGTATTCACAGTTGAACCCAAGGCTGCGCAAGGCGGCGGAGCGCAATGTGCTGGCCCATCTGCTGAAGATGGAAGCCGAGGGCAAGGTTCTACGCGACGGAGACCTTTGGCGGCCGGCCTGATCGATGTGATACAACAATGACGTCGGGCCGCCGAAGACGGCATTGGCGGTAACAGCTCGGGCGAGGTGACCCAATACCGCCGCGAATTGGACCCGTTCCCAAGCACCCTTCGTTCCGGCTGCACCGGAACGAACGAGTGGGTCGTTCCCGCTCCGACGGTGTTATACCGCCGGCGCTCGCGCCGACCGGTATTACTATGACTTAACGAGCGGACATCCGCCGTCGGCCAGCGGACGCCAGGCATCGGCGGGGGCGATGGTGGCCAATTTGTTACAAAAATCGTGGGCATACCTGGCTGCGGAGGCCGGTTTCACCTGCCAGAGGTACATCACGTGCATAACCCTTCCGTCTTCGCGGATCTTCACGTTGTCGTTATAGAAATCGTTGACCGGCATTTCTTTCATTTTAGCGACAACCGCGTCGGAATCGGTGGATCCGGCAGCTTTGACCGCCTTCAGCCAATGATAGGCGGCACAATAGCTGCCGGCGTGCAACAGGCCGGGGACCATGCCGCCCATCCTGTCGCTCCAGCGCTTCGACCAGGTTCGGGTCTTGTCGGTCATGTCCCAGTAGAAGCTGTCGGTGTAGGCGAGCCCCTCGCACACTTTCTGGCCCAGCGCGTTGACGTCGCTGATTTGCATCAGCAGCGTCGCCAGCTTGACGCCATTGTGCGTCAGACCGAATTCCGAGGCCTGCTTGACGCAGTTCTGCGTGTCGGTGCCGGCATTGGCGAAGCCAACGACTTTGGCGCCGGACGCCTGCGCCTGCACCAGATAGGATGAGAAATCCGCGGTCCCGAGCGGGGCACGCACATTGCCGAGAACCTTGCCGCCAGCGGCCTTGACGGCGTCCGCCGTGTCCCGCTCCAGCGCGTAGCCGAATGCGTAGTCGGCGGTGATGAAGAACCAGCTGTCGCCGCCCGCCTTGGTCAGCGCATTGCCGGTGCCATGCGCCAACGCGTACGTGTCGTAGGAGAAGTGAATGCCGTATGGGGAGCACTGCTTGCCGGTCATGTCGGAGGTGGCCGGGCCGGTGATCAGATAGATTTTTTTCTTCTCGCGGCAGACCTGCTGGACCGCGAGGCCCGAGGAGCTTGCGGCGCCGTCGGCCAGCGCGTCCACACCCACGTCGTCGATCCACTGCCGGGCCAGGGTGGTGGAGACATCCGGCTTGTTCTGGTCGTCCGCCTGCATGATCTCGATCGGGCGGCCCAGGACCGAACCGCCGAAATCCGCGATCGCGAGTTCGGTCGCGACCTTGTTGCCCGGCCCGCCGACATCCCGGTACGGGCCGCCCATGTCGGACAGCAGGCCGATTTTGACCGGCTTCGAAGTGCTTTGGGCTCGAATGATCCCCGGCACCGCCAACGGTGCGGCCGCCAGTCCGCCCACGACAAGACGACGTGTCAGTTTCGCCATGATTTTGTCTCCTACCCCACCTGTTGGCGCCGGCGCTTGATTCGCGGCGCTTCGCCTTGTAGCGGATCAGCACAATTCGCCGTCCGGGAAGGAAACTATCATGCCGATGATGCCAGGGAAGACCGCACTGCTTGAACTGCTGAAGCAAGAAGGCGTGCGCGTGATGTTCGGCAACCCCGGGACGACGGAATTGCCGTTGATGGACGCGCTGGCGGCGGAGCGAGAGCTGCGGTACATCCTGGCGTTGCAGGAAGCCCCGGCGATGGGGATGGCGGATGGCTACGCGCAGGCGTCGGGCCAGTGCGCGGTGGTCAATTTGCACGCGGCGCCGGGTCTCGGGAATGCGATGGGCATGTTGTATGATGCACAGAAGGCTGGTGCACCGATCCTGGTGACCGCCGGGCAGCACGAGCAGCGCTTCAATTTCACCGAACCCTTGCTTTGGGCGGATCTGCCCACGATTGCGCGGCCGTTCGTCAAATGGTCGGAGGAAGTGCGGCGGCTGGAAGATTTGCCGCGGGCGATCCACCGTGCGGTGAAGACCGCGCTGGCGCCCCCGATGGGACCGGTGTTCCTGTCGTTGCCGGGCGATATCCTGACCGACAGCGCCGATCTCGACCTGGGTTCTCCCAGCCGTGTGGCGACCGGAATTCGCGGTGACGCCAGCGCGATCCGGCAGGCGGCGGCGATTATCGCCAGGGCGACCAGCCCGGTGATCATTGCCGGCGATTCGGTGCCGCAGGGGCATGCGCTGCAGGAACTCGTCGCGTTTGCCGAGGCGCTGGGCGCGCCGGTGTACGACGAGGGCATGGCGAGCCGAGCGATGTTTCCGTCGTCGCATCCGCTGTATCGCGGCGCGTTGGTGCGGCTGCCGGAATCGATTCGGGGTGTGCTGACGCAACATGACCTGTTGGTGTCGATTGGTGCGGACCTGTTCACCTTGTCGCTGCCAGGTGATGTCGAGGCGATGCCGGAAGCCTATCCGGTGGTGCACCTGGACACCGATCCGTGGGAGTTGGCGAAGAACTACCCGGAGAAAGTCTCGATCCTGGGCGAACCCAAGGTGACCCTGCCGGAACTGACGGACGCGGTGCTGAGCGCGCGCTCCTCGGCGGAGACTGACAGCGCGGTCAAGCGCCTCGCGCATGTCAAGGCGGAGGGGATTGCCAGCTTGCACAAGCTGAACGCCATGGCCGACGCGCTGGCGGAACGGCGTCCGATCCATCCATTGGCGCTGATGCAGACGATCGGGCGTCTGCTGCCGGATGATGCGGTGGTGATCGATGAAACGGTTTCTTCGGGGAACGGCTTGCGCCGGTTCCTGAAAAGCGATGATGCGCAGAGCTTCTACGGGTTGCGCGGTGGCGGCATCGGTTGGGGGCTGCCGGCGGCGATCGGGGTCAAGCTGGCGTTGCCACATCGGCCGGTTGTCGCGCTGATCGGCGACGGGTCGGCGATGTACACGATCCAGGGCCTGTGGACCGCAGCGCGCGAGAACCTGAAGATGGTCTTCGTTATCATCAACAACTACTCGTACCGGATCCTTAAGCAGCGGACCAACGCGATGAAGGGGCTGGCGGCGCAAGCTGACAACTATGTGGCGATGGACCTGGACAAGCCGCGCGTCGATTTCGTTTCGGTCGCTCGTGGACTGGGGCTGGCCGCGTACAAGGCTTCCACGTTGTCGGACCTTGGCGATCTGCTGGAAACGGCGCTGGCGGCGGATGGGCCGACCTTGATCGATGTGGAGGTCGATCGCTCCTGGAAGCCGGTCTGATACCGGCCGGCGCTCGCGCCGATCGGTATGACAGTCTCCCTTCGCGCGCCGCCGCTGGCCAACCCGGCGCGCATTCCGGTCAGTTCAAGGGCCGACCGGTTTGATCCGGCGGCCTCTTGTCGATGCGGCGGAATGGGAGGGCCGAACACCCAGCCGAGCCGCACCGAGGCCGAACCCAGCGTGGCCGATCAGATAACGTCGCGCTTCAATCGGTGCTGTTGCGATAGGTCCGCAGGAACATAGCGATCGCGGCCTCGATCACCCGATCGATGTCGCTGTCGGGCGGATCCGGTAGCATTTCCAGCTTGCGGCGGAGCACCAGCCTGGTCTGGCACAGGTTGAAAAACTGTTCGGCGGCGAAGGCCGGGTCCGGCACGGATAGCCGGCCGCGCCGGGTTTCCTCGGCCAGCCAACCGGCCATGAACCCGATCGCGCGCGCCGGCCCGGCTTCGAAGAACCCGCGCGCGAGGTCGGGAAATTTCGCCGCTTCGGCGATCACCACGCGATAGATCGCCAGTCCGACATCGGACAGCATCATCTGCACCATGCGCTTACCAATCCCGCGCAGGACATCGGCCGGATCCCCTTCATGGTCGGCGCTGTCGAACACATGGGCCAGGTAGTGGTCGCATTTGCCGCCGACATAGGCGGTGAATAGCGCGGCCTTGCTGTCGAAGTGATTGTACAGCGTGCCCTTGGAGACGCCGGCGATGGCGGCGATCCGCGCCATGCTCGCCCCCTCGTAGCCGTCGGCGGCAAACACGGTCGCGGCACCATCCAGGATCTGGGTCCGCTTTTCCGGACTTAATGCAACGTGGCTATCCATTTGGCCTAGCATCCCGCGCCGGCAACGTATTGACAACCTGGATAACAGGTTTAGCTTTCGATTTGGATGACCGAACGGTTCGGTCAATATTTGGCCATGGCCGAAGCGCGGCCAGTCAGGGGGTTGCCGATGGATGACCTGACGCGCGAGCGGGAGCCTCGGGATGCCGCGCGGTCCGACGCCGGTTCGACCGCGAAGCGTGGCGGCTTCGGGCGCATCATCGGCTTTACGGTCGCGGCGATCGTGATTCTAGGTTTGATCGGCGGCGGCACGCGGTATTGGCTCAATGCCAGGCACTTTGAAACCACTGACGACGCCTTCGTCGATACCTACACGACGCAGATGGCGCCGCGGGTGGCTGGGCAAGTGACGAAACTGCTGTTCGCCGACAACGAACATGTTTCGGCTGGGCAAACACTCGTGCTGATCGACCCGCGCGACTACCAGACGAAGCTGGACCAGGCGAAGGCGCAGCACGCAAGCGCCGAGGCGACGCTGCAGCAGGCACAGGCGCAGGTCGCCGTGCAGCAGGCGAATGTTGACCAGGTCACGGCCAACGTGCGGGTCGCGGAAGCGGATCTGTTGCAGGCAAAGCAGGATTACAACCGCTACCAGGCGATCGCCTCGGGTGCCGTCAGCCGTCAGCAGATCGAGGCGGCGACCGCGACCTTCCATTCCGACCAGGCAAAGCTGGATGCCAGTCGCCAGATGGTGGGCGGCGCGCAGGCGCAGGTAAGAGCCGCGCAGGCGCAGGTGCTCGCAGCGGAGGCGTCGTTGCTGGAGTCCGAAGCGAACATTCAGGCCGCATCGTTGCAACTGTCTTATTGCACGATCGTGGCCCCGGTCGCCGGCATTGTCACGCATCGGACGGTCAGCGTTGGAAACTACGTCAGCGCGGGCCAGCCGCTGTTCGCGCTGGTGCAGGACGACCGCTGGGTCACGGCAAATTTCAAGGAAACCCAACTGGCGGACATCCGTCCTGGGCAGGATGTCGACCTGGCGATCGATGCGTTTCCGTCGCTGACGTTCCACGGCAGGGTGAACAGTTTCCAGGCCGGCACCGGCACCGCGTTCAGCGTGCTGCCGGCTGAGAATGCGACCGGGAACTACGTCAAGATCGTGCAGCGCCTGCCGGTGAAGATCGTCTTCGACGATCCGCGCCTGAAGGACCACCCGCTCGCGCCCGGCATGTCGGTCACGCCCTCGGTGCGGGTGCACTGAGTGGTGGCCAATCCGGCCCTGCCGCGGTCGGCCGCCGGCGATCGCAATCCGTGGATGATCGCGGTCGTGGTGTCGATCGCGACGTTCATGGAGGTATTGGACACCACGATCGCCAATGTCGCCCTGCGCCATATCGGCGGCAGCCTGGCGGCGGATCAGGATGAGTCCACCTGGATCCTGACCAGCTACCTCGTGTCGAACGCTGTGGTGCTGCCGATCAGCGGCTGGCTGGCCAACGTCATTGGCCGCAAACGGTTCTACATGCTGTGCGTCGGCTTGTTCACCGCCAGTTCGTTGCTCTGCGCGATGTCGACCTCGCTGGGCATGATGCTGGTGGCGCGGGTGCTGCAGGGCATCGGCGGTGGCGGGATGGCGCCAACCGAACAGTCGATGTTCGCCGACACGTTTCCGCCGGAAAAACGGGCGCAGGCGTTTGCCCTGTATGGCCTCACCGTCGTCAGCGCCCCGGCCATCGGCCCAGTGCTGGGCGGCTGGCTGACCGACAATCTGTCCTGGCACTGGGTGTTCCTGATCAACCTGCCGGTCGGCCTGCTGTCACTGACCTTGGTCGGGCTGCTGGTGGTGGAGCCGGAGGTGCTGCAACAGGAGCGGCGGGCTCTGCTGGCAAGGGGGTTGAAGGTAGACCTGTTCGGGCTGATCCTCGTGTTCGTCGGCTTCGGCACCTTGCAGGTGCTGCTGGATCGGTACGAGATCGATGACGGGTTTTCCTCCGGCTTCATCGCGACGCTGGGGGTGATCAGCAGTGTCAGCCTGGTAACGCTGGTGGTCTGGGAACTGATCCACCCCCATCCCGTGGTGAATGTCCGGCTGCTCGGCTACCGCAGCTTCGGCATCTGCTGCTTCCTGATGTTCCTGGTCGGCTTTCTGCTGATCAGCACCACGCAACTTCTGCCGCAACTCGCCCAATCCCTGCTGGGGTATGACGCCACCACGTCCGGGTTGACCCTCGGGGCCGGCGGCGTCGCCAGCCTCGTGCTGATGCCGGTGGCGGGTATCGTGACGGGACGATTGATCCAGCCGAAATGGCTGGTGCTGATGGCGGTGATAGGGATCGGTTGGTCGATGCTCGCGGCGTCCCACCTGGATCTCAGTATCAGTTTCTGGAGCATTTCCACCGCGCGCATTTCCCAGGTGGTATGGTTGCCCTTCCTGTTCATTCCGATCAGTGCGGTGTCGTATGTCGGCTTGCCACCGACCCGCAGCAATGAGGGTTCGGCCTTGATCAATCTGATGCGCAATCTGGGCGGCAGCGTCGGTGTGTCCTTCGTCACCACGATGCTGGAAGAGCGCACGCAGTTCCATCACGCGCGACTGGCGGAACACATCACCGCGTATAATGGCTATGGCTGGAAGACGCCGCTTGCCTCGATCGATTCAATGGTGCAAGCGCAGGCAGCCGTTATGAGTTATCTTGATATCTTCTGGCTGCTCGGACTTTTGGCGCTTGTCGTGGCCCCCATCGTCCTGTTCCTGCCACGGGTTTCGAAGGGCGTCGCGATGGGTCATTAGTATTGCGCATCAGTGAAGCGCGATACGTCACTTTTGGCTTGGAGTATCCGATTGACGCAGCGAATCGTGGTTCGTGGTGCGCCCACGCTTGTCTGCGAACGGATACCGGGCGCTGATGCATTCCAGCCATCGGCCCGACGCATTTCTTCGAGATTGCACTTCCCCTGCCTGACTGCTGGATTACCCACATGATCAACAAATCAAAACGAGAATTGGCCCTTTTGACAGCGGTGTTGGGGGCGACCGCGTTGACTGGTTGCACAGTCGGACCCGACTTCAAGCATCAGAATTGGGCGTCGCCGGGATCCTGGTTCGCCGGTCCGAAGGAAGCCGTGGCGTTGCCGCCCAGCATACCGGTGGCCGAACCGGTCGATGTCGATTGGTGGCACCTGTTCGGCGATCCCGTGCTGACCGGACTGGAAAAGCGCGTCGCCGCGGAAAACCTGGACGTCAAGGCCGCTGGTATCCGCCTCGCCGAATCGCGCGCGCAACTGGGCATCGCGCGGGCGTCGCTGTTCCCGACCGTCGGTGCGAACACATCCTATGTGCGGGAGAAAGCCAGCGACAACGGTCTGTTCGCGCTGATCCCCAGTGCCGCGGGCGCGGATGCGGCGAACGGCAGCCCCACGAATTCGACAGGCGGTGTGAGCGGCAGCGGACTCAAGCCGTTCGACCTCTACCAGGGCGGCTTCGACGCTTCGTGGGAAGTCGACCTGTGGGGCGGTGTCCGCCGCTCGGTCGAATCGGCGACCGCGACATCCGAGGCGGCGAAGGAGGAGGAGCGTGGTGTCCTGCTGTCCAGCCTGGCGGAGGTTGCCCGCGACTATATTGATCTGCGCGGTGTCCAGGCGGACCTCGAGATCGCGCGCGAGAATGTCCGCACCGCCCGGCAGAGCCTCGACCTGACGCAGCAGCGCGCCGCGGGTGGTGTGACCACGGATCTGGACGTGGCCAATGCCTCCGCCCAGGTGCGTACTACGCAGGCAACGATCCCCAGCCTGGAGCAGCGGGAGGCGCAGAGCATCAACGCGTTGAGCCTGCTGCTGGGGCAGCCGCCCAACGCGCTGCGCAACGAACTTGCAACCGCCAAACCGGTGCCGCCGGTGCCGCCGCGCGTTCCGGTCGGTCTGCCCTCGGAACTCGCGCGCCGCCGCCCCGACATCCGTCAGGCCGACGCGCAGCTTCACGCCGCGACCGCCGAAATCGGTGTGGCGCAGGCAGACTTTTATCCGTCGCTCAACCTGACCGGCAGTGTCGGGCTGCAGGCGCTGCAGTTCAGCAACGTGTTCAACCTCAATTCCCGGCAGTATGCCATGGGGCCGGGCCTGACGATCCCGATCTTCCAGGGCGGTCAGCTTCGCTCGACGCTGCAGTTGCGCAAGGCGCAGCAGCAGGAGGCGGCGGTCAATTTCCAGAAAACCGTCCTGCAGGCCTGGCATGACGTGGACAACGCAATGACCGCCTATCAGACCGAGCAGAACCGGCGGAAAGAACTGATCCAGGCGGTGGCGGAGAACCGGCGGGCCCTCAGTCTCGCACAAAGCCGCTATTCCCAGGGCGTGGCGGACTTCCTGAGCGTGTTGGATGCCGAACGCAACCTCCTTGGAACGCAGTTGCAACTCGCCGACAGCACGACGGCGGTGTCGTCCAACCTGGTCGCACTGTACAAGGCCTTAGGTGGCGGTTGGGAAACCGACATGCCGGAGGAGACGGCGGCGGCAAAGTAGGCCGTCGGGAGCGGTTGTCATTTGCTGGCATGTTAACGGAAAATTAGTCTCTTCATACGATAGTGCGTGCCGCCATGTGGGCGCGCGCTGCACTGCTTCGAATCTTTCTGGTCGTCATCGCGGGGGTCTGTCTGGCCGGACGGGCGGTGGGCGAGTTGATGACGGCATTTTTTCCCGACGGTGTGCCGGGATACGACACCGACGATGGTGTCACCGTAAAGACACGGCTGCATCCGGAGCAGATGCCGCTTGGGGTGCGGGCGGGCGGGTTCGCGTTCCTGCCCACGCTCGATCAGGGTTTCGGCTATACCAGCAACGCTCTACCCGGGTCGTATCGGCGGGGAAGCTGGGAAGTTGTGACGGCACCGGCCTTAGGCGTTGGATCGGGCTGGTCACGCGATCGCTTCGGGGCGCTGTTCTCCGTGCAGGACACGCGATATTTGTCGCTTCCCAGTCAGGATCGGACTGACTCGACGGCGTCGGTCGGAGGTCAACTCGACATCGGCGAGGACAGGCTGACCTTGGCGGCGGCGCATCTGACGCAGCATGAGGACCGCAGCCAGCTTGATACGCTCGCTAGCGACCTGCCGATTGCCTTCCAGATAGATGATGTCCGGGCATCATACACGATGCCCGACGGCCGCTGGAGCATCGAGCCCAACGTGCAGGCGACGAACTGGCGGTATGACAGCACGACGATCATGGGGATGCCGGTGAGCCAGGCGTACCGGGACCGCGTGGTGGTGCAGGGCGGGGCAATCCTTCGCTACGAACTGGCGCCGCAGCGCGACCTTCTGTTCGTCACGCGGGCCATAGAGCAGGATTACACGCGGACGCCGCCGGGGCAGATAACGCCGAATTCCAGCAGCTACCAGCTTCTGGTCGGCCTCGATTACGATAACGATTCGATCTGGCGATGGCGGCTGCTGTTTGGCGGGGAGGAGAGAACGTTCGCCAGCCGGTCCTACCGGCAGCAGAACACGCTGATCGCGGAGGTCGGGGTTGGATGGACGCCCTCCGGCATGACGACGGTCAATGCGACGCTCAGTAGGGAAACCGGCGATGCGGCGCAGGAAGGGGTTTCCGGTCTGACCTACTCGGCGGCCCGGTTGACTATAGACCACGAGTATTTGCGGGATCTTTTGTTTCGGGCATCGTTTGGCCTGCAAAGGGCGGATTTCTTCCAGGGCGGGCACCAGGTCGGCACGACGGCGGGCGTGGGGGTGACCTGGGTGCTGAACCGGTCCGCGCGACTGTCCTTCACCTACGACCAGACGGACGTGCGTGGATCCAATATTCCCGGTGAGGCGCCGGTAACGGGCTACAGTCGCGGGGTGGGCCTTGTGACGATGAGGTTCAGCCTATGAGCAGCGCCGGGGAGAGCCGTGCGCCCGCGGTGAGGCTTCTGGGGCTCGACTTCGACAATCTCGATGTGGCGTGGGCGGCTCGTCGGATCGCCGCACGGCCGGTCGGGGCACCGTTCGGTTATGTGGTGACGCCGAATGCAGACCATCTGGTGCGGATCAGCCGTTGTCCGGCGTTACGGGCGATTTATCGCCGCGCGGAATTCTGCTTGCTTGATTCCCGCGTCGTAGCGGGGCTGGGCCGGCTTCTGAGGTTGGCGGTGCCCGCGGTTACACCGGGCAGCGACCTGACCGCGCATCTTTTGGCAAACCACCTTGCGCCGGGGGAGCGGATTACCATCGTGGGTCTGTCGCCGGCCTGGCTGCCGGCACTGGTTGCCAAATGCGGCCTCGCACCGCCCGCGCATTACGATCCGCCGATGGGGTTCGATCGCGATCCGGCGGCTTTCGCGAAAACCGTCGCGTTCGTCCGCGTGCATCCGGCGCGCCTGGTGTTCCTGGCGGTCGGCTCGCCCCGGCAGGAGTTGCTTGCGGCCGCACTGGCGGCGGCCGGCGATCTAACCGGCACCGGTCTGTGTATCGGCGCCAGCCTGGCGTTTCTCGCCGGCGCGCGCCCACGTGCGCCGCAGGTGTTTCGTCGCGCCGGGCTGGAATGGTTGTTCCGACTAGCAAACGAACCCCGAAAACTGTTTCGGCGCTACGTGATCGACAGTCCCGTGGTTATCGCTTTGCTAATGAAACAGTGGTGGGTGGAGCGCCGATACGACTGAACACATCCTGGCAGAGGCGGCGCAGGACCGAACCGCGGTGGGCATGGTCGTTGCGTGTCAGGTAGGATAGCGCGACGGACGGCATCGGGCGCGTCGAGCGAGGGTCCATCCGGGCGGCGGCCCGGATAGCGTGCAAGGTCTGCATCGATCGTCCGTTGCGCAGGCCTTTCAACAGATATCCGGCGATGCGGGGCATCAGGCTCAACCAGCTCCGATCCAGCTTGCGCTCGATGTAAATACGGTTTCGTACGAAATAGAACCATCGAGCGGCGGTCCAGCCGACCCGCTGTTCGGCGGACACTTTGTGGCGAATGACGATGTCGCCGCGGTAGCGAATGCGCCAGCCCAGCGCGATGGCGCGGAGGCAGAAATCGAACTCTTCCCAGCAAAAGAACAGGTTTGAGTCGTAACCACCGGCCTGTTGCCAGGCCTCACGCAGGATCGCGTGGCCGGCACCGACATAGGTCACCGCGTCGAAGCATTCTCCCGCGCCAGGCAGCAGGCTCACGGGATATCCCCACGACGAGAGGTCATCGCTTCCGTCCGCGTAGCTGACGATACGGCAGCCGATCGCCGCCAGTCGGGGTTCGGCGTCCAGCGCTGCGATCAGCCGCGCGACGGTGTCCGGACCGGCGAATGCGGCGTCGTTGTCCAGCGCGACGATAGCCTTTCCGTGACCGAGATTGGAGATGAGATTGCGCCCCCCCGCGACACCGAGGTTGCGGTCGGAGGCCAGCAAGGTGATATCGCGGCGGCCTCGCACCGCTCGGGCCAAACGCTCCAGCGATTCGGAGCAGGATCCCTGGTCCAGCACGAAAATATGGCTCGAAACGCCGATCTGGGCGGAGGCCGAATTGATGGCGAGCAGGGTGTCTTCGATCCGCTCGAGTGCCAGAATGATGATGTCGGCCTGATAGGCGCCATCCGGTGGGGCGGGGGCGCCGGCGATCAGCCGGGCCTCGGCGGTCGGACGAAGCGCGTTCGGGTTCATTCCGGGATGTCCAGCGGCGGGATCGCGAGATAGGCCAGACGCTTGTTTTCTTTCCGGCCGCGCGACACGGCATCCAGGATCAACCCGCAGGTCAGCGAGAGGTGTGCCAGCAGCACCAGCCCGGTTGCCAGCAGCGCCGTTGGCAATCGTGGCACGAAGCCGGTTTCGAGGAACTCCACCACTACCGGCACGCCGAGGCCGGTTCCGAACAGCAGCAGGAACAGCGCATTCCAGGAAAATACCTGAAGTGGGCGTTCATGCTCGATCAGTGTGATGATCGCGCGAAGGATACGAATGCCGTCCCTGAATGTACTCAGCTTGGAGGATGTCCCGATCGCGCGGTTGCGGTAATGCGCCCGTACTTCCTGCACCGGCATATGCAATGCCAGGGCGTGGACGGTGAATTCTGTCTCGGTCTCGAAACCGGATGACAACGCGGGGAAGGATTTGACGAAGCGGCGGCTGAAGACGCGATAGCCGGACAGCAGATCGGTAATGCCGCCCCCGAACGCCCAGGAAACGATTGCGCTGAGCGCGGTATTGCCCAGCCGATGGCCGATTCGGTAGGCATCGCGGACCGCGCCGTACCGGGCTGCGCTGACCATGTCCAGTTGGCCGTCGATCAGTGTTTTCAGCATGCCCGGCGCGACGGCCGGGTCGTAGGTGTCGTCGCCATCGACCAGGATGTATGCGTCGGCATCGACATCGGCGAACATGCGGCGCACGACATGGCCTTTGCCCTGCAGCCGTTCCCGTCGCACGATGGCGCCGGCGGCTCGTGCTTCCAGGATCGTATGGTCGGTGGAGTTGTTGTCGTAGACGTAGACGGTTGCTTCGGGAAGCACTCGTCTGAAGTCCGATACGACCTTGCCGATCGCCGCTTCTTCGTTGTGACAGGGGATCAGCACCGCGACTCGCGGTTGATTCGTGACCAGGCCAATCCTGGTGGCGATCGATACGTCCGGCTGCCAGCGCGGCGCCGGCGCGGTGAGCGCGATTTTCTCCAGGGTTTCGGACATCACCGGCATTCCCATTCAATACGCGTTGGGCATGTGCAGCACTGTCGCGATGGTGCGGGCGATAATTCGAAGGTCGCCGAACAGGCTCCAGGGTGTCGCGATGTATTCCAGATCGCTGTCGAGACGGCGGAGCAACTTCTCCTCGGTATCGGTTTCGCCACGCCAGCCGCGGATCTGGGCGAGTCCGGTCATACCGGGCTTGGCGCGGTGACGGGCGGCGTAACGATGGCTGATATCCTCGAACGGGCGGCCGACCACGCAGGTGCCGGGCGCATGTGGACGCGGCCCAACCAGAGACATCGAGCCCCCCAACACGTTCAGCAACTGGGGCAGTTCGTCGGAGGATGTGTGGCGAAGCCAGGCGCCAACGCGCGTGACCCTGGGATCGCCGCGGGTGGCTTGCGGGCAGGAGCCAGGTATGACGGGGGTATCATGCATGGTGCGAAATTTCAGCATGACGAATCGCCGGCCATTCAGACCGATACGTTCCTGCCTGAAGAGAATGGGTCCGTTGCTGGTGAGGCGGATCATCGCGGCGATCAAGAGCATCGGTAAGCCAGCCAGCGCCAGGAACAGCAGGCCCAGTACGATATCCGATACCCGCTTGGCGACGATGTCGCCGGGCGCCATTCCGCCATTGCCGAACTCGGATGCCGCGAACGGTGTTGGCGCCCGCGACAGCTTGGCGTTGCCGTAAATGAATCTGTCCAAATCGTCGGGGCGGGCTGCGGACATGACCTGCTGCATCGGTTGGTTTCGATGCGCGGAAGCTTCGACGGCAATTGCTTAGGGAATCGTTAACCCTGCACGCGGGGGTACGGCGGCGCGATTATTTTCCCTCAACCGGGTACAAACGCACGAACACACAACGAACCTTAAGGCGATACAAGCGTCCGCGGTTGCGGTTTCCTGGATTTCGGCATTAGCACCGGATCCGGAACGCTAGCGGAACACCAGCCTGCGGGAGAGGCCGAAATTGACAAACATTCCGGCGATGGCTCCGGCAGCCGTCGCAATGACCGGTTGGGCGGCGGCGGCGGAGAGGAAGGTCACCAGCAGTCCATAAGTGCCTCGATTGAGGACGAAGCCGCCAAGGTTGGCGAGCATGAACATGGCCCATTGGCGGTGTGCTGGACCCGACCCCTGGCCGCGGAACGTCCATATCCGGTTCAACACCCAGTTACCTGTGGCCGCGGTGAGATAGGCAACCAAGCCGGCCCCGTAGAGTCCAAGCATATGCCGCAGGCCGTAGACGGTCGCGGTGTCGATAAGGAAGCCGACCGCGCCGACCACGCCGAAACGGAAGAACTGCGTGGCCAGGGTCAGCCGAGCGGGCGTGACGCAGCGATGCAGGTGCGATGGCGGCACGCTGTCCGGGGACGTTCGACGCACAGGGCCTCGTTCGATTTGTTCGGTGTTGGGTAGCCCGGGGTGGGCGGCGAGGCAAGGATCGTCGGTCGAAGCGAGATTGAACCGCAGCTGATTGATCGCGATCCAATAGGCAATGTGGTTGGCCTGCCGTTCGGCTCTTTTGCGAGCGCGTGCCTTATCTTGATTGAGCGGCGTGGCGGCGAAGCATGTCTTCGAACGCGACGAACACCCGGCGCATGTGCGATTGCTTATAAGGAAACAGGTCCGGCGGGTCCATCGCGTGAACGATTGCGGCGGCATCAGCTTCGAACACCAGCAGGCGACCGTCATGGGTTTCCGCGCAATCGATGGAATAATAATCCAGTCCCAGCCGTTCATGCAGCGCCTCGAAGGCGGCCGTGTGACGGCGGGCAAAGCCCTGATCGAACGACGCCATGGCACTGGCTTCCTCGGCGCGCTTTTCGCCGGATTCGGTCATGCCCGCGTTCAGATAATGCACCATCCAGTGGCTGGATATGGCCATGTGGCAGAGAAAGGGCGTTCGGTCGATGAAGGCGATACGGGATTTGCGGTATAGGTCGTCGGCGCTGGCGTAATCCTCGAACGCGGTCACGAAAAAGCGGCGCTCGAAAGAGAGATGAAGGTATTTCGCCAGTTCGGCGGCGTCGTTTATGCGTGCCAGTCCGGTTCCGGCGTGGGACGCGAGGGGACGGATCAGGCAGGGATAAAGGCCGCGCGACGCATCGTATCCGCCAATCGGGGCACCATACGCGACATGCGCATCCAATGCCGCGCGATCCACCGCTACGGTTTGGGGGCTGCACACCCCGGAAACGTCGGCCAGCGAGCCCGACAGGACGTCACGCTCCAGGGCCGGAAGGAAACCGGGATTGTTGAGGGCGGGCCGTGGCCACAGCGCGAACAGTCGGCGCAGGCGGTCGAGTTCCGGCGGGTCGGCCTCCCCGATGGCGAAGAAGGCGACATCGTGTTCGGGAATGACAGCCGGGAGGGGCCGGTCAGGCAGGATGTAAAGAAGGTCCAGCCGGATGTTTAGGTGATTGGTCAGGAAATCCAGCGGCGTGTTGGTCATCAAGTCGCCCGGGCCAACCAAGGCCAACAGGCGCAACGAGCCCTCTTGCGGGTTACCGACACGGTAGACCTGGCTCATCTCGAGGGCTGCGTCTTGTAACGACAGCCCCTCGGCCCGGCGGAACGAAAGCTGGGAGGCTATGGACCTGTCGTAGAGACTGGCTGACCCGCCGGCGGGCGGAGCGATCCTGTCCAGCAGCGCTTCATACGCGTTGCCCGCATAGGCGAAGGTCGTGAGGTCGGCGGTGCCGCGCACGACCGGCGGCGCCACGGCGTCGCTCAGCGTGGGTATGGCTTCGTCCATAAAGGACATCCTGGTCCGCCTTGGGGTTGCGGACGCGACTGTGTCAGCAAAAGGTTAACGAAACGTTTCGTGCCGCGTTCGTCGACCCTCGCGGTATCAGACCAGAGCCTTTTCCGTTCGCACTGGCTCGCCAAATCGGCTCTAGCACATTGTTTTAGCGAGCATCTTCACCCGCTCAGGTATGCAATCTGAGCGGGATCTGCTCTAGCGTCCTGACGGGATCGGTGCGCAGTTCGTGCGGCCTGATGCGACGCAATCCTGAATTGCTGCCCCGTGGCGCAATTGTCCCATTACGAATAATACGCCCAGGATCAGAACGACGATCAGTCCAAGTCCGACCACCGCGCGCAGTGGACCACCCTGGGGAGTGTCGTCCGGTTCGTTCTCAGCCATCACGCCCTTCCTCAACCGCGTGGCAGGCGACCTGCACGTCGCCGACCATCGTATGAGACGGCTTCTCCACGCGGCAGCGTTCGTTGGCAAGGGGGCAGCGTGGATGGAACGCACAACCCGGCGGAGGTGCGATCGGGCTCGGCAACTCTCCGCCAACCGGCGTACGAGCGCGGCCGATTTGCTCCAGATCCGGGATCGCATCGAGCAGCAGGCGTGTGTACGGGTGGCGCGGCGTGCGGAAGATGGTTTCTGCTGGCCCTTGCTCGACGATGCGGCCGAGATACATCACCCCCAACCGGTCCGCCATGTGGCGCACGACGGCCAGGTTGTGACTGATGAAAAGGTAAGTCAGGCCCAGCCGCTGCTGCAGGTCGCGCATCAGGTTGAGGATCTGCGCCTGGACGGAGACGTCCAGCGCGCTTGTCGGTTCATCGCAGACCAGGAAGTCGGGCTCACTGGCCAAGGCGCGGGCGATCGAGATGCGCTGGCGCTGACCGCCGGAAAATTCGTGCGGGTATTTATCGCCGTCCCGCTCCGTCAGGCCGACCTGGGTCAGCAACGACCCGACGCGGGCGTGGACCTCACTCCGGTTAATGGCAAGGTGAAAGACGCGGATCGGTTCGGCGACGATATCGC
>DATARX010000258.1:0-5693 GCA_036263955.1 Rhodopila sp.
TTCCGATTCCGCGACGATCACGTAACAGGCCGGCGCGACCTGGACCTGCGAAGGATCCCGGCCGGCCGCCGCGATGGCGTTCTTGAAGCCGGCGTATTGCTGTTTGCCGGCCTCCAGGTTGTGATAGATGACGAACACCAGCTCCGCCCATTGCGCCGCAAACGCCTGTCCCCGCCCGGATTGCCCCGCCTGGATCAGCACCGGATGCCCCTGCGGGGAGCGCGGCACGCTGAACGGCCCACGCGACTTGAAATACGCGCCGACGTGATCCAGCCGATGCACCTTCGCCGGATCGGCAAACCGGTTCGCCGCCTTATCCAAAATCAGCGCGTCGTCGTCCCAGGTGCTCCAGTGCCCCATGACCACGTCCATGAACTCGTCGGCGCGATCGTATCGGGCATCATGTTCCATATGTTCGGCGTGGCCGAAATTCAGCGCCTCGGCACTGTTCAATGACGTAACGATATTCCAGGCCGTCCGGCCCTTCAGCATTAGGTCCATGGTCGCGAACACGCGGGCGACGTGATACGGTTCGTAGTACGTCGTCGAGTAGGTCGTGCCCAGCCCCAGCCTGCTCGTCGCCATCCCCATCGCCATCAGGATCGTCGACGGATCAAGCTTCACCGCTCGTACACCGGCCCCAACCGCCTCTGCGTGGTAACCGGTGTAAAGATCCGGCAGGGCCAGCCGGTCATCGAAAAACGCAAGCTGGATCTTGCCATCTTCCAATGTGCGGGCGATTCGCTGGTAGTATTCCGGGGTCAGGAAATCCAGCATGGTGGACGGATGACGCCACGATCCCGGCAGGTTGGAGCAGTTCTGTGCCTGCAGGAACGCGACCAGGGTCATCATGCGGCTCATCGGATCGTCTCGCTTCCGGAGCGTACGACGAGCATCCGATAAAGCTTGTGCCGCCGGTCACCGGCGCCGTCGTCGTTCGCTGCAGCCATGTGTTGCGTCCTCCCCGACAGCCACTGTATCGAAGTAGGCGCAGCGGGCAAGCGACTGCCCCGGCACCGTCCAACCGATGCCGGTTCAGCACAACCAACGGCTAGTTCAGAAAAATCTTCCCGGGATTCATCACCCCGCGCGGATCCAGCGCCTGCTTGACCGCCCGCATGATCGTCAGCGCTTCGGCGCCGTGCTCCTGCTCCAGGAACTCCCGCTTGCCCAGCCCAACCCCATGCTCGCCGCTGCAAGACCCGCCGAGCGCCAGCGCCCGCGCCACGATCTTCTTGTCGAGTTCCCACGCCCGCGCCATCCCGTCCGGCTCTGGCGGCACCATGATCACCGTATGGAAATTCCCATCGCCGACATGCCCGACGATCGGCGCCGTCAGGCCCGACGCCAGGATATCCTCCTTCGCCCCCAAAATCGCCTCATTCAGGCGGGAAATCGGCACGATCGCATCCGTCGCGATCCCCTTGTGGCCCGGCTTCAGCGCCAGGCACGCCCAGTAGGCATCATGCCGAGCCTGCCACAGCTTGGCGCGGGCGGAGGCCTCGGTCGCCCAGGCAAACCCAAGCCCCTCAAACCCCTGCGCGATTTCCTCCGCCTGGCCGGCCTGTTCGGCCACCCCGGCCGTCGTCCCGTGGAACTCGAAGAACAGCGTCGGCAGCGCCGCCAGCCCCTCCAGCTTGGAGTAGGCGATGCAGGCCGCCATCTGGACCTCGTCCAGCAACTCCATCCGCGCCACCGGAATCCCCAATTGCAGGATGGCGATCACCGTCTCCACCGCGTCCGCCAGCGTCTTGAACTGGCAGGTCGCCGACGACACCGCCTCCGGAATCCCATGCAGCCGCAACTGGATTTCGGTAATGACCCCCAGCGTGCCCTCGGATCCGACGAATAGCCGCGTCAGGTCGTAGCCGGACGACGATTTGCGGACCCGCCCGCCGGTGCGGACCAACCGCCCGTCCGGCATCACCACGGTGAGCCCCATCACGTTGTCCCGCATCGTCCCGTATCGCACCGCATTGGTGCCGGACGCCCGCGTCGCCGACATCCCGCCGATGGTGCACGCCGAAGTTCCCGGATCGACCGGAAAGAACAACCCAAGGTCGCGCAAGTGCGTATTCAACTGCTCGCGCGTCACCCCCGCCTCCACCCGGCAATCCATGTCCGGCTGGCTGACCGCCAGCACGCGGTTCATCCGCGACAGGTCCAGCGTGATCCCGCCGCGCACCGGCGTCACATGGCCCTCCAACGAAGTGCCCGCCCCCCACGGCACCACCGGCACATGCTCCGCATGGCAGAGCGCCATCAGCCGGCAGGCTTCCTCGGTGCTTTCGAGGAAAGCGACAGCATCCGGCATCACCGGCGGCTGCGAATCCTGCCCGTGCGAGTGGTGGTCGCGCAGCGCCGCGTTCACGGTGATCCGGTCCCCAAGAAACGCACGGGCGGCGGCGATAACGGCTTCGACAGGCATGGACATTCCCAGGGTGCTCGTTCGGCCCAGACATGAACCGAGTCCGGTTTTCTGGCAAGCATTTCCGGGCCTTAAACGGGGGTTTGACACCGGCCCGGGTTCCGCCGCATCCTCTGGCATTACCCAGGGGTGCCCCACCAGCGGGGCTGAGATATCGCGGCAAACCGGTCGAACCGGGGGTGCGATGACCCTTGAACCTGATCCGGGTCATGCCGGCGGAGGGACGGGTCGACGCCACGGGACCCCGCTCGATTCGCCGGCCGACGCCCGCGTAACGTTGATTGAAACATGCCCTCAGGCATGTCGAAGGAGAGGTCCATGACGGTCCAGTCGAAGTCCACCACCCGCCCCAGTTCGGTGACCACCGGGCCGATCGCGGGGTCGCGCAAAATCTACAGCAGCCCGGAGGGGCGGCCGGACATCCTGGTGCCGTTCCGCGAAATCGCGCTCGATCCCAGCGCCAGGGAGGAGCCGTACCGCGCCTACGACTGTTCCGGCGTCTACACCGATCCGTCGGTCACGATCGACCTGGAAGCCGGCCTGCCGCCCATTCGCCGCGAATGGATCGCCAAGCGCGGCTTCGATCGGATCACTCCCCGCGCGGTGCGCCCCGAGGACAACGGCAATATCGCCGCCGACAAGCTGGTGCCGTCCTGCCCGGCGGACCTGCCGATCTATGGCGGCGCGCCCGGCCAGATGGTTACCCAGTACGAATTCGCCCGTGCCGGTATCATTACAGAAGAAATGATGTACGTCGCCCATCGTGAAAACATGGGCCGCGCGAAAATGATCGAGGGCGCCGAAGAGCGTGTTGCCGACGGCGAAAGCTTCGGCGCCGAAATTCCCGCCTTCATCACCCCCGAATTCGTCCGCAGCGAAATTGCGCGCGGCCGCGCGATCATTCCGGCCAACATCAACCATCCGGAGCTGGAGCCGGTTATTATCGGCCGCAACTTCCTGGTGAAGATCAACGCCAATATCGGCAACTCCGCCGTCACCTCCGGCGTGGCCGAAGAGGTCGAGAAACTGGTCTGGGCGATCCGTTGGGGCGGCGACACGGTGATGGACCTGTCCACCGGCCGCAACATCCACAACATCCGCGGCTGGATCATGCGCAACAGCCCGGTCCCGATCGGCACGGTTCCCATCTACCAGGCGCTGGAAAAGGTCGACGGCGACCCCACGAAACTCGACTGGGAAGTGTTCAAGGACACCCTGATCGAGCAGGCCGAACAAGGTGTCGACTACTTCACCATCCACGCCGGCGTCCGCCTGCAATACGTGCCGCTGACCGCGAAACGAGTCACCGGCATCGTCTCCCGCGGCGGCTCCATCATGGCGAAATGGTGCCTGTCGAAGCACAAGGAATCGTTCCTGTATGAGCGCTTCGACGAAATTTGCGACATCATGCGCAAATACGACGTGTCGTTCTCCCTGGGCGATGGCCTCCGCCCCGGCTCCAACGCCGACGCCAACGACGCCGCCCAGTTCGGCGAACTCGAAACGCTCGGTGAACTAACGAAAGTGGCCTGGAACAAGGGATGCCAGGTGATGATCGAGGGCCCCGGCCACGTGCCGATGCACAAGATCAAGATCAACATGGACAAGCAGTTGCGCGAATGCGGCGAAGCCCCGTTCTACACGCTTGGGCCGCTCACCACCGATATCGCGCCGGGCTACGACCACATCACCAGCGCGATCGGCGCCGCGATGATCGGCTGGTACGGCACCGCCATGCTGTGCTACGTGACGCCGAAGGAGCATCTGGGGCTGCCGAACCGCGACGACGTCAAGACCGGCGTCATCACCTACCGGATCGCCGCGCACGCCGCTGACCTCGCGAAAGGCCACCCCGCCGCGAAACTCCGCGACGACGCCGTCAGCCGGGCAAGGTTTGAATTCCGTTGGGAGGATCAGTTCAATCTCTCGCTCGATCCGGATACGGCACGATCCTTCCATGACGAGACGTTGCCGAAGGAAGCGCACAAGGTGGCGCATTTTTGTTCCATGTGCGGGCCGAAATTCTGCTCGATGAAGATCACGCAGGATCTGCGGGTAGAAGCTGAACGGATGGCCGGGATGGAGGCAAAAAGCGCCGAATTCGCCGAATCGGGCAAGGAAATCTATCTTCCCCAGGACGCAGCGGAGTAATCACGGCACGATGACAGACCCCAGGGCGGCGTTAACGGCGATCGGCCAATTGGCGGACTCCGAGATCGACATCGGGAACGCCGCCCTGCAACTTGCCCGCGTAGATGCCCCGGACTCCGATTGGAAGGCGGCAGCCCGGCATCTGTCCGACCTGGCGCACGGCGCGGTTCAGCGCGCCCTGTCGATGCACGGGGAGGACCTGCCGGCACGGGCCGCGATGCTCGCCGATCTACTCGCCAGGGAATTCGGTTACGAAGGCGATCTTGAATCATACGACGATCCGGCGAACGCCAACCTGATCCGGGTGATCGAGCGCCGCCGTGGCCTGCCGGTGGCGCTAGGCGTGATCTGGCTGCACGCCGCGCGCGCCGCCGGCTGGGGCAGTCACGGCGTCGACTTTCCGCAGCATTTCCTGGTGGCGCTGGAGGGCCACAAAACCCAGGTCGTGCTGGACGTCTTTCACGGTGGCCAGGTGATGTCGGCCAGGGAGCTACGCGCCCTCCTGAAACAGGTGGAAGGCGAAAGCGCCGAACTGCGCCCCGGCCTGTTGCAGCCAATGAGCACGCGGCGGGTATTGCTGCGACTACAAAACAATATCATGACCCGCCGCCTGGAGTCAGGCGACCTGCGCGGCGGCCTGCGCTGCACCGAGGACATGCTGCTGATTGCCCCGGATCAGGCCGAACTCTGGCGCCAGGCCGGAATCATGAACCAGCGCCTGGAACAGGTTGCCGCCGCCCGCGACTGCTACCAACGCTTCCTGGAACTGGTCCCGGAAGGCTCAGTCGCCAATGGCGTCCGCACGCAACTCGATATCTTGAAATCGATGCTGAACTAGCCCGTCCAGTTCGCCGCCCCGCGCCAAGCGAATCGACGCAGTCCCAGACCCCAGCGTCATGGCCGGGCGAGCGAGCACGCGAACGAGTCGTCTCCCGCGCGCCGCCCTGAACCGGGCGAAACGACATGGCCCCAGACCTCGCCGTCATGGCCGGGCTTGACCCACGGTCGTCCGCGCTTCGACCGCCGATACGCAGGCGACCCGGACTACCCCCCAGCCTCTCCTTCACCGCACCGCCACGATCGCCCGCATCGTAGCGTCCGTGTTACGCGGTCT
>DATARX010000266.1:0-7585 GCA_036263955.1 Rhodopila sp.
ACGACATAACGCATTTGGCACCTTACCTGCTTGACAGCATCGGTTTTGCCGAAGCCCCCGTTCGGGAACCAGAGCATCATCCCGCTGGGCGGCCAGCGTTTCGTTGGCGGCAGCAAGCTGGCGAAAAGCGAGGGGAACGCCCAAAGCGCGTGAACCCGCATTGGCAGCTAGCCGGGTGATCTTCGATGAGGATGCAACGCTGCGCCTGGGCATCGATTTGCGTCAGCGGCGTGCGAAACTCATGCGTTATCATCGACACGAAATTACGTTGCATCTGTGTCACGGACTGCTGGTGCGCCAGCTTCTCCTGCAGCATCGTCGCCTGCCGTGCCAGCCCACGCTGGCTGTGCATCGGGTCAATCGCATTGGCCCGGAACACCACGACCGCCCGCGCCATCTCCCCGATTTCGTCCATACGTCCTGTATGGCCGACCTCGACACTGGTATCATTCGCCGCGAGTTTCAGCATCGCTCGGCTTAGATCAAGCAACGGAAAGGAGATTTTGCGGCGCACCTCGGCAATACGATACGGCCGACGGCCTCGGCCCGGATTGGAAAAACCTGGCGACGGACCGGCTGTCGGCACAGCAGGCTTACCAGACCGCGCTGGCAACTCGCATCCAAGCCGAGGCGACCCGCTTCGGCGACACCGCCGCCCTTTACCAGGCGCTCGGTGGCGGATGGTGGAACCGTAACCAGCAGCAAACAGCGCTGCGGTAAAACCCGCGCCCGACCCGTCTAATCGCTCACTTCGCCAGGTAAACGCTCGTCGCCGCGTCGCTCCAGTCGGGGTGCACGCGATTTGAACCAGCCATGCTGCTGTGCGATCCAATGACCACCGTCCGACCGGTCGCGCCCGGAACATTGGGGTTCATCGCATCGGCCGTGGGCGCCGTCGCGGTACAGGACGCCGTGACCAACCCGGCGGCAACGATCAATAGGCCCACCTGGTAACGCATGATATCCCCCTCGAAACCGACCCGCGAAACCGCCATCGGACAAATCGCTCGCGCGCCCAATCCGGTTGCCTGACAAATTAGTCACCGCCCCGCCTGGTCACCGCCCGCCTGATCACGACTCGCCTTGCGTCGATCAGAGTTTCGGCATCTCAACGGAACGGTGGTTGAAGCCGATGCCCGACCGTGATTTACCTATCAGGCCCGGAGGTTACCGGTCCCCCGCGCGGAAATCAAATGAGCAGCCTCGACCCGTCCCTCAAGGCCAATACCCACGAACTACTCATCCAGGCCGTGGTGGACTACGCCATCTACATGCTCGATTGCGACGGAACGATCGTCAGCTGGAACCCTGGCGCCGAACGAATCAAAGGCTACACGGCAGACGAAATCATCGGCCAGCACTTCTCCCGCTTCTACACCGCCGAAGATCGCGCCGCCGGCGTTCCGGACCAGGCACTCAAAACCGCCGCCGGAGCCGGCCGGTTCACCGCCGAGGCCTGGCGGTGCCGGAAAGACGGCAGCCGCTTCTGGGCCCTCGTGGTCATCGATCCGATCTATCACCAAGGAAGGCTGGCCGGCTTCGCCAAGATCACCCGCGACATCACCGAACAACGCATGGCCCAACTCAGCACGCTGGAGGCGGAGCGCCGCTTCCGTATTCTGGTCCAGGGCGTGACCGACTATGCCATCTACATGCTGAGCCCGGAGGGACTCGTCACCAACTGGAACGCCGGCGCCGAACGGATCAAGGGGTTCACCGCCGCCGAGATCATCGGTCAGCATTTTTCCCGCTTTTATACGCCTGGTGATGTTGAAATCGGTGTGCCGTATCGGGCCCTCGAAGTGGCCGCGCGCGAAGGCCGCTATGAGGCTGAAGGCTGGCGGCGCCGCAAGAACGGTGAAACCTTCTGGGCCGGCGTGGTCATCGATGCCATTCATGACGGCGGCAAACTCATCGGTTTCGCCAAGATAACGCGCGACCTCACGGAACGGCGCGAAGCCCAGCTCCAGTTGGATCAGTCGCGTGAGCAGCTCTTTCAGGCGCAAAAGATGGAAGCCGTTGGTCAACTGACCGGCGGGCTGGCACATGACTTCAACAACCTGCTGACCGGGATCACCGGTAACCTGGAATTGGCCAGGACGCGGATCGAGCAGGGACGCGTCGGCGATCTCGATCGCTACATCAACGCCGCTCAAGGCGCCGCCTCACGCGCCGCAGCGCTGACCCACCGCCTGCTCGCCTTCGCGCGCCGGCAGACGCTCGATCCCAAACCCACCGATCCGAACAGGCTGATCGAAGGCATGAAGGATCTGATACAGCGTACCGTCGGACCGCAGATCAGGCTGGAGATGGCGCTCGCAATCGATCTGTCGTGTACCCTGTGCGACCCCAATCAGCTTGAGAACGCAATTCTCAACCTGTGCATCAACGCCCGCGACGCGATGCCCGATGGCGGCCGCCTGACCATCCAGACGACCAATGCACCATTGGAAGAGTCGCGCATGGCGGGGCGCGACTTGAACGCCGGCCAATACGTCGTGATCTGCGTCACCGATACCGGCGCGGGCATGCCCCCCGACGTGGTGGCACGTGCCTTCGACCCATTCTTCACAACCAAGCCGACCGGCCAGGGTACCGGCCTCGGCCTGTCCATGATCTACGGTTTCGCCACCCAGTCCGGCGGCAAGGTGGAAATTCAATCAAAGGTGGATGCGGGCACCAGCGTACGCATCTATCTGCCGCAACACCATGGCGATACCGCCCAGGATGCGCCCCAGGCGAAGACCGCAACGGCATCAACCGCGGGGTTCGGCGAAACCGTCCTCGTTGTCGATGACGAACCGACCGTGCGCACGTTGGTCACCGAAGTACTTGACGGCCTGGGCTATTCCGCGATCGAGGCCGCCGACAGCGCGTCCGGCTTGAAAGTCCTTCAGTCGGACGTGCGTATTGATCTGTTGATCACCGATGTCGGCCTGCCCGGTGGCCTGAACGGACGCCAGATGGCCGACGCGGCTCGGCAGGGCCGCCCGGACCTGCGTGTCCTCTTTATCACCGGCTACGCGGAAAACGCTGTCCTCGGCAACGGCCTGCTGGAACCCGGCATGCATGTGCTGACCAAGCCATTCGCAATGGAAACGCTCGCCCACCGGATTGCTGCCATTATCAGCGAGGGATAGGCCCCCGCCAGCGGGACAGGTGCCGAACCCGCTTAGGTCTGGCACTGAAACAGCGCCAGACCATAACGATCCTGATGAATCATGGTTCGGATGTCTAATGGGCCGGATGTCTAATGGGCCGGCTTCGTAGCGATCACGTCGAAAATCGCGCCCCGTTTCAGCCCAGGCCGCGAACGCATCCGACACGTAACTACCCCATCGTATTCGTGGCGGACGGAGTGATCTCGTACGTCACCCGCGTGTCCTTGTCGTTGTGCCAGGGATAAACGTCCTTATCGAGATACTTCTTCGCCAGGCTGTCGATATGCGCGACTGCCCCGTCGGTGGTTTCCTTGGTAACGGTGCCGCGGATCTGGATATAGCGATAGGCATTGTCCGGATCGAGAATCGACAGCGCGACTTTCGATCCCACCGACATGTTGCGCGCCTTCACCCGGCCCTTCGCCGTATTCACCCGGATGATGCCGTTGGTGTAGTCGAACCAGACCGGTGTCACCTGCGGGGAGCCATCCGGCTGCAGCGTCGCAATATGCGCGAACGCCTTCTTCTGGGTGAGCAGATCGAGAAAGCCAGCCGGAATTTCAGCCATGACGTTTGTCCTTTATGCGGTTGTCGGATACTCACACTTAGGATGAACCGGCCGGTCGGCAAGCGCACGCCGGGGAGGGGTATCGACCAGCCGGTTAACGCAGGGCCCGCATCGCCACCCCGGCCAGGTAGCCGGAAGCGGCGGGCAAAATCGCATCATTGAAGTCGTAATTGGCGTTGTGCAGTTCACGACCGTCATCGGATGGTCCGTTGCCGATCCAAACGAACGCCCCGGGACGATGCTCCAGATACCACGCGAAGTCCTCCCCGGTCATCGCCGGCGCCATGTCCCGGCGCAGCGCCAGCCCGGCTCCCGTAACCGCCTCGACCGCCAGGTCGCGCTCCCCCGGCGCGTTCGCCGTCACCGGATTGCCGCGCGGGATCTGCACGTCGATCGAGACATCGAAGCTGCGCGCCACCCCCTCGGCGACGCGGTGGATCGTCTGCTCCACCTGGTCGCGCACATCGTTGCGCAGGAACCGCATGGTGCCCCGCATCACCGCGTCGTGCGGAATCTGGTTCGCCGCCGACCCCGCCTGGATCATCCCGATCGAGATCACCGCGCTGTCCAGCGGATCCAAGGAACGCGAAACGATCGACTGCAGCGCCAGCAGCAAATGGGCCGAAGCAACCATCGGATCGCGCGTCAGATGCGGCAGCGCCGCGTGCCCGCCATGGCCGGTGACCGTAAGAAAGATCCGGTTACCCGCTGCCATCACCGGGCCGTCATGCACCGCCACCGCGCCGGCATCCAGGCCGGGCCAGTTGTGATAACCAAATATCCGTTCCATCGGAAACCGCTTGAACAGCCCGTCGGCGATCATGCTCTTCGCACCGCCGCCGCCCTCCTCCGCCGGCTGGAACACCAGTTGTACGGTGCCACACCAGTTGTCATCGGCCACCAGCAGCGCCGCGGCCCCAAGCAGGGAGGTGGTATGCCCGTCATGCCCGCACGCATGCATCACGCCCGGATTGGTAGAGGCATGCGGCACGCCGCTGGTCTCCCGGATCGGCAGCGCATCCATATCGGCGCGCAACCCGACCGAGCGGTTGGACCGCCCCCGGCTGATCGTCGCCACCACCCCGTGACCGCCAATGCCGGCGACGAAGGGAATTCCCATCTCGGCCAGCCGCTCCTGCACAAACGCAGCCGTATTCCGTTCGTGCAGCGTAAGTTCAGGGTTCGCATGCAGATGACGCCGCCATCCGGTCAGCCTGTCGTGCAGCGTCTTGTCCATGGGCGTCCCGCTCCCTCGCGAGACACGGACGCTAACGGGTCATCGCGGTCCCGGCAATCGCAGCCAGGTCGGCGGCTACGCCTTAAAGGTCGCGCAACACCTCCGGTAAATCCCGTGCGCCGTGCAGGATTCGCATGATCCTGGGCGGGGAGCGCTCGGCGTCGTATAGGATAACGCAGGGAAATCCACGTAGCGCGAAGCACCGATAGGGTGCATCCACGATCTCTGGCCGTATGCTCCCAGCATAGCGAAAATCGCCAATCGTTGTCGCTGCCTTCGCCACGCCACTCCGCAGCGCCCGAGCCGCGGCGGGATTATCCTTAGCGATCCAGCGCACAGCGTCGGAGAGATCGCGGTCCGCCGCCGGGGAAAGGGTGGCGGGCTTCACCGATCGCTGGCGGCGATGATCGCATCGACCTTGGCGAGCGCGTCCTCAAGGGACACATCACCCGCGCGATCGGCCTCTTCCCCAACCGCCTCCAGCATCCGGCGGAAGTCCCGACGGCGATCCTCGGCGTCCTGCAAAAGGCGCAGCGAGGCTCGCACGACCTCACTGACATTGTTGTAACGGCCGCCCTCGACGCACTCTCGGGCGAAACGCTCCAGTTCGGGGGTAAGATGCACGTTGGTCGCCATGGAAGCCCCTATGTCAAAGCTTGACATAGCATAGGAAGAGCTTCACCCAGCGGCAAGCGATGGTCCGACGACAAGACAAAGTGGCCGGGCCTGGTCCGGCCCGGCCGCCCCACCTACCGTTTCAGAACCTCAACCATCGTGCTGCCCAACGCCGCCGGGCTGTCGGCGACATGGATCCCCGCGCTACGCATCGCGTCCATCTTCGCCGTCGCGGTGTCCTTGCCACCGCTGATCACCGCGCCCGCATGACCCATACGCCGGCCGGGAGGCGCCGCCGCCCCGGCAATGAAGCCCACCGTCGGCTTCTTCACCTTGTTCTTCGCCAGGAACTCGGCCGCATCGGTTTCGCTGCTGCCGCCGATCTCACCGATCATGATGATCTGCTTGGTCTCCGGATCAGCCAGGAACATCTCCAGCACTTCGATGAAGTCGGTCCCCTTCACCGGGTCGCCGCCGATCCCGACGCAGCTGGTCTGCCCCAGGCCGGTCGCCGTCGTCTGCGCCACCGCCTCATAGGTCAGCGTGCCGGAGCGCGACACGATCCCGACCGTGCCGCGCTTATGGATGTGCCCCGGCATGATCCCGATCTTGCACTCGTCCGGCGTGATCACGCCCGGGCAGTTCGGCCCGATCAGCCGCGACTTCGAGCCGCTCAGCGCGCGCTTCACCCGCACCATGTCCAGCACCGGAATACCCTCGGTGATGCAGATGATCAGCGGGAATTCGGCGTCGATCGCTTCCAGGATCGCATCGGCGGCGAACGGCGGCGGCACGTAGATCACCGACGCATCGGCACCGGTCTTTTCCCGGCATTCCCACACCGTGTCGAACACCGGCAGGTTCAGGTGCGTCGTCCCGCCCTTCCCCGGCGTCACGCCGCCGACCATCTTGGTGCCGTAGGCGATCGCCTGTTCGGAGTGATAGGTCCCTTGCGCGCCGGTGAAGCCCTGGCAGATGACCTTGGTGGAGGCGTTGACAAGAACCGACATCTATGCGGCCTCCTTGACGGCTTTGACGATCTTTTCGGCCGCGTCGGCCAGGTTGTCGGCAGCGACGATGGGAAGGTTCGATTTCGCAAGGATCTGTTTGCCGAGGTCGACGTTGGTGCCGGCCAGCCGTACCACTAGTGGCACCGAAAGCTGCACTTCCCGCGCCGCGGAAACCACGCCCTCGGCGATGATGTCGCAGCGCATGATGCCGCCGAAGATATTGACCAGGATGCCTTCGACGTTCGGATCCGACAGGATGATCTTGAACGCCGCGGTCACCCGCTCCTTGGTGGCGCTGCCGCCGACATCCAGGAAATTGGCCGGCGCCATGCCGTACAGCTTGATGATGTCCATGGTCGCCATCGCCAGCCCGGCGCCGTTGACCATGCAGCCGATATTGCCGTCCAGCGCCACGTAGTTCAGCTCGAACTTCGCCGCCTCGAGTTCCTTCGGATCCTCTTCCGCCTCGTCGCGCAGCTTTTCCAGCTCCGGATGACGGAACAGCGCGTTGTCGTCGAAGCTGACCTTGGCATCCAGCGCGACCACGTCGCCGCTACCGGTCACCACCAGCGGGTTGATCTCGATGATCGCGCAGTCCAGCGCGACGAACGCCGCATAGATCCCGCTGACGAACTTGCCGAACGCCGAGGCCTGCTTGCCGGACAGACCAAGCCCCGCCGCCAGGCGGCGGCTATGAAAGCCGGAAATGCCGGACGCCGGATCGACAGCAACCCGCAGGATCTTCTCCGGGTGGCTGACGCTGACCTCCTCGATCTCCATCCCGCCTTCGGTCGACGCGATGATCATCACCCGGCCACTGATCCGATCCACCAGCAGCGACAGATACAGTTCCCGCGCGATGTCGCAGCCGGCCTCGACGTAAACCCGGCGCACCGGACGGCCGTGTTCGCCGGTCTGCTTGGTGATCAGCGTATGGCCGATCATCGCCTCCGCCGCCGCTTTCACCTCGGCCGGGGAGCGTGCCAGGCGCACG
>DATARX010000194.1:0-13034 GCA_036263955.1 Rhodopila sp.
GAAATCCGACGGCAGGCTTCCATCGGCGCCGCGCCGCCGCCACGCCTGCTCGATTTCCAGGATCCCGGCGGTGCTGGTGCCGAGAAACACCCCGATGCGCGAGGCGCCGTAGCGCGTCTTCGCCGCCCCGACGGCCTGTTCGAATCCGTCCTGTGCCAACGCGAGCCTTGCCAACCGGTTGTTGCGGCAATCCAGCCGACCCAGGGGTTCCTCCAGGCGCCAGTCGTCAAGCCCCGGGATCTCGCCGACATAGGTCGGCAGGTCGACGGTTTCGAAGCGGCACGGCCGCAGCCCGCTTTCCCCGCGCCGCAGCGCGGACAAGGTTGGGGCCACGCCAGCGCCCAGGCTGCTGGCGATGCAGTACGCTGTCATCGCCAGCGGTCGCATCCGCGGATTCATCCGCCGGTCGCCGCGAGGCGCGAGCCCGCCACCTGCACCGACGCCGCCGAATGTTTGATTGCGGCCTGATAGCGCGCGTAGAATGCCGGGAAATCAGGTTGTGAACGCAGTCTGGGATAATGGGTCAGCCACCACGCCAGCGACCGCTGCTTGCTTTCGATTTGCGCATCGAGCTTGGCAAAGTGCCGTAGGTTGGTCTGTAAATCGGTATAGCGCGACTGAGCCGCGATCTGGCGATACCATTCTTCGTAGTGTCCGAACACCGGCTCGTCATAAAAGATCAGTTCCAGGTCGGTGTTGTACACCGCGTTGTCCTTGGTAACCGGCTCAAACGTTGCGATCGCCCCCGGCCGCGCAGGAAGCCCCTCGCCGGCAAGCAGCGCTCGTCGAGCGGATTGGTCATTCCAGACGGCGAGCAGATTTCCCACCGGCATGTCATTCGCGCGACGCATGATATTAACGAATTCGTTCTTGGGTACCGGGAAGTCAAACGCCGCCACCAGGATAAACCGGTGCGTCGGCCACATCGGCCAGAAGCCGATGGACGACAACGCATTATGGGCGACGTGGATGCAATTGTCGTTCAGCACGCTCCATTCATAGACCGCCTTGCCGTCCCGGTACGGGCGATTCAGCCCGTTCAGGAAATCGACGATGTGAGCCATTTGCGCCGCGGAAACCGGCACGCGCGCGCAATACCGGTCCCGCGCGTAGCCGATCGCGTAGTCCGTCCCGATGGAGACCTCATACTTGAAGGCGTCGCGCTTGTAGCCCGGCGGCATATCGTCGAACACGACGTCATGGAAGCGGATGGCGTCATAGAGTCCCAGGCGCTTCGCGTGCGCCTTCGTCGCATTGTAGACGGCGCGCGTGAGCGCCTGGCCCGGCTTCAGGTCGCCGTGATAGAAGAAGTCGCGGCCGGGGATCGCCACCCAGTTGGCATTGGCGAAATGGGCGTTCACGCTCAGGCCGACACCATTCGATGCCGGATCGTCGGTGCACAGCTTGACCTCCGGATAGCCGTCCCCGACACGGCAGACCCCGTTCAGGTAGATCGTCGAGTGGCCACCCACGCCGCCCCTGATGTCGGCCCCATAGCCCGGCTTCTTCTGGATTTCCGACAGTGCGCAGAACTCCAGGTAATAGGGATCGACCGCCGTGTACGCGGCCTCGTCGTCGTGCGAGACCTGCGACGGGATCGGCATGGTGCCGCAGCCGGCCAAGCCACCCAACAGGATCCCCAGCAAGACGAACCAGTGGCGCCGCATCAGGATACCAAGGCCGCCTGGCATCCGAATGGATCCTGATCCAGCATCAACTGCCAAAGCGCGTTCCAACTGGTCCAATCATGTTCTCCAGGCACATCGACGGTCTGGCCGGCCGGGATCAGCTCCGCCAGCAGCGCCGCCGTCATCGCAAAGCGGTCGCCGAGCGCTCGGCCGACCTGTAAACGGGGAAGTTCGGTAAGCGGCGTCGTCGCGAGCCATGTCAACAGGGCGCGGTCAGGTTCGTCCCGCCCGCCGTTCGCCGCCGCCCAGCATCGCAATCCACCGGTCCGGACGATGTCCGCGATGACGCCGGTGCTCGCAAGATAGGGCGTGATCAGCATCAGCCCCTCCGCCAGGCCAGGCCGGGCGCGGACGCAGCGGAGGATCCCCTGGCAACCGAGGCTGATGCCGGCCAACCAGATCCGTTGCGCCCCGGCCGCCCGCCGCGCCTTGGCGATGCCGTCCAACAGGCGTGCCTCCAGCGAACCATCCAGATAGGCGTCCACGCCCGGATCGACGGTCGCGACGGTCATCGGCCAACCGCGCCGCTCGACGGCCGCGACCATGCCCTGGGCCTGAAAGTCAGCCTCCCGCATGCCCATGCCGGGCACCATCACGAGCAGGCCGCTTGGGTTGTCGCCGGAACGCCCGGGCGGGTGGACTTCAGCGGGCAACGGCATCGGGTGCGGAGGATCTATTGGCCGGTGACATGATGATCGCCGCGAATAGTAGGCTGAGAAGCGTGCCGATGGCCACTGGCGCGCCAAGATCGTGCAACACCGGCGTGCGCGACAGGGCCAGAACGCCGAACCCCGCCACGGTGCATACGTTGGCGAGCAGCAGGGAGGCCATCACGCGTGGCAGTCCGGCCGGGTCGCCTCGCTGCCGGTCGAAGAACAGGCAGTAATTGGATCCGATGGCGACCACCAGCAGCATGCCAAACAGGTTGAAGATCGATAATGCGTGCCCGCCCAGGCGTAGCACGGCCAGCGTGGTCACGACGGCAGCGACCAGGGGCGCGATAACGGTCAGCAGGCGCGGCAACGACCGGAGGCTGATTGCCAGCAGCACGGTGATCGCCGCCGCGCCCAGGCCCGAAAGGCTGGCCCCCTCCCGCAAATAGACGCCCAGCAGGCGATTCGATTCGGCCTTGAGGTCGACCAGGACGGCATCAGGTTCGCCGGCGATCGCGCGGTCGATTGACGCGGGTGCGGTGACGCCTCGCAGCGACAGCATCGCGATCCAGCCATCCCTCTGCCGCGACAGGAGCGAGTCAAGCCTGAGCGAGAGCGACGTACCATCAAGAGCCGATCGATCGATCAGCGGGCTGGACCGAGCCTTGCCGACGGCATCGATGAAGGGGGCGAATAATCCTGGTTGAAACGGCAAATCCCGCAGCGCGGTATCGAGTTCGCCCTGCAGCGTTGCCGGATCCGGCAGTGCCGCCTGCCGCGCCCGCTGCGCCGCCAGGCTCGGCAGGTACCGCGTCGGCGTATCCAGTCCGGCAAGGCCACCCTGTCGGATGACAGGCGCGAGCAAACCGGTCAGCCGCTCCGCGGCCTCGAGGGCGGATTCCTGGTCGGGGCGCCGGACAACGACCAGAAAGCTGGCATCGCGCGCCTGCATATCGTGCCGCAGCGACTGGTCCAGCCGCTGCTCCGCCGGCGGCACCGGACTGAGGCTGGCGAGATCTCCCGCCCAGAATGCACCTTTGCCGAAAACGAGCGAGGCCGCGGCGACCACCACCACGGCCGCGACGATGAATCGGAGACGATGCAAACCCGTCACGCCGATCGCGATGCGCAGCATCGTATGGGACTGCCGAACCCCTGCGAATCCTGCCGGGATCAGGACGGGCAGCACCCAGCGTGTCACGCAGACCGCCACGGCAAGGCCGGTGATGGTGAACAGGCCAAGCTGGGCAAAGCCTTCAAAGCGGGACAGCAACATCGCCGAGAACCCGCAGATCGAGGTCAGCACGCCCAGCCGCAGCGTCGGCCAGATGCGGCGGATCGTCACCTCGACCGGGCTGTCCGGCGCGGTCTGCGTGAACAGGTACACGGCATAGTCCACCGCCTCTCCGATCAGTGTCGCGCCGAACCCCAACGTGATGCCGTGAATGGTTCGGAACGCCAGGCCGACCGCGGCCACCCCGACCACAGCGCCACTGACCACTGGGATGACGGCAAGCAGCAGGACGCGCGGGGAGCGATAGACGACAAGCAGGAACGTTGCGACGAACAGGCTGGCCAGCACCGACAGCCGCGTCGCATCGGATTTGATCCGGTCCCGCGCCTCGACCGCGAAGACCGGCGGCCCGGTCATGACGAGCCGGGCGGCCTGGTTTTGTGCGACCTCGTTTTGCGCGGCCCGGTGTCGCGCGGCCTCGTTTTGCACGGCCTGGTGTCGCGCGGCCTGGTTTTGTGCGACCTGGTCTTGTGCGACCTGGTCTTGTGCGACCTGGGCGAACGCGGACCGGATCGTTTGGAGCGCCCGTTGCGCGCTGTCGATGTCGGACCCTGCGGCACGCAGACGCACAAGCATCAGCGCGCGGTTGCCGTCGGGCGATATCCAGACGCCATCGTGGTGCTGAGGCCCGCCGCCTCCACCGCCCTGCTGCTGTTGGAGCAGGTACAGCATTTCGCCGGTCGGGTCGGCAGCCAGGGTGCGTTCCAGCAGGAAACCGGCTGCCGACCCGAGGTCCGACAGATCGTGTTCAAGCTGGGTGTGCAGGGCTGCGCCGGTGAAACGGTCTGACTGCACCTGATCACTTAGCAAATAGCGATGAGACCAAAGAAAATCGCGATCGCGCTCGAAGCCGCTCGCTTCGCCGTTTTCCACCGCGACAAATTCGGCGTTACCGCGCAAGCGGCCGGCAAGTTGTTTGCTGATGGCAGCAGAGCGATCTGCCGGGACGCCTTCGATCGCCACCAGTACCAGGCGCGAGACGACGCCATCACGAAATTGGTCGACCAGAATCTTCTGCGCCGGTGACGCCGAGCGTGGCAGGAAGGCCGACATGTCGGTGTTGATGTGCAGTCGCGCCACGATCAGCGTGGAAGCCGCGACGACGGCGATCCAGGCCACGATCGCGATACGGCGCGCCGTCAACGTGACTGCTCGACGATCGCCATCTCCGACCGGTCGCCGTCACCGTTCGCCGTGTCGATCGCGGTGATGCGTTCCGCGTAGCCGCTGACCCGCATCCATTGCAGGGTCTGATGCTGCGCGGCATCGCGGGGCTGCAGCACCAGTTGCCAGTGGGCCAATGAACCGGACAGCGTGATGTCGAACGTCCGGCGCAGCGCGTCGGCATCGCCGGACAACGTCGCGCGGATGCTTTCCACCAGCACGCCGATCTCCGGATGCTCATGCAGGGAAACGACGATCGGCGCGCCGCCCGTCCCGCGATCGATGGTCAGGCGGTCGCCGTCGATGGCCAGCCGCTCCACGGACCCATCAGCGGCCGGATCGGTCGCCTTTTCCAGGTGGTCCGGCGCATTGAAAGACAATGTGCCACGCGTCTCGATCGGCGTGCGCAGCACATGAAGATGGCGATGCTCGACGTAGCGGGCTTCAACATGCCGGACGCTGCGCAGGCTGGCCATCAACTGGTCCAGCGTGACCGGGGCGACGCTGTCGGCACGCGCGGCGGACACTGCTGGAAATCCCAGCGAGGCAGCCAAGGCCATGCAACGCAGCAGCTTCATCCTATGCCCAGAAATCGAAAAAATTGAACCAGTTATAGGGCGCCAATCGGCAATAATGCTCAAGCCGCGCGACGTAATGCGCGATCAGCCGCGTGGTGTCCGCCGGGTCCGATTTGGCCGACGCCGGCGCATCCAGCCGCTCGACCGGCGCGTCCAGCCGTTCGAAATGAATCTCGTAGCGATTCCCGCCGCGAAAAAGGCCAACCATCAGCACGACCTGTGGCCGCAGCAACGCCGCGAGCCGGGCGGGGCCGGTCGGAAAGGCCGCCGGGGCGCCCAGGAAATCAAGCCTGATCGGCACGTCGGTGGCGAGGGTACGGTCCGCCAGCATGCCGACGAAGCCGCCTTGTTCCAGGCAGTCCCGAATCTCGATCATCGCGCCGGGCGTGCCCAACCCGATGATGCTGGGCGCCAAATGCGGGTTGATCGCGTTCAGCGCGGCACCGATCTTGCGGCCGGTTTCCTCGTACATGGCGAGGCTGACACGGAGATCCGGTTGGTTGCGCCCCACCAGGCGAAGGACCTCGAAGCTGCCGTGGTGCGCGCCCAGCAGCAGGCATCCACCGCCCTGGGCAAGGATTTCAGTGACGATCTCCTCGCCATGGATGGTAATCTCGAACCGATGGGCCTCGTCGTTGAGCAGGTAGACGCGGTCCAGCACGGTCGTGCCGAAGGTGAAGAAGTGCCTCAGGATATCGCGCGCCCGCGGCGCCCGGCCGAGCACGCGTGCCAGATAAAGGCGGGAGGCCGTGCGGGCCTCCGCGTGGAACACGGCGAATGCAGTGCAAACCGCCGCGACGATCATGCGCGTGAGCGGCCGGCCGAGCGTCCGCGCGACCCAGACGGCGCCGCGGAGAACGGCCATCGATCCGATCTCCCGGCGGGCGCTACAGTCGGCCGATGGGCGCGGCGTGTTCACCGCGACGGAAATTGGGTCCTCAGGACGCCAGAAAGGACCAACTGTTCACTGGCCTCCAGGTGGCATTGGAAGCGCGTTGCATCCCCCTCGGTTTGGTGGGTGACCGCAACGGTGTCACCGGGACGGACCGGATGATGGAATTTCGCGGCTTCGACCGTTCCGGACCAACCGGCCGGGAACAAGGCGGCGACCAATTCGTCCAGTAGCGCGGCCCCGGGAATGACCGGATTGCCCGGGAAATGGCCGGGTCCGGCGGGATGATCGGCGGAAAACCGCAGCAATAGCGGGGCGGGCGGCGAACCCAGGGTGGCCAGGCGAAGGATCTCCGACCGCGGCAGCTTCCCCAGCGCATCGCGCGGCAATGCATCGACCACGCGCAGCGGACGCGGCAGGAAGGCGTCGTCGATCTGCCCGCGCAGCCGGCGCAGGATCTCTTCGGCGGTCAGGCCGGGGGCAACCGCGACGGCGGCCAGCCGCGGCGTGACGGCATCCGCCTGGCCCTCGGGCATCAGGAATACGCCATCCTCGACCCCGTCGATGGCGATAAGCTGGCGTGTCAGATAGGCAAGCGAACTGCGCTTGCCGGCAATGTTGACCATATCCGCGGTGCGGCCCTGCAGGGTGAATCCGCCGCCCGCGGCCGGCTCGATCTCATCGGCGAGCCGAACATCCGCTTCGTCGGGTCCCGAAGCCCACCAGCCGACGGTATCACGGTGCAGGCGAAACCCCTCCAGGCAGCGCCAGACCGGTCCTTCGACGGTGCGGCGCGTGGCGAGCTGGCCGGCCTCGGAACACCCGTAGATCTCAAAAACCGGCGCACCGAAGGTTGCCTCGGTGCGTTCGGCCAGATCGCCGGAGAGCGGGGCCGTTGCCGACAGGACAAAGCCGGCGCGGCATGACGTGCCGAAACCCGGACCCGCGGCATCCCCCACCAGCGCACGTAAATGCACCGGCGTGGTGACCAGAATACCGGGCCGATGGTCCCGCTCCAGCGCCGCCGCCACGTCGACGGGGAAGAACGGACGCTCCGCGGTCAGCAGCAGCCCATGTTGCAGCGGCAGCATCACGGCCGACTCCAGGCCGTAGCTATGGGCATGCGGAACGGTCGCGATGAGCGCCGATCCGGGATAGCGGGCGACACCGAGCGCCGCACCGGCGGCGAGGCTGCCGGTGACAAGCCGTCCCCAGCGGCGCGGGCTGGGGTTCGGGCGGCCGGTGGAGCCTGACGTGAACAGGATCGCGGCGATCCGGTCGCGGGGAAACGCCGGAACCTGGCTTCCCACGCCGGTAGGGCTGAGCGATGGGTAGGCGAAATGCGGGCCTGGCAGGTCCTTGTCGTCATCATCCGCCAACACATAGAGCGACGGATAGTCGGCCCGCAACGCCGCCACCGAACCGGCGTCCCGACCGCTCGGCAGCAACGTGACCTGGCCGCGCAGCATCGCCGCGGCCCACGCCACGGTAAAGCGATACCGATCCGAACAGAAATTGACGACGTGGGAGGCATCCGGAAGCCGTGCCGCGAGTTCCTCGATCTGCGCCACGAATACGGCGCGCGAAATGATCCGGCCGGCTTGCCGGGCAACCGGACCGCTGCCGTCGCGCAACAGGGGGAGAGCGGTTCCGGCGCTTCCGATCATGGCGCACGACCAGAAAACAGGCGAATTTGGCGCATGCCAGCCAGCGTGGCGATCAGACCCGTGCGCGGTTGCCGCCGCATCACAACTAACCGGCAGGCGAACTCCGCCAGGATCATGGCCATGATCAGCGGAAAGTTCCACACGCTCACGAAGGAGAACCACACGCCAATCGGAGCCCAGGCCAGCAAGACGGCGGAAGCCCCAAGCTGGGCAGCGAAGAAGGCACACCAGGCGACCGTCACTCGCCGGGTGTAGCGCACGACCGCGACCGGCATGGTCTGCCGCATCTGGCGCGCGAAGCCGGTGACGACGGGTTCGCGGCCGCGCCGCAGGGACGAGGCGAACCAGATCAGCAATGCCGTGTAAGCACCCGCGTGGCATATGCCACCGACAACCCGAGCGACGTTACGAGCCGGCAGTTGCCCGAAATGCACTGCCGAGACGAAAATCGCGAGGGCGACCACGGACGCCAGCGTGCGGTATCGGGTCGCCAGCTTTCCGGCCAGCAACCAGACGATTGCAGCGACCTGCACCGCGGCTGCGGTGCTGACAAGCCATTGCGGGGCGATGCCGATCGTCGCGTGATAGATCAGAAACGACAGAATTCCGGCAGCGATAATTAAATGGCCACCCGCGCCGCCACCCCGTCCGGCCGGCATCGATCAAGCCTGTTGTTGCTGGATGTGCTCGTTCAGGCTGGCCAGGGAACGGAATATCTGATGGTTCTCGGTGTCATCGGCCCGCAGCTTCACGCCATAGGTCTGCGATACCGCGAGAGCGATCTCCAGCATATCAATCGAATCCAGTCCGAGACCTTCCCCAAACAGCGGTGCATCTGGGTCGATCGAGGCTGCGTCGATGTCCAGATTGAGTGTCTCGACGATCAGTTGGGCGAGTGCCAACTGCAGAGCCGCGGTGGTTGGGGATAGGTGTTCTGCCGTCGTCTTCATCACCTACGTTGCATCCCCCGCTGACATGATTCGACCGGAGACATAGCAGAAACCGATTGAACCGAAACCGCTTTTTTATATAGGCGGGATTTGCGGACGCCAATAAGGCGACAGGGAGGTCGGTGTATCGTGTGGTTCAAATCGCGGTTGGTGCCATCCCTCACAGGCCGCGATTGCCCTGCGCGCGATGATGCCGTATCGAGCCGCGGCAGGATCATGTCTCGCTCGGTGCGAGCCTGTTTGCTGGATCTTTGTTTGGCAGGTCCTCCCATGATCAGAGAACCGGTTTCTCCGTCCTTGATGTTCCAGCCCAGGAAGACGCGGTGATGCGAAGTGCCGACGGGCATGCGGGCGGCCCGCGATCAGCGGGGACCGACATGGTGAACCGCGAAACCGCACCGCGCCGGGTTGATAGCGACGGTTCCGCGATCTCCGGCACACATCTCGTCATCATCCCAAGCTTCGACAGCGGCCCCCTGCTGGCGCGGACGGTGGCCGCGGCAAGGGCACATTGGGCACCCGTGTGGGTCGTCATCGACGGAAGCACCGACGACTCCGTCGCCGCCGTTGACGCGATGGCCGGCGGCGACCCCGGAGTGCGCGTCCTGCGTTTGCCCAGGAATCGCGGCAAAGGCGCGGCCGTCCGGCACGGAATGATGACCGCCGCGGCAAGCGGCTTCACCCATGCCCTGGTGATGGACGCCGACGGCCAGCATCCGGCTGAGAGCATCCGCACCTTCATGGCCCATTCCGCCGACAGGCCCGATGCGCTGATCATGGGGCGCCCGGTGTTCGGCGCCGATGCGCCGTGGATCCGCGTCCTATCGCGGCGGCTGTGCAATACCGGCGCGGCTCTCCTGACACTTCGCCGGGTGGGCGACACATTATTTGGCTTTCGCGTCTATCCGATTGCTGCACTGCTGTCGGTCATGTGGGAAAGCAACGGAATGCAACGCTTCGACTTCGATCCGGAGGCAGTGATCCGCCTCGCCTGGGAGGGCACGCCCCTGGTTCACCTGCCCACCCAGGTTCGATATCTCAGCCGGGCGGAAGGCGGCGTGTCGCATTTCAACTACGTGCGCGACAACCTGCTTTTGACCGGCATGGTCCTCCGCCTGGGCCTTACCGCGATCCTGCGGCTTTTGCGCATCCGCCAGCGCCGGTCGCGGCGCCGGCCCCGATTCGACCGGCGCGACGATCATTACTATTCCGGCACGTAGCCACGGCTCGGCCCGCTCACTGATCCGGTCGCGCGGCCTGGCGCAGTTTCGAGTAGACTGCCTCCTGTTCGGGACGCGGCGTTTTCCAGTCCGCTTGCAATGAACCGTTCGGGTTCTGCCCCGCGAGATGGCCCCAGGCCCACCAGTCGGTCGACACCCCCTGCCCGCCTGCCGGCAACCGCAAGCCACCCGGTCCGTTGCCATTCAGATACGGCACGATCGTCGCCGCCCACGCCTTGCTCTGTTCGCTGATCATCGACGACCCCATCTCGCCCACAAACACCGGCGCCAGGTTCTCGTTGATAATCCAACCCCACATCTCGTTCATGCGCTTGACCAGATCCGGCCCGCTGCTGATCTTTTGCGCGCTGATCTCCCCCGGATACTCATGCACGGAATAGACCAGCTTGTTTGGCACGGATAACGTCAGCGGATACGAGCGGACCCGCCGGCAATCGCTGTTCGGTGGTTCGACGATGATCAGCTTGGCAGGATCGATGGCAAGAATCGCGTCGCCGACGCGCTGGTACATCGCGGCGATGTCACGATCCGAACCGCCGCCCCACACGCTCATGTGCGGCCAGTCCAGGGGTTCATTGCGCAGGTCGTAGCCGATGATCGTCGGGTTTCCGGCGTAATGACGGGCGACCGCCTGCCAGTCCGCGAGGAACTTCGCGTCCGTGACGGTGCCCTTGTTGCCGCCGCCGTCGGTGCCATCGGAGGCACCCCCCAGATCGTACCACAGGCCGTTCTTCTGCTGGGCGCCCCAGTTGTCGCGATCGCCATGACCCGGTTCGTTGGTGTGGTTGTCCAGCACCATCCGCAAGCCGGATTTCCCTGCGGCCGCGGCAACGCGGTCGATCATCCCGAGATTCGTCCGCATGGTGGCGTTGACCCAGGAAAACCGGATGCAATTGAACCCCTGTTCGGCCATCAGCGCCGTCTGGCGCTCCAACGGGATCGATTCGTTCACCTGGTTCCAGCCGATACACGCCAGCCGCACCGGCCGACCCTCGTGATCGACAATCTGATTGCCCTTGGTGCTGAGATCACCCGCCGGCAGCAGTGTCTTCAGCTCGGTTTGTCCATACGCCGCCGGTGCCAGCAACAGCGCGCCGGCCATCAGAGTCAGAAATCGCCGCATCGTATCCGGATCCTTCATCGTTTCGCGACATGCGCCGCGCAGCGAAGATCGCCCAGGCAGGACCGGATCGCCTCCTCAAATACGTGTGCGGGGCATCAGATCCCGCACATGGCCGTTGCTAAACCCCGAAACGATGGAACCAGGTACGTGCCCGCTTCCAGGCATCCTCGGCATCCGCCTGATGATAGCTGGGACGATAATCGGCGTGGAAGCCGTGCGGCGCATCCGGGTAGATGACGATGTCAACGATCTTGTGCGCGGCCTTTGCCTTGGCCTCGGCCTGGCGCACGGAGTCGACCGGAATGCTGGTATCCTGCCCGCCATAAAGCCCCAGCAGCGGGCACTTGATCTCACCGGCGACATCCAGCGCCGTCTGTGGCTGGATCGCCGACGGCGTGCCAAGCAGCGGCCCATAAAACGCAACCGCCGCCTTCAGGCGCGGGTTATGCGCGGCATACAGCCAGGTCTGCCGGCCACCCCGGCAAAACCCCATCACGCCGAGGCGGGTCGCGCTGCCATCGTTGTGCTGTGCCCAGGCGGCGGTTGAATCCAGGTCAGACATATATTGCGCGTCCGGTGCCTTCAGGATCACGTCGCTCATGATCTTGGAGACGTCGGTCATCGCCGACAGATCGCCAACGCGGGCATAATATTCCGTCGCCACCGCGAGATATCCAAGCTTGGCCCAACGCCGGCAGACGTCCTTGATGTATTCGTGGACGCCGAAAATCTCCTCGTTCACCAGGATGATCGGGAACGGCCCCTTCCGCGCCGGCTTGGCGTAGTAGGCCGGCAGCTTGCCGTCCGTCGTCGGGATCTGGACCTCTCCGGCGTCGAGGCCGGTCGTATCGGTGTGGATCGCCTGCGCCTCGACCCGCTGGGTGGCCATCGTGAATCCGCTGATCAGGCCGGTCATAAGCACGCCGCGGCGGGCGAGCGGATACTCACGAAGGCCGTTGAGTTCGGTCATATCGTCCATTCTCGCCTCCACCGAATGATGCCGCGCCCGCCCCTGTCGCAGGGGCGGGCGTCCGGCAAACGCCAGTTTCTTGAGGTTACTTCATCGCTTTTTGCAGGTTGTCGTCCAGCTTCGCCAGGAAGGCCTGCGTGGTCATCCACGGCTGGTCGGCGCCGATCAGCGTCGACAGGTCGCGGGTCATGTGACCGGCTTCCACCGTCTCGATGCAGACTTTTTCCAGCGTCTCGGCGAAGCCGGTCACATCGGGGGTGTTATCGAACCGGCCGCGATAGATCAGGCCGCGCGTCCAGGCGAAGATCGATGCGATCGGATTGGTCGAGGTTTCCTTGCCCTGCTGGTGCTGGCGATAATGGCGGGTGACGGTGCCGTGCGCCGCCTCGGCTTCCACCTTCGTGCCGTCCGGGCTGAGCAGCACCGACGTCATCAGGCCCAGCGAGCCGAAGCCCTGCGCCACGGTGTCCGACTGCACGTCGCCGTCGTAGTTCTTGCACGCCCAGACATAGGCGCCGTTCCACTTCAGCGCGCAGGCGACCATGTCGTCGATCAGGCGATGTTCGTAGGTCAGGCCCTTCTTGTCGAATTCCGCCTTGAACTCGTTCTGGTAGATGGTGGCGAAGATTTCCATGAAGTAGCCGTCGTACGACTTCAGGATCGTGTTCTTCGTCGAGAAATACAGCGGCCAGCCGCGCATCAGGGCGTAGTTGAAGCTGGCGCGGGCGAAACCCTCGATCGAGACGCGGGTGTTGTGCATCGCCATGGAAACACCGCCGCCGTCCTTGAAGTCGTGCACTTCCAGGGTTTGGGC
>DATARX010000323.1:0-2255 GCA_036263955.1 Rhodopila sp.
CGGACACTTAGGGACTCCCTATGCGTCGTTTATGCGCTAGCATCCCCCCGCGAGGGCGCACCGAGTGCCCGCTTCGCATGGGCCCGCGTCTCGGAACGCGCCTTCAATTAAAATGAAGGAGGCGCGTCCATGTCAGAAGCAAGAAACGGCAGAAGTCCCCGTTCGGTGGCGCTCGTTGGGCCATACAGCAGCGGCAAATCCACGCTTTTCGAAGCCCTGCTGGATGCGGCCGGCGCACCCGTCAAGCGACCGGCCGATCCCCGCAACCGCCCGATGACCACCGAAATCCGGCTTGGCCATTGCGGTTACCTGGGCGATGCCTGGGCGATCCTCGACTGTCCCGGCTCCATCGAATTCGCCCACCAGACCTGCTCGGCCCTGGCGATGGTCGACATCGCCGTCGTGGTGTGTGAGCCGGCGCCGGCGAAGGCCGCGATGGTCGCGCCGCTGCTGAAAACCCTCCGGGATGAGGGCGTTCCCCACATCGTGTTCATCAACAAGATCGACACCCTGGACGGCGGCGTCGCCGACACCCTCGCCAGCCTGCAGGCCTATGCCGCCAGCCCGCTGGTGCTGCGGCAGATGCCGATCTTCGACGGCGCAAACGTCACCGGCTACGTCGACCTGATGAGCGAGCGGGCCTACCGCTATCGGAAAGGCCAGGCGTCCGAACTCATGCAGGTCCCGCCTGCCCTGCTCGCCGATGGACAGGATGCCCTCGGCCGCCTCGTGGAGACCCTCGCCGACCGCGACGACGTGCTGCTGGAAAAGGTGCTGGACGACATCAAGCCGACGCCCGAGGAACTGTATCGCGATATGCGCAAGGACCTGCAGGCCGGCGCGGTGATCGAGGTCCTGCTTGGCGCCGCCGAACATGCCAATGGGGTCCGGCGCCTGTGGAAGGCGCTGCGCCACGACACGCCCGATCCGGCCGAAGCCGCGGAGCGCCGGGGCCTGGTTCCGGGGGGAGCAGCGCGCGCCCAGGTGTTTAAGACCGCGTACGCCGGGCACACCGGCAAGCTGTCTTACGCCCGCGTCTGGGGCGGAACGATCACCGACGGCGCGCAATTGGGCGGGACCCGTCTCGGCGGCATCTATCGCTCCGTCAATGGCGAGTTGACGAAAGTCGCCGAAGCGAAACAAGGCGACATCGTCGCACTCGGCCGCCTGGATGGTGTGCCGACCGGCGCCACCGTTTCGCCGGGCGGACAACCAGAAGCCCTGCCCTTCCCGCAACCCACGCCACCGGTCTACGCGATGGCCATCACCACCACCGACCGGAAGGATGATGTGAAACTATCCGGCGCGCTGCAGAAACTGGCCGAGGAAGATCCGTCGCTGTTTATCACCCAGACCGGCGAGACCGTGCTGCACGGCCAGGGCGAGATGCATCTGCAGACCACGGTCGAACACCTCGCGAAGGATTACGGACTGAAGCTTTCGACCCACAAACCGGCGGTCGCCTACAAGGAAACCATCCGCAAGGCCGTGCATGAACATGGCCGCCTGAAGCGCCAGACCGGCGGCCATGGCCAGTTCGCCGATGTAAAGATCGACGTCGCCCCCCGCGCGCGCGGCGAAGGCTTCCAGTTCGTCGACAAGATCGTCGGCGGTTCGGTGCCCCGCAACTTCATCCCCGCCGTCGGCGAAGCAGCTGAGGAAGCGACCCACAAAGGCCCGTTCGGCTATCCGGTGGTGGACGTGTCGGTCACCCTGGTCGATGGCGGATTCCACTCGGTGGACAGTTCCGACATGGCATTCAAGACGGCGACCCAAATCGCCATGAAGGAGGCTCTGGCGAAAGCCGATCCGGTGCTGCTGGAGCCGGTCGACCGCGTCACCATCAGCGTGCCGAACGACTACACCGCAAAGGCGCAACGGCTGCTGACCGGGCGGCGTGGGCAGATCCTTGGGTTCGCGGAACGGCCAGACTGGCCGGGCTGGGACGACGTGGAAGCACTGGTGCCCGAAGCGGAAATGCATGACCTGATCATCGAATTGCGGTCCCAGACGATGGGCCTGGGCACATTCCGCAAGCGGTTCGACCATCTGGCGGAGTCGCGCGCCACCCTGTGACGGCTTGCGCGGCATGATGGCACCCATCATGCTCGTCTGGACGCATAGGCGGGAAGCAGTTCGATGAACCTGTTCGATCTCAAGGGAAAAGTCGCCGTCATCACCGGCGGCAACGGCGGCATTGGCCTCGGCATGGCGGAGGGCATCGCCTCGCTCGGCGCCAGCATCGTCATCGCCGG
>DATARX010000354.1:0-7392 GCA_036263955.1 Rhodopila sp.
CTTCTTGTTCAGGTTGACGCAGTAGTTCGACAGCGCATCCTGGCTGCGGCGATTGGGCTTTTCCTCCCGCTCCTGCTCGGGATGGTTGCCGTCGCCGGAGGCTGGCGGGCTGCTGCTGCCGGTCACCGGCCGCTGGGTGGACCGGCCCGGCGCCTTGGCGATGCCATGGCTGATGAAATTCACCGCATCGAGCCGCGTCATGTCCTGCAACTGCAGGAAGTAAACCGCGTGGCTTTCGCGCTCCGAGAACAGCGCAACCAGCACGTTTGCGCCAGTCACCTCGTCGCGCCCCGACGACTGCACGTGGATCGCCGCGCGCTGCACCACGCGCTGGAAGCCGGCGGTCGGTTTCGGATCACCCGGCCGGTCGGTGGCAAATCCGGCGAGATCATTGTCGAGGAATTCGGTCAGATCGTTGCGCAGCTTATCGAGATCGACGCCGCAGGCCTTCAGCACCGTGGCGGCATCGGTATCCTCCGCCAGGCCAAGCAGCAGATGTTCCAGGGTCGCATACTCGTGTCGCCGCTCACTGGCGAGTGACAGGGCGCGGTGAAGCGTCTGTTCGAGGTTTCGTGACAGCATATCCGACGCTCCTAAACGCTAACGGTCCGTCAGGACCTGGTCATTCCCGAGTGATGCGACCGCTCCACCCGTCACGCTTGCGATGATGGCGCTAACATGCCCAACAGCGTCATCATTCCTTCTCGATCGTACACTGCAGAGGATGTTGGTTCTGCCGCGCCAGATCCATGACCTGAGTCACTTTTGTTTCGGCGACCTCGTAGGTGAAAACGCCGCAAACGCCCACGCCACGCCGATGAACATGCAACATGATTCGCGTTGCTTCTTCGCGGTTCTTTTGGAAGAACCGTTCCAGGACGTGGACGACAAACTCCATCGGGGTGTAGTCGTCGTTCAACATCAATACTTTGTACATCGCGGGTTTGCGAGTCTTTGGGCGCGCTTTGACAACGACACCCGTATTCGGTCCTTCCGTCGTCCCGCCGCCGCGTTTGTCACTGTCGCTCATCGTGATCAAATCCATTCGCCGTCCCGCACCCGACCAATCGTAAAACTCCGTCCCCTCATCCGATGCCGGCCCGCCTGGCACCGGCCCCCTTGCCTGGACCAGAAGGGGCAACATATCGGATCGCCCCGCCCCGATGAAAGGGTCTTGGACTCTCCCGGCCTATCACGACGATTGCGCCGACTGGCACCAATCGCAAGAGGGGTCTTCGTCCAAACGCCAAATCCCGCGGGATCAACCGACCGACAATACCGGAAATGGGCGCGCGAGCCCGAAATCCAAAGCCCAAAAACAAAAGGCCCGGGCAAATGCCCGGGCCCTCTGGCCAATCAGGAGAAGGGATCACGAAACCCGGACCCATTCGCTCCCGGGTTCCCAATCAACCGACTGCCCAAATCAACCAACTGCCCAAATCAACGGGCAGCGTCTGGTCAGGCGGCCTTGGCGAACTTCTCGACCGCAACGGTGACACGCGCGGTGATCGGGGCCAGCGCCTGTTCGGTCAGCTTAAACGAGGCATCGGTCAGCTTGCCGGACTCCGCCAGCGACTTCTCCAGCGCCGCGCGGGCAAAGGAAGACTGCAGTTCGAATGCGTCCTTCAGGGACTTCGCGCTGGTCAGCGCCTTGAACGCCGACATGCTGTCGTTCAGCGAGGCCTGCGCCGCGGCGGCGAAGTGCTTGGAGAGGTCCTGCACGCCCGTCGCCCAGATCTGGCTGGACTTCATCACGGCTTCCAGGTTGCCCCGGCTGAACGTAACGAATTCTTCGGCTGTCTTCATGGCTTTTTCAACTCCTTCCTTCATTTTCGCCTGGGTCGCCTCGAACCCGGCCGTCGCCTTCGCGATCCCCGCATTCATGCTCGCTGCGGTTGTATCGGTGACGGTCGCGGCCTCAGCCTCGATGGTCGGGGTCACTTCGACGATTTTCGCTTTGCTGGTTGACATTTGTCGCCTCTACTTTGTTATGATTAAAGCACGTCTGGGTATCCGCTACGCACGGCCAGGGCCGCTAAACCGGTCAAAGCTCCCCAACCGATCATCTCTTTGATCAAGTCTTTATAGTTGTGAGGGTGCCGTTTTGCTGCACTGCAACACAACGCGGATATAGAAAGCACGCCCGGACGGATCAAGGAGATTTTGTGCATTGCACAAAAAAATCTTAAAGCTTGGTCATGTTCACCGCGCCGTGATCTGCGGGCCGCTCGACACCATGCGAGCGTCGCCCTGTAACATACTCACGCTTTTCGGTTTTCATGACTTTTGCGCTGGACATCCCACGCGGCGGAAACATAAAATTACCTTGCCGCTCTGAAAGGGATATGAATGGCCAGCGTTGCGTGCCGCATGCGCAAGCACTTGTTGCGCTTTTGTTTGGCCGCCGCCGGCCTCGCTTCATGCGTCCTGGTCACCCCTGCGCACGCGCAGGTCGGTTCGGCCCGCTACAGTTCCATCGTCGTCGATGCCAACAGCGGCGACGTGCTGGAAGAAGTCAACGCCGACGATCTGCGTCATCCCGCCAGCCTCACCAAGATGATGACGCTGTACTTGACGTTTGAGGCCTTGCGCGACCGTCGCATCACCCTGGGCCAGGCGGTTCCGGTATCCCCCCACGCCGCATCGATGGAGCCGACCAAGCTCGGCCTGGTCCCCGGAACGCACCTGACGGTCGAACAAGCGATCCTCGGGCTGGTCACGAAATCGGCCAACGACGCCGCCTCCGCCCTCGGGGAGCTGCTCGGCGGCAGTGAGGACCGGTTCGGCCAGATGATGACCCTGCGCGCCCACGCGCTCGGCATGAACCACAGCACCTTCATCAACGCCTCCGGCCTGCCGGACCCTGACCAGTGGACCACCGCCCGCGATCTGGCGATCCTCAGCCGGCGGCTGATTAACGACTTCCCCGGCTACTACCGCTATTTCTCGACCCCCAGCTTCTCCTGGCACCGGCAGATAATCTTCAATCATGACAACCTGCTGAAGACCTATCCCGGCGCCGATGGATTGAAGACCGGCTACACCGATGCATCCGGCCATAACCTCGTCACCAGCGCGGTCCGCGGCGGCGTCCGGTTGATCGGCGTCGTGATGGGCGCCGCCACCAACGGCGAACGCGATATTCATATGGCCTCCCTGCTCGACCATGGGTTCGAGCAGATGGACGTACCGATTACGCGCAAGCCCGTGCAGATCGCCTCGCGGATATCATTGATCTCAACGGCCCACGCCGCCGAGGTGACCCACCCGGCGCGTTACCGTCCAGCCACCTGGATCGTGCAGGTCGGCACCTTTTCCTCTGAATCGGCCGCGCGGAGTGCCGCCCTGAAGGCCCGCCGCGAAGCCGAAGCCGGCGAAGTCAGGGTCGAGCCGATCCGGTCACGCGGCCGGACGGTCTGGCGCGCCCAGGTCATTGGACTCACCGCCTCCGATGCGCAGGACACCTGTTCCGGCCATCGCAAAAGCGCCTGCATGGCCCGGCCCGACGGCCGCCAGGTTGCTAGCCGCTAAACCCGCGCCGCGGCCTGCCGCTTGCGAGCCTGGGCCGGCGATCCTGGGGCGGCGATCCTGGGGCCGGCGATCCTGGGGCGGCGAACCTGGGCCGGCGAACCTTCCGGCGGACTTGGGGGACTACCGATCCAGCCTGACGATCCCACCCGGCGTTGCCACCAGCGCCGTCGTCGCCATCGCGATGAACAGCCCGGTCTCGACGACGCCGACAACCCAGGACAAATCCCGCTCCAGCGCGGCCGGATCGGCGATCGCGCCGAAATGGCAGTCCAGGATCAGATTACCGCCATCGGTACGGAAGGCCGTCCCATCCGCCGCCTGCCTCAGCACCGGCCGAGCCCCGAACTTCGCCAGCCGCTCCGAAGTGGTTTCCCAGCCGAACCCAACCACCTCCACCGGAACCGGCACGGTCGCGCCAAGCCCCGATACCAGTTTCGGCTCATCCGCGATGATCACCAGGCGTTCGCTGGCGGCCGCGACGATCTTCTCCCGCAGCAACGCCCCACCCAGGCCCTTGATCAGGTCCAGCGTATCCCTGGCGATCTCGTCCGCGCCGTCGATGGTCAGGTCCAGCCGTGTATGATGCGCGAAATCGGTCAGTTCGATCCCGCCCGCGCGCGCCTGCGCGGCACTCCTCTCACTGGTCGGGATGCCAACGATCCGCAGCCCACCGCGCACGCGGGCGATCAGGCCCTCGATCGCGAACGCCGCCGTAGACCCGGTGCCCAGGCCGACAATCATGCCGTCCTCCACCATCGCAACGGCCACCATCGCGGCCTCCCGTTTGCGGGCATCCCGATCGCCGCTCATGTCCGCACCGCCCGCAGCACGCGCAACCAATTGCCGGAGCACACTTTCTCGATCTCCTCCTGGTTCAGGCCACGATCCGATAGAGCGGCGACAATCTCGGGATGGCGGGAGAAATCCGGCATCTCCGTCGCCGCCGCGCCCGCCGGCAGATCCGTCCCGATGCCGACATGGTCGATCCCCAGCGCATCGATCATCCGGAACAGGTGCCGGATCATGCCCGGCAGCTTTTCCTCGTTCAGCACCGCGATCCACGCGCCGACCACCCCGCCGGCCTCCACCACCATGCGCGCATAGTCGGGCCCGATAAACCGGGGATGGTCCCCATTGCCGTGCCCCGGCTCCTTCAAATTGGAGTGGGTGCAGACAAACGGTCGCGTCGCCACGGCGGCCACACCCCGAACCGTATCCTCGGAGCAATGAGCGACATCGACGATGATCCCCAGCCGGTTCATCCGCCGCACCGCCTCGGCCCCAAACGCCGTCAGCCCGCCATGGACAGGCGGCGCGGTCTGGATGTCCCCGGTTTCGTTCACCAGGTAATGCGTCAGCTGGATGCTGCGCACGCCGCGCGCTTCCATCGCATCCAGCCGATCCAGGTCGCCCTCCAGGAAATCGCACCCCTCGATTGCCAGCACCAGCGCCGGATCGTCCGAACGGATATCCGTCGGCTCCAGCGCGATGCGCATGCCGGATTGCTCGAAACTGGTGAGGTACGATTCAACCGCCTCCAGGCACTCGCCTGGATCGGGGTCACGGAATTTCTCCAGCCGCCCGGTATCCTTGTTGCGGCGGATCATCGGAATATCGCCGATCGCCGCCACCACCGCCGCGGCAACCCCGGCCGGCCGCATGGTCGCCAACACGGCGCGATCCACATCGCCAGTTCGCCGGGGCCTGCCCGCATGGGTATGCATGTCGATGATCATTGGCTTCTCTTAGCCCGATCCAGGCAACGTCGTCACCGTTGCCGCAAGGTTGGACTTGCACCAGACTGGGCGCTTGCGCATCTTGCGCCTTATATAGGTCGGTTGTGTTGCCGATCGGCCAACCCGGATCGGCGAAATGCCGGCCGGTGCAATCACGGATCCCGGGCGGAAGAAAGCCGAGGCGGAGCAAGGTTATGGACGGCGGAGTAGACTCAAGGCGCATCACCATCCACGCGCCGGACGATTTCGCTGGGATGCGTGCCGCTGGCCGCCTCGCCGCCGAGACCCTGGATATGATCGTGCCGCACGTGAAACCGGGCGCCTCGACCGGCCTGCTCGACAAACTGTGCCACGAGTTCATCCTGGACCACGGTGCGATCCCCGCCCCGCTGAACTATCGCGGCTATCCGAAGTCGATCTGTACCTCCATCAACCATGTCGTCTGCCATGGCATCCCCGGCGAGCGTAAGCTGGAGAACGGCGACATCCTCAACATTGACGTGACGGTGATCCTGGACGGCTGGCACGGCGATTCATCGCGCATGTATGCCGCCGGCACGCCGAACACCCGCGCCCGCAACCTGATCGACGTCACCTATGAGTCGCTGCTGCGCGGCCTCAAGGTCGTCAAGCCGGGTGCCACGCTGGGCGATGTGGGTCACGCGATCCAGACCTTCGTCGAAGGCCACCGCTTCAGCGTCGTGCGCGATTTTTGCGGCCACGGCATCGGCCGCCGCTTCCACGAGCCGCCCAACGTGCTGCATTTTGGCCGCCCCGGCGAAGGCCCGGTGCTGCGCAAGGGCATGTTCTTCACCATCGAGCCGATGGTCAACGCGGGCCGGCCGGAAGTGAAAGTGCTCGACGACGGCTGGACCGCCGTCACCCGTGACCGCAGCCTGTCCGCCCAGTTCGAGCATATGATCGGCGTCACCGACGACGGCTGCGAGATTTTCACCCTCTCCCCCGCCGGATTGGACAAGCCGCCGCTCGGCGTTAGCTGATTGGCAACATTTTCCGGATAGCCTCCGCGGCACGCTTTCGCCGCGAGGACCATGCCCAAACCCGCCAAACCGGCCGCACTGGCCGAGGCCGCGCTGTTGCCCGGCCTTTTCCCCGAACCGATTTCGCCCATCGGCGCCGAGGGGCACCGCGCCCGCATGCGCCAACGCCTGCTGAAGGCCGGTCCGGACTCGCTGGCGGATCATGAGATGCTGGAGATGATCCTGTTCATCGCCCTGCCCCGCCGCGACACCAAGCCCATCGCCCGCGACCTGCTGACACGTTTTCGTACCTTCGGCGGCGTGCTGGGCGCGCCGGACACCGAACTGCGCACCGTCGAAGGCGTCGGCGAGGCGGGCGCCGCGGCAATCAAGCTCATTCAGGCGGCGGCGTTACGGATGATGCGGCAGGACCTCGCCACCCAGCCCGTGCTGGCCACCTGGGACCGGCTGACCGACTACCTCACCGCCGCGATGGGCCACGAGCGCATCGAACAATTCCGCGTCCTGTTCCTGGACGGCCGCAACAAGCTGCTCGCCGATGAGGTCCAGGGTATCGGCACCATCAACCACGCCCCCGCCTACCCGCGGGAGGTCGTCCGCCGTTGCCTCGAACTGCACGCAACCGCCGTCGTGCTCGCGCACAACCACCCCAGCGGAGACCCGGCCCCCTCGCGTGAGGACGTCGCGCTAACGGCCGAGATCGCCAAGGCGGCCGCGACGATGGGGATCACCGTGCACGACCACATCATCATCGGCCGTGGCAAGTGGCTCAGCTTCCGGGCGGAACGGCTGCTTTGACACGAATTCATCGTGACAACCATCGCCTGACGGTTTACAAGCCATGATCGTTCGGTTTCGCCACAAGAGCTTGGAACGGCTGTTCACGCGAGGCGACAGCAGTGGCGTCAATCCGCAACTGGCAGCGAAGCTGCGGCGTATGTTGGCTCTCCATCGCGCCGCGGACGCATCCGGGATGGACATTCCAGGATATCGCCTGCATCCCCTCAAGGGCGACCGCGACGGTCAATGGTCCGCAACCGTATCTGCCAACTGGCGACTGGTTTTCGAGTTTGAGGCCGACAACGCCACAAACGTGGACCTAATCGACTACCACTAGCGGAAGG
>DATARX010000368.1:0-6096 GCA_036263955.1 Rhodopila sp.
CACCGTCGCATCCGGCCCGATCGCCCGCTCCACCGACGAATGGCTGATGTCCCGCTCATGCCACAGCGTCACGTTCTCCAGCGCCGGCACCACCGCCGAACGCACGATCCGCGCCAATCCGCACAGGTTCTCGCTCAGCACTGGGTTCCGCTTATGCGGCATCGCCGAAGACCCCTTCTGGCCGGGGTGGAAGAACTCCTCCGCCTCCCGCACCTCGGACCGCTGCAGGTGCCGCACTTCCGTGGCCAGACGCTCCACCGCGCTGGCGATGACCCCAAGGGTGCAAAAGAACGCTGCATGCCGGTCGCGCGGGATGATCTGGGTGGAAACCGGCTCCGCCTTCAGCCCCAGTTTCTCCGCCACGTACTCCTCGACGCTCGGATCCAGGTGCGCGAACGTCCCGACCGCGCCGCTGACGGCGACCACGGCCACCTCAGCCCGCGCCGCCACCAAACGGGCGCGATTGCGAGCGAATTCGGCGTAATGGCCTGCCAGCTTGAGTCCGAATGTCGTCGGTTCGGCATGAATGCCGTGGCTACGGCCGATCGTCAGGCTGTATTTGTGCTCGAGCGCCCGAGCCTTCAGCGCCGCCATCACCGCGTCGATATCCGCCAGCAGGATATCCGCCGCCTGCGTCAACTGCACCGACAGCGTCGTATCCAGCACGTCCGAACTCGTCATGCCCTGGTGCACGAATCGCGAATCCGTACCGACCGCCTCCGCCAGCCACGTCAGAAAGGCGATGACGTCGTGGCGGGTTTCGCGTTCGATCGCGTCGATCCGCTCCACATCGGCGTCCGTCATCGCCGCCAGCTTCGGCGCCCCCTTTTCCCGGATGGTCCGCGCCGCTTCCGCCGGGATCGCACCGATCCGCGCCATCCCCTCGGCGGCCAGCGCTTCCACTTCGAACCAGATGCGATATCGGTTCACCGGCGCCCAGATAGCGGCCATTTCGGGTCTGGAGTATCGCGGAACCATCGCTGCCTTGTCCGATCGAGGGGAAAGGGCCAGCTAGACCCAGAAATAGCGGAAGGCAAGCATGGATTGGACGCAGGACCTGGTGGCGCTCGCCCAGGTGATCATGATCGACGTGGCGCTGGCCGGCGACAACGCTATCGTGGTGGGGTTGGCGGTGGCCGGTCTGCCTGCGCGGCAGAAGCGTTCGGCCATCCTGCTGGGCATCGGCGGCGCCACGGTTATCCGCATCGCCATGGGCGCCGTGGCGCTGAAACTGCTCGCCATCATCGGCCTGCTGCTGGCCGGCGGCATCCTGCTGCTGTGGGTCTGCTGGAAGATGTTCCGGGAGATCCGCCGGCCTCACCACGCGCTTGCACCCGAGGGCGCAAAGACCCTGCGCCACGCCATGTTGCAGATCATCCTGGCGGATGTGTCCATGAGCCTGGACAACGTCCTGGCTGTCGCGGGTGCGGCGCACGACCGCCTGTGGGTGCTGGTCGCCGGCTTGCTCTTGTCGGTCGCCTTGATGGGCCTCGCCGCGGGCCTGATCGCCCGGTTGCTGGAGCGGCACCGCTGGGTCGCCTGGATCGGGCTGGCGATCGTCCTGTATGTCGCGCTCACGATGATATGGCACGGCAGCCATGAGGTCGCGCGCGCGATCTGAAACCAACGGCCCGGGGCTGATCTGGTATGCGCGCGGGTTTCCAGGGGCGGGCGTCCCGGCGGCCGGGCGAAATCGACGCAATACTGGCGGTTTTCGGGCCAACGCCGCCCGGGTATTCACCGCCATCATGGGCGACTGCACGCCGGGCGGCATGTCGCCGGCGGTATTCCGCACCACGTGCCTGACGCGGATGGCGACCATCACGTCGCTAACAGCCGTCCGAACCGATTGAACAGGAGATCGTGCGATGAACAAAACCGCGGCTGTGACCTTTACCGTATCGGCTTTGCTGATGGCAACCGTCGCCACCACCCGGGCCGAGACCGTGCGGATCCCCAGCACAAGCGAGACAACTCAGAATCCGCTTGTGCCACCTGCTCCCCAATCAAACGGGCCGCAGTCACGCACGCTGTTCAAGATCGCCGGCGTACCGGTTCACCTGTGGGCCCCGGTGGAGGCGCCCTACGATGCCAATATGGACCGGACAGCCGCCGCCAATCCGATATGGGAAGACGGGGATTCGTAGCATCCCGGCACAGCCGGTGAAATGTCAGGACGTAGGCAAAATCGGCAGGTGGATCGTCGCCCGCCATGCCGGTTTCGACCGTTGCCCGGGCGTATGACATTCGGTTACCGGGACCGAAATGTAACCATTTTGTATATGGTTGCCGCGCACACCGCGAAACAATGAGCAAATCGAGAATCGGAATCGGATCGGCTCCAAGCGACGCCCGGATGGCGGCTCTTGTCAGCGTGACTCTCGTTATCGCCTTGCTCATCGCGACCGCCGCGACGCTCATGTTCTGGCAGGGCCGAACCGATCGCTATCGGCGCGCCGATGCGGCGTCCGTAAGCATGCTGCAGGCAATCAGCAGGGATCTTGATCGCGACATCGGCAGCTACGACGCGTCTCTGCACCACGCCCTGGGCGCGCTGCAGGCGCCGGAGTTTGGGTCAGCCAGCGGACCTGTTCGCAGGCAGATGCTGTTCGCGGAACGAATCCGCCCGCCAGCATCCGAACGAATACTGATCACCGACGACAGGGGCCAGGTGCTTTACGCGAGCGACGGGCCGGCGCCGGTAGCGATCAACATCGCGGACACGCCCTGTTTCAAGGGCCTGCTCGCGCACCCGGAGCTCGACGTCGTCTTATCGCCACCCTTCCGGCCATTCGGCGGCAACGAGGTCTCGATCGCCCTCGCGCGCCGCATCATCGGGGCCGACGGCCAGTTCGCCGGGGTCGCTGTGGCGACAATTCGGCTGCAACCTATTCTCGACCGGCTTCACATCATCGCAGCCGGGACCAACGAGTCGATCGGCCTGCTCAATCAGGATGGCATCCTGATCGCCCGGGATCCCGCGGTCGACGGCTCGATCGCGCGGGCTGTGACAACCGGAGCGTTGTGGCCGCTGTCACAGAAGACACCCTACGGCGCATTCGATGCGACGTCCGTTCTGGACGGTGTCCCACGGCATTTCCGCTTCGCCCGCGTTGGCGATCTGCCGCTGGTACTGGTGATCGGCACGGCACTCAACGGCATCTATGCCGGCTGGTGGCCCGAAGTGCTGACGATCGGTTCGATCACGCTGACGGCGACCGTCCTGTTGCTTGGGCTGGCGTGCGCGCTCTACCTGGAACTGGCACGCCGCCGCCGTGCCGAAACAACCGCTCGGGAGTCAGCGGACCAGTTCCGGATGATTGCCGACAACGTCAGCGACATTATCGCCCGTCTCGATCTGGACGGCGTCCGCAGCTACGTTTCCCCCTCGGTCAAGGAGGTCCTCGGCTTTACGCCGGAGGAAATGCTGGCTGTTGCCCGGTGGGTCGACTTCGTTCATCCGGATGATCGGCCGGTGGCGGCGGCGGCCCTGGCCGCCTTGCGCGGCGGGACCGAACACATGACCGTGGTTTACCGCGCCTGCAAAAAAGACGGTGCCGAGGTCTGGCTGGAGGCGCGCATCCGCCTGCTGCGAGATACCGCGACCGCCGCGCCCCGCGAGATGATCGCTGTCACCCGCGACGTCACGGCGCGCTACACCTCCGAACAGGAACTCAAACGTCTGGCGGGGACGGACGGGCTGACCGCATTGGGGAACCGGCGCACGTTCGACGAGACACTCGACAAGGAATGGCGGCGCGCCATGCGGGCGGAAGAACGGATCGCCCTGCTGATGCTGGATGCCGATTATTTCAAGCCCTACAACGACCGTTACGGCCATCAAGCCGGCGACGATGTCCTGCGAACCATCGCCGGCGACATCACCGCCAGGATCCGCCGCGCCGGGGACACGGCGACACGTTACGGCGGCGAAGAGTTCGCCGTGCTGCTTCCGGGCACGGACATGTCAGGTGCCGCAATGATCGCCGAGCAAATTCGCCGTGACATTCAACAAAAGGCTATCCCGCATGAGGATTCGCCGCTTGGGATCGTTTCAATCAGCGTCGGTGTCGCTTGCTTGCTGGTAACGATGGGCGACGACTCCGCGCTGCTGGTTCAGCAGGCCGACATGGCGCTGTACGAGGCCAAGCGAACCGGCCGTAATCGGGTGGTGCCGGCGAGCCCGACGATGATATTCCCGGTTCGCTGAGCCGGGACGGCTGAAAACGCTGTTGTCCCGAAGTGGCCGGCTTTATCACCTAGCCGTTCCCATCAGGGCCGACGGCTTGACAGGTGCACGCGACAATACCGCGAGGCGAACGGCCCGGTTCGACGCGCTGGATTCCGTTCGCGGCCTGGCGGCGGTCGTGGTCGTTCTGGATCATGGCCTGAACGTCTTTCCGCTGTTCGGCGGGGCCGGCCCCGGTCAGGTCGCACCGCAAACCGGACCGATCCTCGCAATCCTCATACGGTCGCCGCTGTCCCTGGCCTGGAACGGCCGAGCGGCGGTCGCCGTCTTCTTCGTGCTGAGCGGCTTCGTGCTGGCCCTGCCCTGGTTTGGCGACCGTCCGTTGCCTTATCGCCTGTTCGTCCTGCGGCGATTCTGCCGCATCTACCTGCCCTATGCCGTCGCGGTCGCCCTGGCGATGGCACTTTCAGCCTGGCTCTGCGGGTCCCATCCGGCGTCCGTGAGTGCCTGGTTCGATGCCAACTGGACCGAACCGGTGACCGCGACCACGGTGTTGGATCACCTGCTGATGCTGGGCACCCACAACACGTTCGACAATGCGGTGTGGTCGCTGAATCATGAAATGCGGATCTCGCTGCTGTTCCCGCTGCTACTGCTGCCAATCCGGCGCTTCGGCCTGTCCGGTGCCGCGGCTGCGGCAATCGCGTTGTACGGTATCGCCGGCGCGATCACCCATTTCGCCGGCTGGCACGGTGCGCCGGCCGAGGCCGCGGCGACGATCCGGTTCAGCACGTTTTTCATCCTCGGTTCCGCCGTGGCGCAGTGCGTCGACAGGGTTCGCACCCAGCGCCCCGGTCGCGCGTGGCTGGCGCTGGCCATCGGCCTGTGCTGCCTCTGGCAAGGCCGCGAGCCGGCTGCGATGGCGATCGGTGCGGCCCTGGTTATATTGGCTGCCATCCTTCCCGGTCCGCTTCAAACCATTTTGACCACGCCCACGCTGCGGACACTCGGACGGATATCCTACAGCCTCTATCTGGTTCACCTTCTGGTGCTGCTATCCGCCGTCCATCTGTTGTTCGGTCATGCGCCGCTGCCGGTGATCGTCGCTGGAGCCGGGGTGATTTGCCTGCCCGTAGCCGCGGTCTTTCACTGGTTGATCGAGGCCCCCTCGGACCAGCTTGGCCGTAACCTCGCGCGTCGCTTACGCCAAGCTGCCGCCCTTCCCAGCCGCCGATAACCACCCGCCCACCCTGCCCTCCCACCCTGGCCGCCTACCCTGGCCGCCCACCCTGGCCGCCCACCCACGCCGCCCACCCTGGCCGCCCAGCCTGACAGCCTCGCCCACCCTGACAGGGCGGACGCGAGACCCTATGTTCCGGGAGACCAGGAAACCCAGGAGGATCCACCAATGCTGAACCCCGTATCGCCGCTGCCGCTGAAGGACCCGTCGCTGTTCCGGCAAGCGAATTACCTCGACGGCAAGTGGGTGGAGGCCGACAACGGCCAGACGATCATCGTGAAGAACCCCGCGACTGGCGAAGCGGTCGGCGAGGTCCCCAACATGGGCGCTATCGAAACCCGCCGCGCGATCGAGGCCGCCAACCGCGCCTATCCGGCCTGGCGCGCCATGCTGGCGAAGGAGCGCGCCGTCATTCTGCGGAAACTGTCGGACCTGATGCTGGCGAATGCCGAAGACCTCGCGGTGATCATGACCGCGGAACAGGGCAAGCCGCTGACCGAAAGCACGGGCGAGATCGTCTACGCCGCCAGCTTCATCGAGTGGTTCGCCGAAGAGGCCAAGCGCATCTACGGCGACACCATTCCGCAGAATGCCAAAGGCCGCCGCATCCTGGTGCTGAAGGAGCCGATCGGCGTGTTCGCCGCGATCACGCCGTGGAACTTCCCCG
>DATARX010000389.1:0-2266 GCA_036263955.1 Rhodopila sp.
GATCTTCCGGACTTTCCCGGTTGCGTAACGGCGGGGAAGAGGCCGGAAGACGTTTGTCCCATGGCCGACGCGGCGAACGCGCCGCTACAGCGGTCGGGCTGAGTTGCTCATGTTCGACCGTTCACTCTCCGTGCTGACCGATACGACGTTGTTTCTGTTCGCCGGCGTGGTGCTCGCGCTGCTTTATGTCGCAAACGAGACAGGTTTTCGGATCGGGCTGTGGCGCGGCCGGCAGCGCACGGCCCATGACCGCGACCTCGCCGGGATCGGCGCGATCACCACCGGCATGCTCGGATTGCTGGCGTTCGCGCTGGGGCTGACCATCAACATCGCGCAAGCCCGGTTCGAGGCGCGTCGTGGCCTTGTGGTCAATGACGCCAATGCGATCGACACGGCGTGGCTGCGCTCGAAGCTGATTGTGGGTGAGGAGGGGCCGGCGCTGACGGCGCTGATCGAGGCGTTCGCGAAGGTCGAACTGGCCTATGTGTCGTCGGACACGTTCGCGGTTGAACCGGACCTGATTGCCCGCGCGGGGGTGTTGCGGGTGCAGATCTGGCAGACCGCGCAGGCGATCGTGCGGCGCGATCCATCGTCCGTCACGGTGGCGCTGATGAGTGCCTTGATCGAAATGCTCAACGCTGCGCGGTCCGAACGATTTGCGTTCGAGAGCCAGGTCCCGACCGATTTGTCCTGGATGCTGATGGGTGGGTCGCTGCTGGCGATTGGTGCGATGGGGTATCATCTTGGCATGTCCGGGTCCCGCCAGATCGTGTTGACGTCGCTGCTGCTGGTGATGTGGACGGGCGGGATGGTGCTGATCGCCGATCTTAATCGCCCGCGTATCGGGATGATCCGGGTGGATCCGTCACCGTTGCGATGGACGATTCAGGCGTTTGAACGGGGACGCTGACGCGGTCCGGCGGCGACCGATTTATACCAATCGACAGAACGTTTGATCTGTCGGAACGCTTCCCGTCATGGCCAGGCGAGCGAGCACGCGCGCGCGGAGCAGTCCCGGCCCCCTGCGCACCAACGTTTCCGGGGTGGATGGCCGGGACTGCGCCCGGCCATGACGGATAGGAAGCAGGTGGCCGTCAGCGCCGGCCGGTATCAATCCGTTGCTGGCCAAGCCGCTATCGAACCAATTCCTGCCATTCCGCCTCGGTCACGGTCCGGACGCCGAGTTCGGCGGCCTTGCGGGCCTTGGATCCGGCGTCGGCGCCGACGACGACGATGTCGGTCTTTTTCGATACCGAATCCGTTACTTTGGCGCCCAGGGCTTCGGCGCGGGCCTTGGCTTCCGGGCGGGTCATGGTTTCGAGGGTGCCGGTGAAGACGACGGTCTTTCCGGCGATGGGGCTGTCGGCGTCCTCGGCGCGGGTGGCGTCCTCGATCGTGAGTTCGGCGGCGAGTTCGTCGAGGGCGGCGATGTTGCGGGCTTCGCCGAAGAAGTCGGTGAGTTCCTCGGCGATGGTGGGACCGATGCCGCTGATGCTGCCGAGTTCCAGGCGCTCGTCCGAACCGATGGTGGTGGCGGCGCGCATCTGGGTGCGCCAGTTGGCGAAACTTCCGTAGTGCCTGGCGAGCAGTTTGGCGTTGGTGGCGCCGATGCGGCGGATGCCGAGGGCATAGATGAAACGTTCCAGCGGGATGGTGCGGCGGGCGGCGATCGCGCGGGACAGGTTGCGGGCGGAGAGTTTGCCCCAGCCTTCGCGGGCGGCGATCTCGGCCTCGCGTTCGGGGAGTTTGAACAGGTCGGCGGGGCCGTGCAGCCAGCCTTCGTTGTAGAATTCCTGGATGGTTTTTTCGCCGAGGCCGTCGATGTCGAAGGCGGGGCGTGAGACGAAATGAATGAGCCGTTCGACGCGCTGGGCCTCGCAGATCAGGCCGCCGGTGCAGCGGCGGACGGCCTCCCACGGTGGGCGGACGGCGTGGCTGCCGCAGACGGGACAGTGGTCGGGGAAGACGTAGGGGATGGATCCTTCCGGTCGACGATCGGTTACGACGGAAACGATCTGCGGGATGACGTCGCCGGCGCGCTGCAGGACGACCGTGTCGCCGACACGGATATCCTTGCGGGCAATTTCATCTTCATTGTGCAATGTCGCCCTGGCGACGAGGACGCCGCCGACGTTGACGGGTTCGAGTTCGGCGACGGGCGTCAGCGCACCGGTGCGGCCGACCTGGATGCGGATTTCCCGCAGCACGGTCGTCGCTTGTTCCGCCGGAAACTTCCAGGCGATCGCCCAGCGTGGGGCTCGGCCGA
>DATARX010000399.1:0-4358 GCA_036263955.1 Rhodopila sp.
GGGCGAATTGGTGTCGTGGCGGCCGGCCATACCAGCGTGGTGATGGCGATGGCCGGGGTGCGGATGCCGCTGGAATCATTCCCATTGCAGGCGCTGGTCAGCGAACCGGTGAAGCCGGTACTGCCGTGCGTTGTGATGTCCAACACCGTCCATGCCTACGTGTCGCAGTCCGACAAGGGTGAGTTGGTGATCGGCGGCGGAACGGATGCGTATACATCCTACAGCCAGGCCGGCGGGCTGCACGTCGCGTGCGAGACGCTGGAGGCCATTTTGGAATTGTTTCCCTCGTTCCGGCGGTTACGCATGCTGCGCAACTGGGGGGGCATCGTCGATACGACGCCGGACCGGTCGCCCATCATCGGACTGACGCCGGTGCCGGGGTTGTTCGTCAATGGGGGCTGGGGAACCGGAGGCTTCAAGGCAACACCAGGTTCCGGCCAGGTGTTCGCGGCGACGATCGCGCGCGGGGAGCCGCATCCGATCGCGGCGCCGTTCGGCCTGGATCGGTTTGCATCCGGCGCCCTGATCAATGAGGCAGCCGCGGCGGCGGTGGCGCACTGATGCTGATGATCCCCTGTCCATGGTGCGGCAGCCGGCCGGAGAACGAATTTCGTTACGCAGGCCAGGCGCATCTGGCGCGGCCGGCCGATCCGGCTTCGGTAAGCGATGCGGCGTGGGCGGCCTATCTCTACCTGCGTGATAATCCCAAGGGGCGGCACGCGGAGCGGTGGCGGCACCTGCACGGCTGCGGCCGGTTCTTCAATTGCATACGGGATACGGTGACGGATCGGATCGCGGCGACCTACAAGCCGGGAGAGGCTCCCCCCATCGACGATCGCGGCCGCGCATGACCCAACCGTTTCGATCGACAGAGGGTGGGCGGATTGACCGCAACCAGCCGCTTCGCTTCACCTTCGATGGCCGCTCGTACGAAGGGTTTGCGGGTGATACGCTGGCCTCCGCCCTACTGGCGAATGACGTTTGTATAGTCGGACGGTCGTTCAAGTACCATCGCCCGCGGGGGATCCTGTCGGCAGGGTCGGAGGAACCCAACGCCCTGGTCACGATCGACCGCGGCGGCGGGCGGATCACACCGAACCAGCGGGCGACGCAGGTGGAACTCTATGACGGCCTGGCGGCGCGCAGCCAGAATCGGTTTCCATCGCTTCGTTTCGATATCGGCGCACTGGCCGGCCTCGCGGCGCCGCTGCTGCCCGCCGGGTTCTACTACAAGACCTTCATGCGCCCATCGTCGTTCTGGAAGCGGATTTATGAGCCCGTGATCAGGCGCGCCGCCGGGCTGGGGCGGGCGCCGGTCACGGCGGATCCGGACCGGTATCTGCACCGGTATGCCCATTGCGAGGTCCTGATCGTTGGCGGCGGCGCGGCCGGACTGGCAGCGGCGTTGGGGGCCTCGGCGACCGGCGCGCGGGTGATCCTGTGCGATGAGCAGGCGGAGCCGGGTGGTGGGCTGCTGGACGAGCCGGGCATCACGATCGACGGCTGGCCAGCACCGGACTGGGTGCGGGAGGCGATCGCGGCGCTGGCCGGGTCGGTCACGCTGCTGCCGCGGACCACGGCATTTGGCTGGTATCCCGGAGGTATGATCGGACTGTTGCAGCGGCTGACCGACCATCTGGCCGAACCGTCGCCTCTGCTGCCCCGGGAACGCCTATGGCACATACGGGCAGAGCGCGTGGTGCTGGCGACCGGGGCGATCGAGCGGCCACTGGTGTTTCCCGGCAACGACCGGCCGGGCGTCATGCTGGCAGGGGCGGCGCGAACGTATCTACATCGGTATGGCGTCAAGGTCGGCAAAAGGGTGATGATCGCGACCACGAACGACAGTGCCTATCGCGCCGCGACCGACCTGTACGCCGCTGGGGTGGCCGTCGCCGGGATCGTCGATCAGCGTATCGCTCCGGACGGTGAGGCGGTGGCGGCGGCACGGGCGGCTGGCATCCCGATTCACGCCGGCAAAACCATCGCAGGCACCGAGGGGCGCGGCCGCGTGCATTCCGCCAGGCTGTCGAACGGCACCGATATCATTCCATGCGATACGATCCTGATGTCGGGCGGCTGGACGCCGTCGGTGCACCTGGCCAGCCAGTCGCGCCGGCCGCTGATATTCGATGCGGAATCGGGCGCGTATCTGCCGTCGGAAGGCGCGATCGGCGCATGCGCGGGCGTCTTCGACCTGGCGTCCTGCCTGCGCGACGGCACGGCGGCGGGCGGCAGCGAGCCGCGGACGTTCCTGGTTGCCGGAATGCTGGACATGGCGCCACCGGGACCACCGGTTGCCCCTTTGGTGCACCGGTCGGCCTTCGTCGATTTCCAGAACGATGTGACGTCGAAAGACCTGGCGATCGCGACGGATGAAGGCTTCGTCGCGATCGAGCATGTGAAACGCTACACCACCACCGGCATGGCCGCCGATCAGGGCAAGACGTCAAACCTGAACGCGCTGACCGCGGTGGCCGCGCTGACCGGGCAGGGCGTGGAGGCGGTCGGTGTGACAACGTTCCGGCCGCCATTCACGCCGGTGACGTTCGGCGCGTTCGCCGGGGCATCCCGCGATGCATTGTTCGCGCCCGTGCGGTTGCCGCCCATCGCTGCCCCTGATGGCGTGCTGGAGTATGTCGGCACCTGGAAGCGGGCTCGCTGCTACCCCGCCGAAGCTGAAACGATCGAGGCGGCGGTGGCGCGGGAATGCCTGGCGGTGCGTCAATCGGCAGGCATGCTCGATGCCAGCACGCTCGGCAAGATCGAGGTGGTCGGACCGGATGCGGCGGCGTTCCTGAGCCGTCTTTACACTGGCGATTTCACCACGCTGGCGCCCGGCCGGTGTCGCTATGCCGTGCGGCTCGGGGAGGACGGTTTCATTCGAGACGATGGCATCATCGCGCGCCTCGCGGCCGATCGTTTCCATGTTACCACCCCGACTGGCGGCGCCGCGTGCGTGCTGCATCACATGGAAGATTACTTGCAGACGGAATTTTCCGCATTGCGGGTCTGGCTGACCTCGGTGACCGAGCAGTGGGCGGTGATCGCGGTGCAGGGGCCGGATGCCGGGGAGGTGGTCGCGAGATTGGTTCGGGATGTCGATCCGGGTTCGATGCCGCATATGAGCGTTCGCGACGGTCATATCGGCGACATTCCGATCAGGCTGTTTCGGGTCAGTTTCACCGGCGAGACCGGTTTCGAGATCAACCTGCCGCCGGCGCAGGCGCAGCGTGTGTGGGATACGTTGTGGCAGCGCGGGGTGACGCGGTACGGCACCGATGCGATGCACGTGCTGCGCGCGGAAAAAGGTTTCATCGGTATCGGCCAGGACACGGACGGAACCGTCACGCCGGATGACGTCGGGCTCGGCTGGACCATCGGCGGCGGGGATTTCGTCGGTCGGCGGTCGTTATCACTGCCGGCCATGACGCGGCCGGACCGCAAGCAAATGGTGGGGCTGTTGCCGGCGGATCCGGCGGTGTTGCTGGAGGAGGGGGCGCAGGTGATCGCTGCCGACGCGCCGGAGGCGATTGGCCACGTCACCTCCGCCTATCGCAGCGCCACGCTGGGTCGCGGTTTCGCCATTGGGTTGGTTGCCGCCGGACGGGCGCGCATCGGGTCCGAACTGATGGTGGCGATGCCGGAAGGGACGATCCGCGTCACGGTCACCGATCCGGTCTTCGTGGATAAGCCAGGCGAAAGGCTTCGGATGCGACCGGTGGCACGGCCGGCCGCGGAACCGTTGTTACCGCACGGCATCCAGCCCGCGCCGATGGCGCGGCCAAGCGGTTCGGTTCAACTGGCGGCCCTCGCGCCAACCACGCGCCTGTCGGTGCGGGCGGGGGCGGCGGCGGCAACCGGAATCGGACTGGGACTGGGCGTGCTGTTGCCGACCGTGCCGTGCCGCTCCGTAATCTCACGCGATCGTGCGGCGTTGTGGCTGGGTCCGGACGAGTGGCTGATCCTGGCACCCGACACCGCGTCCGACCTCGCGGCGCAGGCGACGAAGGCGGCCGGCGATCATCCGGCGAGCATCGTCGACGTGTCCCACCGGTCGCAAACCCTGGAGATTACCGGCCCCAACGCGGCGTGGTGCCTGAACGCGTTCTGCGCGCTGGACCTGGATATACAAGCGTTTCCGGTCGGGATGTGCACCCGGACGGTGTTCGGCAAGACCGAGATTGTGCTGTGGCGGATCGCGCCGGAGGTATTTCACGTCGACGTCGCCCGGTCGTTCGTGCCCTATGTCTGGGCGAGCCTGGAGGCGGCGCGACTGGAATTCACCGATGCCGAAGCCGTGATCCCTGGATGAAATTAAAGCTGTCTTATTCGGGCCTGGCCCTGTATGAAGATCG
>DATARX010000213.1:0-16376 GCA_036263955.1 Rhodopila sp.
TGACGCCGGCGACGCCGGACCAGGTCAGCACCGTCACCGGAAAGCCGGTGGCGAGCGCGATCAGAAACGTGCTGGCGCTGTGGCTGGAGGGAAACGCGAAGAACGCGATCGGCAGCCAGGCCGTCGCCGGTAGCGGCCCGATCAGCCGCAGCACCGGATGCGCCCAGTAGCCGATGGCGCGCGACCAGCCGATCGAAACGCCCAGCGTGAAGCCCGCCGCGGCCCCGATCAGGTAGCCGCCGAGCAGCAGGCGGATACTGTTCCAGACGCTGCCACCCAGCCGTGCGTAATCGTCGGTGAACACCTCCAGCAGTGCCTGGGGCGAGGCGAAGAACGGGCGCGGCAGAACAGTGAACTTCGCCGTCACCAGTTCCCAGGCGGTCAACACCACCGCCAGCACCAGCAGCCACGGCCCGGCATGACGCAACCGTGCCGGAACACCGGCGCGCAGCACGCTGGCCCCAACCGCGACCAGGAACAGCAACCCCGCCAACCCACATGCGATGCGGGCCAACAATGTAGTACGCTCGAAGTCATCGATATCGGGCATGCCGCCGATCACCACGGCGGCACCGAGCCAGGCGGCGGCAGCCACCAGCCCGACCACCCAGAATCCAGCCCTCGCTTGCGGGATCGGCGGGAAATCAACGAGGCTTGCCTCGCCTGGCGTGACGCTAGCTGAGGACATCGGCGTACACCTTCGAGGCGAAGCGGTCCGGGTTGGTGCTGGGTTTGATCACCGAGATTGCCTTCAGCTCTTCCGTGTAGAGCGCCAGTTCCTGCCGCAGGTCGGCACCCGACGGGTGATGGCCCTGGGTATGGGTGCGCAGGATGGCGGCAAGCTGCGCCGGCTTGGCCGACGGCGAGTAGGGCGCAAAGATCGCCGCGGCCTCGTCCGGGTTGGCGGCAACGAATTCCTGGGCCTCCAGGATCGCCTCGGTGATCGCCGCCGCGGTCGGTCGGTCGTCGCGGATCAGGCTGCCGCGGATGCCCAGCACGCAGCACGCGCGATGCGCATATTCGCCGTCCAGGTTGGTGGCGACCTCGGTCAGGCCATCGCGTTCGCGGATCAACCAGCCGAGGGGATCGCCCAGGGTGAAGGCCTGGATCTCGCCCTTCTGCAACGCCACCGGCAGCAGATCCGGCGGAAAAACCTTCCACTCCACGTCGGTCAGCGGATCCAGGCCCAGCTTGGCGAGACGGATGGAGAAGAAATTCTTCTCCGGTGCCCCCAGGTCGGCGGTGCCGATGGTCTTGCCCTTGAGTTGCTCCAGCGCGGTGACGCCGCTGCTCTTCGCTGCCAGCAGCCGCATGCAGCCGCCATGCGTGGCGGTGGTGATGCGGACGTCGAACCCCTGCTCCAGCGGTTTCAGCCAGCGCAGCGCCATGCCGACCCCGGCATCGGCCTTGCCGGTGGCGATCGCCTCCAGCAACTGATCAGTCGAGCCGCCGAAGTTGACCAGCTCGACATCCAGGTTGCGCTTTTGGAAATACCCTTGCTGCACCGCCACCGGGACGCCGACCACGCAGATCGCGGTCGCGTTCCAGGTCAGCTTGAGCGACCGTTTACCGGCGACGACGGTCACCGGCACCGCGGCGGCGGCTTTGCAGATCGGCGGCGCCGCCAGGCTGTCCGACACCGGAATGCGATTGCCGGCGAAGACCCGGGGACCGATCAGGCCCAGCGGGGCGGCAACTGTCGCGGTTCGCAGCAAGCCACGGCGCGAAACGGGAAAAGTGTTCATGATTGCCGTCCTTTGGCTGATCAATGTGCCTGCGCCTCAATGTGCCTGCGCCTCAATGTGCCGGCCCGGGCGGCTGATCCTGCCGCCGAGGTAGACGCGCCGCGCGAGGCGCTGAATGTCGGCCAGGCTCGGCCAGACAGATCCATCCAGTTCGTCGAGCTTCATGTCGGTGGCGATGAAGCGGTAGCCGCTATCGAGGCGAACGGCCGCGCCAACGAAGGCGCCGTCGATATCGATGACATGGGACTGCAGCATGGAACGGGTCCTTTCGGGACCAAGGTCACGGAAATGGGTGCGGTCTTGAGGCGGCGCCGAAGCGCCGACACCGCATCGCCAGGCCGCACCCGCACATGACCGACGCGGTCCGGTCGGACGGCGACGGATTTTGTGCGGTGTCGGTCATCTTCCATTCTCCTGCGTTCGCCGGCATCCCGCTCGGCTTGAGCAGATAAGAGGATAATTTTTTGTAGAAGTGCAATACGCGACCTAAAGAAAGATTTTTATTCTAACGTGCAGGGGGATTGCGGAGGTGAATTACCTTCTGCCGCGGCGCAGCGAAAACCAAAATATCCTCCGCTTGCCGAACCCGCCGGCCGCTGCTCCTATCCCATGAACGAACAAGTCGGAGGCAACGGGTGAATAAGGACAGCCGACATATTGTGATCGCCGGCGCCGGTCATGCCGGCGGGTCGGCGGCGGCCATGCTGCGGCAATTGGGATGGACCGGCGCGATCACACTGATCGGTGAGGAACCCCTGCCCCCGTATCAGCGCCCGCCGCTGTCGAAAGCCTGGCTGAAGGGCGAGGCGACCGCGGACAGCCTGGCGTTGCGACCCGCCAAATTCTATCCGGATGCGACGATCGACCTGCGGCTGGACACGCGGGTGACCGGAATCGACCGCACGGCGAAAACCGTCTCCCTGTCGGACGGCGGGAGGCTGCGTTACGACGTCCTGATCCTGGCGCTGGGCGCGCGGGCACGGCGGCTGCCGCTGCCGGGGGTCGAACTGGACGGCGTGCTGGAACTGCGTACGGCCGCGGATGCCGACCGGTTGAAAGCCGCGCTGCATCCGGGCGGCAGGCTGGCGGTGATCGGCGGCGGGTATATCGGGCTGGAAGCCGCCGCCTCCGCTCGGGCGCTCGGCGCCGAGGCGACAGTGATCGAGCGTGAAAGCCGCGTGCTGGCCCGGGTCGCCTGCCCGATCCTGTCGGACTTCTTTCAAACCTATCATCGCGCGCGGGGCGTAACGATCGAGGTCGACGCCCAGGTCACCGCCCTGGAAGGGACCAACGGACGGGTCACCGGGGTGCGCCTGGGGGACGATCGGCTGATCGCATGCGACGCGGCCCTGATCGGGGTCGGTGCCGTCGCCAATGACGAACTGGCGAGGGAAGTGGGGTTGACCTGCCGCAACGGCATCGTGGTCGACCTGGCGGCGCGTACCGATGACCCCGCGATCTTCGCCATCGGCGACTGCACCAGCCGCCCATTGCCGCTGTACGGCCAGATGGGCCGGCTGGAGAGCGTGCCGAACGCGCTGGAGCAGGCAAAGCAGGCCGCGGCAATGATCTGTGGCAAACCGGCACCAACACCGGAAGTGCCGTGGTTCTGGTCCGACCAGTACGACCTGCGCCTGCAGATCGCCGGGATTCCGTTCGACACGGCGGAGATCGCGGTTCGCGGTCACCTGGAAGCGGGAAAGTTCGCGCTGTTCCATCTGACCGCGGACGGCACGGTCCAAGCGGTGGAGGCGGTCAACGCCGCCCCGGAATTAATGGGCGGACGCCGCATCATCGCCAAACGGAAACAGTTCGCTCGCGCCCGCATCGAAGATATGTCAGTGTCGATGCAAGAACTCGCGGCCTGACGAGGAAACGACGTATGCCCACGGTTACCTACATCGAACACAGTGGAACGGAACACGCGATCGAAGTGCCGGTTGGCAAATCGGTGATGCAGGGCGCGATCGACAATAACGTTCCCGGCATCGATGCCGACTGCGGCGGGGAATGTGCCTGCGCGACATGCCATGTCTATGTCGATGCCGCCTGGCTGGACATTGTTGGACTGCCGCCGGCGGGATCGCAGGAAGCCAGCATGTTGAGCTTCGCCGCCGTCACCCAGCCGGATTCCCGCCTGTCGTGTCAGATTCCGGTGACCGACGCCCTGAATGGCCTTGTCGTTCGTATGCCGGAGGGTCAACATTAGCTGTTTCGGGCGTGCGGGCGATAAAAGCACGGGCATCGCCGCCGCGACACGGATTCGCCGCGGCACCATGAGCAGCGCTGGATCCTGATCCCGATCGTCCCCAACCTCTGCGCCATCCCGGCACCTCCGCCAGCGTATATGCAAAGTATCGGACGCGTTGGCGCCTGGCGAAATCTTCGACCGGATTCGACTCGGCCCGATCGAACGGCTCAGGCTCATCCGCATGTGTGATTGCCCCGCCTCGTTCGTCGTTCGCCATCACAAGGGCGGACCGGGAGGCAGCCACCGACTTGCCTGGATAGTCTGGGGCCATCACGTTATCGATCGCAGTCATGATCCTGGGTAGGCCTATGGCAGGGGGCGGCGTGCGCGGACGGCCATCGCCGATGCGGCCCGCGGGTGATGACCAGATCATGCATTCCGTGTTTACAGCAGTGGCTACGACGGTGTTGGCTTTCGGCCACAACGCTGGTATTTCACTGCTGTGAGCCCGCCATTGAGAATGCCGGCCCTCTTACGCGCCCCAGGTTATCCGCTGGTTATGCACGACATTCTTTTTATGTTCTTTGTCGGCCGGGACACCATCGACTGCACGCAGCCCGCGGCCACGCGCGCCAACGGCGCCATGGCTTGATAATTCGGGCAACGCATTGGGTACGAAGGGAAACGTTCCAGGGTATCGCCGTTCTCACCGGCACAAATGGCATCCTGGTCGCTCCGGCAACTAAGCTGACATACTGCCATGGCGGAACGGAGCGGGTGCCGCACTAATTGCGCGCGTCTGCGCATCGTTCTACTTTCGGAGATATATTTCTAATAGGCATCGATCAGTGCGAATGCACCTCCCTGAGCAAACAACTGCGCTTATATGGTAAGACTTGGCAACATACATGGCTGCGCTTCGGATTTCTGCCACCGGATCGCCATTTTTCACCGTACCGCGAGTCCGTTCCTACCGCCGGTCAGGCTTGCGTCGAAACGTTTCACGTGATCGCGGTACACGTAGAGTTTGGTTTCGAAACCCATCCGCCGCGCGTTAGCCTTCCTATGTTCGAACGGCTTCTTGAACCGATCGGATCCTGAAGCGCGTTGTTAGACGAAGGTCAGGCGACATCTATCGCGTAACGCGCCCAACGGTCGCTAATCCCGCAAACAAGGGCGGGGCTACGTTCTGGCGGTGTGGTCGCGTCTGGTGCCGGCAACCAAACAGGACAGGGACACGCTGATGCCAGGTATGGCTGAACCGGATATAGCCATCGACATCGTCAACGCGACCGCCGGCATGTCGGGGGTCGGAACTGGGAATACAACCCTATTTGCGCCTCGGGCCCGGTTGGCGGGCCGAACCGCGCGATTGATCGGTCAGGACGCGGCCGTCACGGCCTGCATGGCCTTCCTGTGCTTTGCGATGTTCAATCCGCCGCGGCAGTTCACCTCCTCGCCCGTCGTGATCCCGATGGCCTGCCTGACCGTGTGCCTGATCCTGAGCTTCTTTGAACGTGGGCTCTACGACGCGCCGGAAATCGTGAGCCGGGAACTGCCCTGGCGGAAGATCGCCCTGGCCTGGCTGCAAGCGGTTGCGGTCGGAACCTTGGCGGTCTTTTGCGTCGCCGTCCTGTCGGAACCCTTGTCCCCGGGGTTCGAGCGCATGGGCGCGATGGTGCGCGGCGCCTGGCTGCCGGCGTTTCTGGTCGTCGGCTTCTGCGCCCTGAGCGGCGCCCGGCTGCTGCGTCTACGGCTCCATTCCGGACCGGAGCCGCTGAACCGCACGGTGATCATCGGCGCGGAAGAACCGATCCACGACCTGCTGTTTCGGATTCGCACCGGTAGCCGCCGCAGCTTCGACGTGATCGGCATTGTCGAGCACGGTGCGGACGTGGCGCCGCGGACCAGCATTTTCGGATTGCCGCACCTGGGCGACATCGACGCGTTAGAGCGCATGATTCGCCAGGATGCGGTGGACACTGTGCTCGTCGCGCTGCCGTGGTCGGCCGGCGAGCATCTGCGGGCAATCATCGACCGCATCTCCATGGCACCCGTCGACGTCTATATCTATCCGGGCATGAATGGGCTGAAATTGCCGCTGCGGCGCGCGGATCGCGCATTCGATCTGCCGCTGCTGATGGCCTGCACAAGGCCCATCGTCGGCTGGGGCGCCATGATCAAACGCGTCGAGGACATTGCCCTGTCGTTCGGTCTGCTGCTGTTCATCTCGCCTGTCCTGCTCACCATTGCCGCGGCGATCAAGCTAACCTCGAAAGGCCCGGTGTTCTTCCGCCAGCGCCGGCTCGGCTATAACAACCGAGTGATCGAGGTGTTGAAATTCCGCTCGATGTACACCCACCTGTCCGATGCGGATGCAACGCAGCAGACAATGCGCGGCGACAAGCGTGTCACACCGGTGGGAGCCTGGCTGCGCAAGACCAGCCTGGACGAAGTACCGCAACTTCTGAACGTCATGAAGGGAGACATGTCACTGGTCGGGCCTCGCCCGCATGCCTTGGCGACGACCGCGGGCGGGTTGGCGCTGGAAGAGGCGGTGCCGGTGTATTCGTCACGACATCGTGTCAAACCAGGCATTACCGGTTGGGCGCAGGTTAATGGGTATCGTGGCGCACTGGATAGTGTCGATAAGATCGTCCATCGGGTTAATCATGACCTGTATTATATCGAGAACTGGTCTTTAGGCTTCGACCTCAAGATATTGTGGCGGACCGCGCGGCTGATTTTCGCCGATGACAATGCGTTTTGATTTCGCCGGAGTTCCAGCACCCCCTAGGTTAGGGTCGTAGCAGCGGCCCGGTCATTTCGATTGAAGCCAATATCCGGATTTGGAGAATCTCACGTGAACAGGCTGTCGAACCCCGAATTGACGATCCTCCGCAAATCAACGCCGGTCGCCCAAGCGACGGAGGACCATGCCGTCGCGCCTGTGCGGATCGGCATTGGCGCCATCGCACGGCACCACTCGTCGTTCGTGGAACTATATTACGCAATCGAGGCGCGACGCACCAGCGCGATGCCGCTCGTGGTGCAATTCATTTCGCCCACGCCGGGCGCCGGCGCCAGTTTCGTCGCGTCCGGTTATGCCCGCGTCGCGGCGGACGATTGCGCGCAACCCGTACTCTATATCGACTGCAACCCCGCCCCCCAGAAGCCACGGCGCGGCGCGGTCGAGACGCTGCCGCCAACCCTGTTCGACGCATTGCGCCGGGGCCTGCCGCTGACCGACGCGATCACCCACGCGCGGGATGCAAAAAACCTGCTTTGGGCGCGACTGGGCCCCGGGGAGCGTCCGCTGCTGGCACTGGGTGGCGACCGGCTGCAATCGATGTTGGACATGCTGCGGGGCAGCTATCCGGTCATCGTGCTGGATACGCCACCGACCGAAGCGCCTGAATCCGCGGCAGTTTCACGCTACTGTGACGGTTCCGTGCTGGTGGTCGCCGCCGGCCGTACCAAGCAGTGGGAAATCGAGAACGCCAAGGCCTTGCTGGAACGCCTGGGTGGCCAGACGGTGGGTGCCGTGCTGAACCGCGAACCCAGTGTGCTGCCGCGCTGGATGGGCCGCCGCTGAGATGAAGACCGCGACCGGCATTTCGGCGCCCGCGGCGGGCGGGACGGCATGGACATCGATCCGGCGCTCGCCATCCGTCGTGGTGCTGGCCGGGATCGACAGTTCCGGGATCATTGACGCCGCGCTGACCGACACCGTGCTGGCCGAGACCGTCATGCCGCGGTTCGAACCGGCCTGCTCGCCGCCATGCGATGCGTTGCTGTGGCGCCTGGAAACCACCTCGGGCAACAGCCTGAACCAGCCGGGGCTGCTGGCTGGCCAGTGGCACCGCCCACCTTACGCGATGACGATGCGGCTGGTGCAATATCAGCCCGGATCGATGGTGCCGGAAATCCTCGATGAGGGCACGCTGGGCACGCGCGGCCCGTTGAAGACGTTTCGCGCCGCCGTCGATCGGCTGGCGATGCGCTTCGTGCGCGACGCCGCGCTGGGGCGCGGACGCGGGCCGGCGTCGGCCGCCGCCGCCGGTTCCCCCGGTGGGATGCCCGGCTGGCTGGATGCCTTCCTGGCGAAGTGGCACGACCGGCTGATGGCGGAGTGGTGGAGCATCGGGTACAGCGCCGCGCCGATCGAACGCGTGCTGTTGGCGGGCGATCTGGGAAAGATCGCCTGGTATCGAACCAAGGCCGGAAGCCGTTACTTGGCCGATCCGTTCCCGTGGCCCGGCACCAATCGGATCCTGTGCGAGGAGATGCCGCTGACCGGGGGCGTTGGGCGAATCGTGTCCGTCGCCGAAGCGGATGGGGCGCTATTGCCGCCGACCGTGCTGTTGGACGACGGCCGGCATCATTCCTATCCGTGCACGTTCCGGGACAACGAAGTTACCTACTGCGTTCCCGAATCGACGCAGCGCGGCGCGACCCGCATCCATCGGCTGCAGGATGACGGGCAACTGGTCCCGGTCTGCGACGTGGCCCCGCACGCCAGGCTGGCGGATCCCACCTTGTTCCGCTGGAATGGACAGTATTGGATCGGCTGCACCGATCTTGATGTGGGCGGCCATGACAATCTTTGCCTGCTGTATGCCGCAGCGATAACCGGGCCCTGGACGCCGCACGCGCGCTGGCCGGTGAAGATCGATGTCCGGTCCGCTCGACCGGCCGGTGCCGTTTTCAACCTGGGTGGCCGCTTGTTCCGCCCAGCGCAGGATTGTGCCGCCACCTATGGCGCCGCCGTCGCCATCCACGAGATCATTACGCTAACCGAGACCGCGTTCAGCGAGTCGCTGGTCGCGGAACTGCGGCCTGACAAGACCGGGCCATTGCCCCACGGCCTGCATACGCTGGTCCACGACGGGGATCGCTTCTGGGTCGACGGCAAGCGTTACGTCCTCGATTTGGGCTTGTTCTTCGGGAAACTGCTGGGACGGGCGTCCGGGATGTTTTCAGGAATGAGGGTGGACTGACAATGTCCGTATCGGTCTCCGCCTCCCCTGCCAAACGGCTGACCAACGTACCGGCGTCTTCGCGCACCGGCGGTCTTGCGCCGGCTATCTCGGTGGCAATCTATATGCACGACCTTGCCGGCGGCGGGGTCGAGCGGCAGAGCCTGATCATTGCCGAGGAATTCCGCCGCCAAGGCGCCGACGTCATCCTGGTGCTGCATCGGCTTCGCGGTGAGTTGCTGGATCAGTTGCCGCCGGGTCTGCACGTCGTTGATTTGAACAGTTCTCGGACATTGATGGATGTTTTCGGGCTGGTGCGCTTCCTGCGGACCCATAAGCCGGACATCCTGCTGTCGAACGTCGACTTCAACAACGTTGCTGCGCTGCTGGCAAAGGGGATCAGTTTCAGCGCCAGCAAGGTGGTGATCTGTCAGCACAATCCGATCGATGCGGGAACGACATTGCAAGAGCATCGGCTGTATCGCCATCTCGGGCTGTCCTATCGATTGCTGTCGCCACTGATCAGTCGGGCGGTCGCGGTTTCGTCCGGCGTGGCGAAGGAGTTGGCGACGGCAGCCCGGCTGTCCTACGATCGGATCTTGACCATCAACAATCCGGTCGTTGGGCCGGATTTTGCGGCGCGCAGCGCGGAACCGGTGGAGCACCCCTGGTTTCACCAGCCGGGTCGGCCGGTTTTCGTGACCGCGGGACGCCTGGTCACGCAAAAGGATCATGAAATGCTGCTGCGGGCGCTGGCGATCCATCGGCAACGTTTCGATAGTCGCCTGATCATCCTTGGCAGCGGTCCGTTGGCTGAGGCGCTGCAGGCGCTGGCCGTTCAGTTGGGTTTGCTGGGATCGGTGGACTTCCTTGGTTTCCAGCCGAATGTGCTGCCTTACATCCGTCAGGCCGACGCGTTCGTGCTGAGTTCTCGCTGCGAGGGTTTTGGCAACGTGATCGTCGAGGCATTGGGCTGTGGAACACCGGTGATCTCTACGGACTGCGAACACGGACCGGCTGAAATCCTGGATCATGGCCGCTACGGCGTGCTGACGGAGGCGCGGAGCCCGGTCGCGATGGCACAGGCGATGGACCAGGCCAGCACGTTACGTGATCGGTTTCCGGCTGAGTTGCTTCGACAGCGTGCCGGGGACTTTAGCTATGCAGCCTGCGCCTCGCGCTACATGGCGATGTTTAAGGTGTTGGCACCGCATCGCGCCTGGGTGGCGTAACGATGCGCACGCCCCGGCCGTTTGGCTTGACCCTGAGCATGGCGTCCGCGCGCGAGATCGCCGCGGCGGCGGTGCAGCGGCCCCCGCGGGACGACGTCGCGCTGGTCGTCACGCCAAATATCGATCATATCGCAACGATCCGCCGCTCCCCCGCGCTGGCCCGAGCCTATGGGAATGCGGCGCGCATTGTTTGCGACGGCTGGCCGGTGCAGGCCTATGCGCGGTGGTGCGGGCTTCCCGTCGGGCGGGTTACCGGTTGCGAAATCACGTCCGAACTGATGCGCATGGCACCGTATCCGAAGACGCAACGGTTTTTCTTCGTGGTTGACACCGTAACAACCGAGCGGGCGGTGCGCGAGTGGGCGGCACGGAGCCAGGTAGTTTGTGACGTAACGGTTCCGCCGTTCGGATTCGAACGGGATGCCGGCTATTGTCAGCGGTTGGCGGGCGCCATCCGGATCCAGGGCACGACGATCCTGGTCATGGCGGTGGGCGCACCGCGCAGCGAAATCTTCGTCGATACGTATCGGCCGATCTTACCGCCGTGCTGGGCTTTTTGCGTCGGCCAGGCCGTGAAGATCGAACTTGGGCTGGTGCGACGCGCCTCCGCCAAGTGGCAGTCGGTCGGGATGGAATGGCTTTGGCGCATGCTGCAGGAACCGTCCCGGCTGACCAAACGCTACGTAACCGCATCGATAGGCTTCGGCTTCGCGGTCGTCGAAGATCAACTTCGCAATCTGCGGGAATACCGGTCATGAGGGCCCTTCGTACTCTGGCGCCGGTTCGGTTGACCAATGCCCGGGAAGCCAGCGGAAACCAGCGTATGCGGCGCGCGGCGTTCGGCCTCGGATTGCTGGCGGTGATCGTGGAATACGCTGTCTCCAGCAATTCGCTCGAGAATCTTGGCATCGACTACGGCACGCCCGGCGGCAATCCGCTGGTCAAGATGCACCCAGGCACCTATCTGGTCGGGCTCGCGGCGTTCCTGGTGCTGATGACGGCCCGCCCTGCCGGATCCGGCCTGATCCGCTTCTTTCGCGGCACGCCGGCGCTGGCTTCATTCATCGTGCTGATCTTGTTTTGCGCGTTCTATTCGATCGCCAATGTCGGGTTCAGCGGCGCCGCAGTCTATGTCGAAAGCTATCTGTCCGCCGGTCTGCTGGCCGTGGCGCTGGAGGGCGGGACGAACCGGCAGAAGCGAACCCTGGCTTGGTGGATCGTCGGGTTCACCGTCGTCAGCATTCTCATTTCGATCGGCGAAAGCGCGACCCAGACCCATCTGATACCGATCCACATGGGTGACGACACGCCAAAGGATTTAGTCACCGACAGTGAGGACTTCCGCGGTTCCGGCCTGTTTGGCCATCCGCTGACGGCGGCGCTGTCGACGTCGATGGCCACCTTCATGCTGCTGCGAATGCGCATGCACGGGCTGCTCAAGGCTGCGCTGTTCACCATGTTTCTGGTTGGACTGCTCAGCTTTGGCGGCCGCGCGGCCTTGGGCACGACCGTGATTCTACTGGTGCTGGCCGCCTCTGTGGTGCTGGTGCGTGGTATCATCTCGCGGAACTTGAGCATGGGGTTCCTGGGTGCGATCGGCGCCGCTGTCATCATCCTGCCGCCGCTGATGGTGATGCTGATTACCAGCACCGACATCGGCGAACGCATCATGTCACACATGTATCTCGACGATAGCGCGCAGGTCCGCAACCTTCAGTGGTTGATACTGAATCACCTGAATTTGCACGATGTACTTTTTGGCGTGTCGCCGGATCGACTGGACGTCCTCAAGTATCAGATCGGCCTTGGCGGCACGACCACGGATATCGAGAATTTCTGGTTGCTGATGTTCCTGAACCTTGGCGTTATGGGCTTCGCGGTCTTCCTGATCGCGCTTGGTCTTTTCCTGATGCACCTGGGGCGCACGACCGCGCATCCGCTGGGTTGGATGCTGATGGTCGGCGCCATTCTAATCGATTCGACAAGCAACTCCCTGGGTCGAAAAAGCGTCGATCTGTTCTTCATGGTGGCCTGCATGGCCGCCATGACCGGTTATCCCCAAACCGCCCCAATCGCTTCGATCCGTCGCCGGGCCCTGGGCAGCCTGCGCCACGCCACCGAACGACTGGGCGTCCGCCCATCCCATGCGAACCTGGCAGGATTTGAATCATGAACGATACACTCGCGCTTCCTCCGCGCCTGGTCATGCGCGACCTGATGCTGACCGCGCTGTCGCAAAAGGCGCGTGTCTTGCTGATCTTCTTCTGCGTCATGGCAATCAGCCTGGTGATCGCGGTGTCGGTGCAGCCGGATTATAAATCGAAATCAAGCCTGCTGGTGCTGCTGGGAACGGAGCACACATTCCGGCCGGCCGCGGGCCAGCAGTTCATGAACAGCGGCGGCGTGGATGCCGAACAGGTTCTGCGAACCGAATCCAGCATCCTGGGCAGCGACGATCTGCATCGCACGGTGATCCGCGAAATCGGTATCGGCAAAATGTATCCGAAGCTGCTGGAAAAGCCGGGCCCGATCGGACAATGGTTTGAGGATACGCGCCGCTTCGTGACCGACTCGATTGGCATGACGGAGAAGGAGACCGGGACCGGCACGACCGATCCGATGTCCCGCGCGATCGATCTGTTCGCCCGCAATCTGACCATTACCGTGGACAAGAAATCCAGCGTCATCGGCCTGGAATTCACCAACCCCGACAAGAACGTATCAGCCGATACGTTGCGGATCCTGGAGTCGCAGTATCTTGTACTGAGGACGAAACTGTATGGCGACGTCCAGGCGCCGATCGTCCAGGTGCAGCAGGATGCCGTTGGCAAACAGCTCGCGGACGCGGACGCGGCGCTGCAGGCCTTTAAGCAGCAGCACGACATCAGCAATTTCTCCGAACGGCGGGCCATTCTGCTGAAGCAGCAGGGCGACCTGGAAGCGGCGCTGACGAAGGCCGAAGCCACAATCGCCGAACAAACCGCCCGGCTGACCCAGTTGAACCAGCAACTGGGCGCCGTCGTTGGCAACAAGAAGGGCACGCCCAATGCCGCCGCCCCCTTGCAGGGCATGGTGCAAGCCTATCGCCAGACCCAGGAGGACGCCCAGACGCGTTATCGCGGTTCCCCCGCGGTCGATGCCGCTCGGCAAGCCATGCTGGAACGTGAGACGGATATCGCGCGCATGCAGGCCACGCAGGCCTACGGCGTTCAGGCCGACCGCAACAAGACCGAAGCCGATCTGCGCGCCAGCCTGGCCGGCCACGACTCCATCGCGACTCAGCTGACGGCGCTGAACAAGCAGGTCAGCGCCCTGGATGCCGACGAGTCGCAACTCCATGAACTGGAGCGCAACCGGGCAATCCTCGAAGACAACTACCGGGCCGTATCGAAAATCTTCAGTGAGCGGCAAACCGTAGAAGCCGTCGAAGCCCATCGCGAATCCTCGGTTCGCGTCATTCAGCCCCCGCGGGTGCCGACTCTGCCGCAGCCGACCCGGCGCCTGATCCTGCTCGCCGGGATCGTGGTCAGCCTGCTGCTGTCGATCGGTTCGGTGCTGATGGCCCACTTCTTCAGAGCCATCTACCTGCGGCCGGAGGCCCTGGAATTGGATACCGGCCTGACCGTGCTGGCAGCGGTGCCGGAGATGCGGGCGATCGGCGGTCCCGCTTCCTCCGTCCTGGTTGTTCCGGCCTAGGCATGGCCGCGACGCCATACGCTGTGGCGGCAGCCTCGGCCCGGATCTCGAACGATCCGGGCCAGCTGCCAGGGCTTACTGTTGCCGTCAGACACTTGATTTCAACCATTTCAGCTTCTGGATAGAAGATGCCTGATTCAGTCGATTTCTCGCGGAAGCCGGTGCTGGTTCTTGGAGCGTCGGGCTTCATCGGCTCGCGCGTCGTGGCCGCTTTGGCGCACAGCCCGATTTACCGTCCGGTGGCAGCGTCACGCCGCTCGGCGTTCCCCGTTGACGCAACGAATTTCGAAGCGCTGCGCGCGGCGTTGCGCGACGTGCATGTTGTGGTCAATTGTATCGCCGGCAATGAACGCACCCTGCTGCGTTCAACCCAGGCCCTTTGCGACGCCGCTCGCTTTTGTCCGCCACGCAGGATCGTTCACCTCAGCAGCATGGCGGTATATGGTTCGGCCACCGGATTGGTCGCCGAAGACCATGCGCCGGTCGAACCGGTCAGTGGCTACGGCCGCGCAAAGATCGAATGCGAACGCATCGTTCAGAAGTATGTCGATGATGGCGGCGATGCCGTGATCCTGCGTCCGACCTGCGTGTTCGGGCCAGGCAGCCCGCAGTGGACCACGCGGCTGGCGCGGCTGCTGCGCGCGGGGCGGATCGGCGATCTGGGCAGCGCCGGCGACGGGTGCTGCAATCTTGCGTTCATCGACGACGTGGTGGCGGCCATCGTCCAGGCCCTGGATGCGTCGAACGGAACCTTCAACATCTCCAGCTCCTCCGATCTGACCTGGAACGAATTCCTGATCGCATTCGGCCGTGCATTGGGCGCCACCCCCATTCGACGCATCTCGCCCCGCACATTGCGGGCCGAAACAAAATTCCTGGCGCCGGTCCGCCGGATCGCGGCAATGGCAGTGAAATCCCCCGCGACGGAGGCGATTACGCCGTCGCTTGCGGCACTGTGGCGCCAGGATATCCGGATCGACTGCGCGGCGGCGCAGGCGGCCTTGGCGCTGCCGCAGACGCCACCGGCCGAGATGATCGCCGCCGCCGTTCGGAATGAGCGTGCAATGACGGAGCCATCGCTTCCATGAGCAACCGCCGAACCGTTTTCCTCGGATGTCCCTACGGCCAGGTTGGTGGCGGCATGGGCAGCATCATGGCCTACCTCGCCGCCATGCGGCAGGATCCTGCCGGCCGTTTCGATCTGAAGCGATTGGAATCGCGCGGCGGCGGCCACATCGCGCTGTCGCCGCTGTTCCTGTCCATCGCCGTCGGGCGGATCTTTCTGGAAGCCGCGCGTGGCCGTCTTGCAGTGGTGCATCTGAATCTCGCGGAACGCGGCAGCGTCTATCGCAAAGCGGTCCTTCTGGGTGCGGCCAAACTGGCGGGCGGCCGGGTTCTCCTGCACCTTCATGCCGCCCAGATCGTGCAGTTCCACGGATCGATGGGCCCGGCCGGAAAAGCATTGCTGGGCTGGATGTTTCGCGCCGCCGATCATTGCGTTGTCCTTGGCGAGGTATGGCGCCGTTGGGTGATCGATACGTTCGCGGTGCGGCCGAACCGGATCGGTATCATTTACAATGGCGTGCCCGCGACCCTGTCGAAGCCGCGCACGCGCGCCGGCGACGGGCCCTTCCGCCTGCTGTTCGTGGGCAATCTGCTGGAACGCAAGGGGGTAAAGGACCTGCTGCGGGCGTTCGCCACCCCTGAACTCCGGTCGCGCGATATCACCTTGACCATGGCCGGCGGCGGCCCGGTCGACACCTACCGAACGATGGCCGCCGATCTTGGTATCGCCGATCGCGTCGCGTTCACCGGATGGGTCAGCCAGGATGACGCCCGCACGCTGATGGTGAATTCCGACGCACTGATCCTGCCCGCCTACGATGAAGGCTTGCCGCTGGTCATCCTGGAAGCGCTGGCGTCGCGCACACCGGTCATCTGCACGCCCGTCGGTTCGATCCCGGAAGTATTGTCCGACCGGCGCACCGCTTTGTTCGTCTCCCCCGGCGATGAGGCCGGAATGGCGGCCGCGATCCTGACGCTGCGCGATCGGCCGGAACTCGGCCGCGAACTGTCTGACGCAGGTGCCCTGTTGTACGATCGGTTCTTTACCATGGAGGCCTTCGCGCGATCCGTCGGCGCGGTGTACGCGGCGCTGACTCCGCGGAATGGAAATCTCACGCCGTCGGTATGGCCGCCGGTCGAGGAAGGCGGACGATGATCCAGAACGCTGACGAAATCGTTCGTAACGCGGTTGTCCAGGCCAATATCTGCATTGTTGGCGGCGGCCCGGCCGGCATCACGCTCGCGCTGGAACTCGCGCGAACCGGAAAAAGCATTCTGCTCCTCGAATCGGGCGGCGAGGCACCCGACGATGACATCCAGGCGTTGAACACCGGGGAAGTCGCCGACGAGACGTTGCACAGTCCGCCCGACAAGTATCGCCAGCGCGTGCTGGGTGGCGGCACGTCGATATGGGGCGGGCGCTGCGTGCCGTTCGACCGGATCGATTTCGAAACCCGGCCCTGGATGG